>NZ_JBGMEG010000039.1:0-573 GCF_046365465.1 Anaerococcus groningensis | reverse complement strand
TTCCAGGAGACTATGTTTTAAAAGAAGGAGATATAGTTTCTATAGACAACGTAATCGAATATGAGGGAGGCCTAGCTGATTCTTGCTGGTCATATGCTATTGGCAAATTATCAGACCGTGACCAAAAACTTATGGATGTTACTTTAGAATCTTTAAACAAAGCCATAAATGAAGCAAAAGTAGGCAATAGAATAGGTGATATAGGTCATGCCATCCAAGAATACGCAGAAGTAGAAAATGATTTTTCAGTTATACGTGATTTTATAGGCCATGGTATAGGTAAGGAAATGCACGAAGATCCACAAGTTCCACACTATGGAAAAGCTCATCGTGGACCTCGCTTACAAAATGGAATGGTTTTTACAATTGAGCCTATGATAGCAAGTGGAAACTGGCCAATGGAACTAGAAGACAATGGCTGGGTAGCAAAAACTAAAGATGGATCAAATGTATGCCAATTTGAACATCAATTAATAATCCATGAAGATGGACCAGAGATAATTACAGATCAAAGTAAATACGCTTTAACAAAAGAAGATTTAGCTTTTATAGAATCATATAAATTTTAGTAGA
>NZ_JBGMEG010000038.1:0-1095 GCF_046365465.1 Anaerococcus groningensis | reverse complement strand
TTATTAACCATAGGCTCCGATATAATTTCATATACATTTAGAGTAGGGTTTAATGATGAAAATGGGTCTTGAAATATAGCTTGAATTTCGCCTCTAAATTTATCAACCGTATCTTTGGAGGATGTTACTATAGATTTACCTTTGTAAATTATATCGGAGCCTATGGTTAATAAGAAAAAATACAAAGAAAAAGAGCTTAAAGAAAGAGTAGCTTTTTTGATGGAAAAGGTAGGTATATCGCCAGATTATATGAAAAAAAGACCCAAAGAATTTTCTGGTGGGCAAAGGCAAAGAATATCTATTGCAAGGGCCATATCAACAGATCCTGAATTTATTTTATGTGATGAACCCATCTCAGCTTTAGATGTTTCTATCCAAGCTCAAATAGTAAACTTGTTAGAAGATATCCAAAAAGACCTTGGAGTTGCTTATCTTTTTATAGCCCATGACTTAGCCATGGTAGAGCATATATCTGACAGAATTGGAGTTTTATATAAGGGCAATATGATGGAGCTAGGATTATCAAATCAAATTTACAAAAATCCTATGCATCCTTACACCATAGGTTTATTAAACTCTGTTCTACAACCAGTTCCTAGAAAAGATAAAAGTAAGCCATTAAAAACCATAGCAAGTGATATGTCAAGTTCAAATAATGAAACGATAGGCTGTGCTTTTAGTAGTAGATGTCCATTTAAAACAGAACTATGCTTACAAAAAAAACCTCCCCTAGAGGAAGTAGAGCCAGGACATTTGGTTGCTTGCTTCCATAAGCAAAATTTCAAAAATTAGAATATACTTTAATTATCAAATGAAGAACTAGGAGTAAGTCTCCTAGTTTTATTTTGCTAAATTGTATATCAAAGTAACCAAGGGATATAAAATAATTTGATGGGCAAGGTAGATTGGCATAGCGTATCTGCCGATTTTTGCTAGTAGATTATCTTTGCCAAATTTTCCGTGGAAATTTTTGTTTTTTAAACCCTTACCTAAGGTGTATCCAAAAAGATAAATAAATGTCCAAGGAATTATTGCAAAGTAATCAGTAGAATGAAAATCTGCTGATGGGAAACCTAGGTAGAAAAAGTTTAGGTC
>NZ_JBGMEG010000037.1:0-1127 GCF_046365465.1 Anaerococcus groningensis | reverse complement strand
ACATTACATATCCATTTTATGATGACATCGATGGATATAAAGAAGCTGAAGATCAGGCAGTAAAAAAGGTGGTAGATGCACAAATAGACCACAATCTACCCCAACTAACAGATGGCGAATACTCCAAGTCTCTTTGGCACTTAGACTTTGTCTGGGGCCTACATGGGGTAAAAAGATATATCGATGAGTCTGGATATTTCTTTAGAGATAAGGATGACAAAAAAGAAAAATACGAAACCAGAAAAGATATAGGTATAAAGTTAACCGACAAACTATCTGGCAAAAACCACCCATTTATAGACGATTTTAAAAGATTAAAAGAGCTTGCAGGCGATAAAGAAGTAAAACAATGTATCCCTTCCCCATCTCACATCTATGGAGAACTTTCTCTATTTGGTAGACTAGATGATGGCTACTATGCAGGTAAGATTGACGAATTTGAAAAAGATTTAAAAACATCTTACAAAGAATTTTTAGATGACTATAAAAAAGCAGGTGGCAAGATTATCCAATTTGATGACTGCCTATGGGAATTATTTGCTGAAGATAATGAGGATAGTCCTTTTTCAGCTGACTCTACCGAGGCAGAGAAAAGAGAATTGGCCTATAAATTTATAGAAATAAATAATGAAGTAATAGACTACGCCCACAAACTAGGTTTAAAAGTCTATACCCGCAACTGTAGGGGTAACTACGACTCAAGGTCTATGAGTGATGGTTCCTACGAATCTATAGCAGATTTATTTTTAGAAAAACAAAACTACGATAGGTTCTACCTAGAGTGGGATGATGAGCGTGCAGGATCTATTGAAGCTCTAAAAGCTTTTAAAAATAAGGATAATGAAGTAGTTTTAGGTCTTTTATCTAGTAAGACAAATAGCTTAGATGATGAAAAAAGAGTTAAAGAACTTTTAGAAATAGCAAGTCAAATCATTGATAAAGATAGACTTTATCTCTCCCACCAATGTGGATTTGCATCTTGTGATGGAGGAAATGAACTAACTATAGATGAGCAATGGGCTAAAATTGACCAAGGTCAAAAAATAGCCGAAGAGTTTTGGGGATAAAAAAAGTGTAAGAAATCTCTCTTACACTTTTTAATAACTAGTATAGATGGTGCTTTTCAC
>NZ_JBGMEG010000036.1:0-1968 GCF_046365465.1 Anaerococcus groningensis | reverse complement strand
AATGTATACATCTGGTAGTCCAGATACTGAAAAGGAAGCACTTCTTATCCAAGAAATGTTAAAAGAAGTCGGAATAAACTTAGAACTTCTTCCAATGGAAAGAGCAACCTTCATAGAAAAATTACTAGACCCATCTAATAATGATTTTGAAATGGCTTTAAACGGATATGTTATGGGTGATAATCCAGATAGTTATGGATCTATATTTGTTACTGATGTTCCAGAAAACTTCAGTGGATATTCAAACCCTGAAATTGATAAATTATTTGATGAAGCAAAATCTGAAATGAATGATAATAAAAGAGAAGAGATTTACAAGAAAATCCAACAAACATTAGTAGATGATGCAGTACAATATTCAACTACAAATGTAAAATCAATAATTGCGGTTAATAGCGAATTTGGAAATATAGAAGAAGCTGAACCAGCACCGATATATATGCTAGAATATTTTAATAAAGTGACACAAAAGTAAAGTAATTAGTAGGTAACGCTTGTTACCTACTAATTTTTATAGGAGAATTTATGCTGAAAATGATTTTAAAAAGACTTGTTGAAACCATCCCAATGATTTTGACAATCTCTATTGTATCATTTCTTTTAATAAGAGTAGCTCCAGGAGATCCTGTTAGAGCTTTAATTACACCAGAATCTACTGTGGAAGATATTGAAAAAATAAGGGAAGACATGGGACTAAATGATAGCTATATAGTTCAATATAATAGATGGGTCAAATCTGTTTTAAAAGGCGATTTAGGATATTCATTTTCTAATCATAGACCAGTAGCAGATCAGATAAAAGAGAGGATACCTCAAACTCTAGGTCTAATGGGATCGGCCTTATTATTATCCCTTATATTAGGGACTTTAATAGGTATACTATCGGCCATGAATAGGAATGGACCTTTTGATAAAATATTTACATTTTTATCTTATATTGGTATATCCATTCCTAGCTTTTGGTTTGCAATGATACTAATACAAATATTTTCTTTAAAGCTTGGATGGTTGCCATCTATAGGTATGAGAAGTCTTGGTGTCAATACTACATCTGATTTAATAAAACACTCTATAATGCCAGTTCTTACTTTATCTATATCTGATACAGCAACTATTTCTAGATATATCAGATCAAAGATTATCAGTGAGCTTAATCAAGATTATGTAATGACAGAGAAAGCACAAGGATATTCAAAATCGCAATTATTTTTTAAAAGTATTCTAAAGAATTCTTTACTGCCAATTATTACAATTATTGGTATGGGATTACCAAGTTTAATATCCGGAGCTTTTATAACAGAGAGTATCTTTGGTTGGCCAGGACTAGGACAACTTGGAATGAATGCCATTTTTAAATATGATTATTCATTAATAATGGCAACTACAATGCTATCTTCTTTACTGCTTATCGCTGGCAATTTAATAAGTGATATTTTATATATGATAGTCGATCCTAGAATAAGTGAGGTAGACTAATGAAAAGCTTTAGACAAAAATTTAAGCAATCAACCCTATCATTTAAGGTAGCAGTTTTTACAATTATAATACTTATACTTGCAGCAATACTTGCTGATCTTTATCCACAAAATGGGATAGATACTGATATATTGAATGCGCTAAGCCCTCCGTCAAAAGAACACCTATTTGGTACAGATGACTTGGGAAGAGATTATTTTGCAAGGGCCTTACATGGAGCTAGAGCATCTTTATCTGTAGGTATATTATCTGTTTTTGTATCAACCATTATAGGAAGTATTGTTGGTATAACTAGCGGTTACTTTGGAGGTAGAGTAGACGCTATTATAATGAGAATAGTAGATATTTTAATGAGTATACCATCATTTTTTCTAATACTTATTTTAAATGCAGTATTAAAACCTGGTATTCAAAATATAATTATAATTATAGGTTTATTTAACTGGATGGGAGTAGCAAGGCTTATGAGAGCTGAAACACTATCTATAAAAC
>NZ_JBGMEG010000035.1:0-753 GCF_046365465.1 Anaerococcus groningensis | reverse complement strand
TAATTTTTTTATATCTTTCAAGAAATCTTTCATGGCTTAGGCGTCTTTTATGGTGTTTTGTTTTTGGCCATGGGGTAGAAAAGTTGATATAAATATGGTCTATCTCTCCTAGGTCAAATGTTTCTGTTAGCTCTTCTGCGTAGTCTACCAGGCCTATAACATTTGTAAGCTCTTCTTCCTCTATTTTTCTACTGGCTATTACAAAGGCATTGGTATTCATCTCAAGGGCTATAAAGTTTATATCAGGATTTGCTTTGGCCATTTCTATTATAAAATCTCCCTTACCTGCTCCTATTTCTAAGTATATAGGATTATCATTTTTAAAAACTTCCTTCCATTTACCCTTCATATCCCTTGGATAGAAAAATATCCTATCATTTTCTTTCATCTCTGGTATAGCGTTTGGTTTAAATCTTAATCTCATATTCTCCTCACAAAAAAGGCAAGCCTTACTCCTAAGAGCTACTTGCCTGTAGTGTATCTTATTTTACTTTTTTTCTTACTTTTATCAATTATATATCCTATAATGAAGCCAATAATAGTAGGCAGTATCCATCCAAATCCTAGGTCAAATCCTGGCAGATATTTATTTGCTAATGTTAGTATATTTGCTACTATCTCACTTTTAGAAATACTAGCTGGTAGGTTTACTAACAAATCAAAGAATGCTGCAAAGCCAGTAAAAGCCAAGGTCCATTTATAGATTATCTCTTTCTTGCCTGTTTTTATAGAAATCATTGATAAAAATATAAG
>NZ_JBGMEG010000034.1:0-531 GCF_046365465.1 Anaerococcus groningensis | reverse complement strand
CATCATACTTGGTGTCTTCCCTTCTTTTTTGGCAGTAGTTGATATTATATCCACAAAACTATATAAGGATGACTCTAATATTTTAAGCTATCTATTTAAAAATACTTACAAAGAAAATTTCAAAAAGGCAAACCAAGTAGGATGGGTTATTTTATTAGCTTTTACTATTTTATTATATGATTATTATATAAATAAAAATGTTATAGAAAATACTCTGCTAGGAGGCATATTGTTAATTTTACTAATATTGCTTATAATATTAACAAGCCACTTACCTATTACTTTACTCAGGTTTGATTTATCTTTTAAAAACTATTTTAAGCAAGCCTTATTAATAGCCCTTAGTTCGCCATTTGAATTAATCTCAGTTATCTTAAGCATACTATTAATAGAGCAAATACTTTTTAGGCTTCCTATCTTGATATTATTTTTAGGAGCGCCTTTATTAGCCATTCCCTTTGCCTGGTTTACTTATAGGTCTATTGAGAAAATAAAAGATAAAAAAGAAAAGGAAAGTTAGGTAGATAATAT
>NZ_JBGMEG010000033.1:0-519 GCF_046365465.1 Anaerococcus groningensis | reverse complement strand
ATTCAATAGCTTTCCATCTATCATAGGCTGCTTGGTAGATTTCTATCAATCTTTCTGCTCCGATTTTATTCATGGTATCAAGGTATTCTTGCCAAGTTTCATCATTTATTTCTTTTGACCCATTTATAAACTGAGCTTCATTTTCTTTCATATATGTTTCAAGCTCTACTGTTATATCACTTACTTCCTGGTTTTCTTCACTTGTAAGATAGGTTAGTGGGAATATAATTTCACCGTGGTCTAAGATTTTTTCTTGAGTTTCTTTTTCTATAAAATCGTTAAAGGTGCTATCAGCTTTCCCACCAATTGGATCTAGAGGTACTGAGTAAGCAGGTACGGTAATACCATAAGCTGGTGTTACGTAGCCACGGTATTTTTCTACATCATCAGAGTTTTTAGCATCATCTGAATATTCTTTGACAGTTTTATCATCATTCCATACCCAATATGATCCTTCTGGTCCATAATATAGGTAGTCAAATCCATCTTTGGTATAGAAAGTATCTATCCAACGTAGGG
>NZ_JBGMEG010000032.1:0-912 GCF_046365465.1 Anaerococcus groningensis | reverse complement strand
ATACCTGGGCTTGGATTGTCACATCTAAGGCAGTGGTTGGTTCATCTGCTATTATTAGACTAGGATGTAAGCATAGGCTCATAGCTATCATTACTCTTTGTCTCATCCCTCCGGAAAACTCATGAGGATATGAATTTATGCGTTTTTCAGGGTTAGGTATGCCTACCATGTCCAAATATCTAATTGAAATCTCTTCGATTTCTTTATTAGTTAAATTTTTCCTATGGATTTTAATTAATCTCTTCATCTGGGTTCTTATGGTAAATAAAGGATTTAACGAAGTCATAGGGTCTTGAAATATCATAGATATTTCATCTCCTCTAATATCTCTTAGCTTATTTTTTGGCATGGCTAAAAGATTATCGTTTTTGTATATAACTTCTCCACTTATAATTGCATTTTTAGGCAAAAGATTAATAATAGATTTTGCAGTAACAGATTTTCCAGAGCCTGATTCTCCTACTATACCTAGACTCTCATCTTCATAAATATCAAAAGAAATTCCGTTTACAGCATAAGTTTTTATTCCCCTGCTTTCAAACATTACATTTAAATTTTTAACTTCTAATATCTTTTCCATTAGTAGTCCTCTCTTAAGTAATCCCCAATTATATTAAAGGCTAAAACTGTAATTAGGATAAGAAATCCTGGGAAAAATGCTAGGTAAGAATGATCTCCCAAGTATTGTTGAGAATCCTTCAACATAGAGCCCCAGGATGAAGCAGGTTGCCTGACTCCTAAGCCTAAAAAACTTAGAGATGACTCTGTTAAGATTGCACCAGCAACATTAATAGAAACTGCAACAGATAAAGTAGGTAAAACATTTCTAAAAATATGTTTTAACATTATGCTTTTATTATTTACCCCTATCATTTGAGCATAGGAAACATATTCTCTTTGTTTTATAGATAG
>NZ_JBGMEG010000031.1:0-639 GCF_046365465.1 Anaerococcus groningensis | reverse complement strand
CAATAGTTGATGAAAAAATTACTATGACCATGGTAGCCCCAGGTCTTGGTATCAATGAGTGGAATGATATGGACTTTGTAAAAGACTATGAAGAAAAAACAAATGTTCACATGGATATAACAACACCTCCACAATCAGAATTTAAAACAAAATTAAATCTTGATTTTGCAAGTGGCGATATACCTGATGTCATCTATGCTGGTGGCCCAAATACCTTAAATGCGGCAGCAGAAGTAGACTATGGTAGCCAAGGGCTCTTAGCTCCTTTAGAAGATTTGATTCCAGAGTATGCACCAAATTTTAATAAACTGATGGAAGAAGATCCAGAAATTAAAAAGTCAATAACTACTACAGATGGTCACATCTATGCTATCCCACATATCAACGAAGGGCCTACATCAAAATGGATTATGGGTCCAGTTTGGTATAACGGAGAATGGTTAGATAATCTAGGAGTTAAAGATCTACCAAAGACTACAGATGAATTTTATGATCTAATGGTTAGGTTTAAAAATGAAGATCCAAATGGCAATGGTGAAGCTGATGAAATTCCAATATCAGATGTAAACTTTGGTGGGATCCGCCACTGGTTTATGCCAGCATTTGGACTTAAAGGATGGGGTGTACAAGTAAATGATG
>NZ_JBGMEG010000030.1:0-781 GCF_046365465.1 Anaerococcus groningensis | reverse complement strand
ACTATAAAAATTGCCGTAGTTGGATAAGGCTTTCTTGTTACCACAATTGATTATTTGTAGGTATTTTTCTTGTGGCTTATAGGATTTAAAGTCTCTTTCTCCTGCTATAAGTTTTAAAAGATTTTCATAAAGGATTGGTGCCTCACGGATTGCATAAACACCTGTCTTTGGCATATTTGGATAGCTTGTAATACTAGCCACATCCCCCATAGCAAGGACATTACTAGCTAGGTAAAGTTTTTCATCTGCTGCTAGATAATTTTTATCCATGGTTAAAACTCCATCAAATCCTACATCTGGACCACGAAAACCTGACGTAACAAAAACATGGTCAAAATCATAGCTTGCCCTAGTAGTAAAGATTTTATTATCCTTAACTTCTTTTACTATTTCATTTTTTATTATTTTTATATCTTTATTAGCTAATAATTTTTCAAAACGGTTTCTTGCCTTTTGGTTAAAGTTGGGCAATATATCATGGGCTGTGATTAGACTAATCTCCGCACTAGAAAAGGCTGCTTTAAATGATAAGGATAACTCTATCCCAGATGCTCCTGCCCCTATAAAATTTAGTTTAGGATTTTTCTTTAGCTTGCTAAGCTTTACTATCTCATCTTTGGTATTTACTACATTTAAGATTGGTTTTACTAAGGTCACATCCTTATAATCAGTTGGGAAATTAACCCTAGATAAAGATCCTAGGTTTATAGAAAGATAGTCGTAAGTATATGAATTGTTTTTTGTAATTACCCTTTGATTTTCCTTATCTAATCTTAGTATC
>NZ_JBGMEG010000003.1:0-323171 GCF_046365465.1 Anaerococcus groningensis | reverse complement strand
TTCGTTCAACTCACTTAAGTGAACAAATAAAAAACAATAGCTAGGCTATTGTTTTAAAAAAAATATTATTTACCATCCAAAACAGTATCTGAAAATACTAGATATATAACAATTTGATTTTCTATATATGTATTTTTACATTCAGCATATAATACTAAATTTTCTTAATTTAGATTTTTTATCATGTTAATAACCTTCTTCAATTAAGTAATATATCGGTCAAAAGCTATGTACATATCATTATAAGAATGATGATTCTTTTAATCTAAATTTTTATGCACCCTTAACAAAATCTCCTTGTATTTATATTTTTGATTCCTGTATAGGATAATTTGCCTATTTTTTATTATATTTAAATTTTTATATATTGAAATCACGCGATTTAAATACTAAAAAAAGGTAAGAATATAATTTCTAACTTTTTTGTAGAAAGTTTGAGTCTTCGATTTATTCCTAAGTCTCATTTTATTGTGTAAATTAATTAACCTTAAGAATTTATTATCTCAAAATCCTCTGGTTTTTCTGATGCAGAGTAACTTCCATTAGATTTTCTTTGGTTAATTCTCCTTGTAAAGATTTTTCCTTAAGTTCAATTACAGGATCGAATTTTAAAATAATGCTATCGTATGAAATAGTTGAGTCTTGTTCTTAACAAACGGGTATTATTAATATAATGATGTTGAATTGTTTATTCTAAAGTAATAAAAAAAGAAGTCAGGGAGGATAAAATGAATAATAATAGAAAAAAACTTCTCATTACTCACTCGGTTATTCTTGTAATATATATATTATTTGAGTTTTTAGTTTCGGATTCTTATAAATATTACCCATATTTTATGTGGATGCTTGCACTTCCTATTTTTGGTTTATCTTATCTTGATTATAAAGAAAATAAGAAATGATAAACAGAGTATAAAATTAGCCTTGACCAGAATTATATAGTAAAAATTATAACTCTGGTCAAAGATTAATTACTAACCTACAAAATTAGTCCTGTGTACTGTTTTTTCTAACTTAGTTAGGTCTGGATCTGAATAATATTTTACTATACTTTCTTCCCCTATAAGCACTTCATAACTGTCTGGTTTTGGAGTATGGGCCATAATGTTTCTTGCATTTACTGTTATCCAAACATCTGCATCCTGAGGAATAGTTGCGCTAGCTATTGAATATACTTGCATTAAATCCCTTACTTGTGCGCTTGGTATTATACGTGATAACGCACCAGTTACAATAGCTTTTCCTACTCTTTTTGCTCTTGTACTTAAAACATATTTATCACCAGACCAGTCACTATATTGAAAATTGCTATATCCTAATTTTTTATAATCTTCAATACTATTAGGGCGGGTTAGACTATACATCTGTACGCCATCTTTATTATTTATTACACGATCGTTATACAAATTTGCGTGTGGTAAATTTGATGACTCTTCATATGAAACTCCACTTTCTTTAATAACTGATTCTTCAGAGTCTGCTCTTGATGTAGAAGGCAATGCTAACACAATGAATTCAAATACGAATACAATTGACATGAGCAATGACATAAGTTTTAAACTAAAATTTTTCTTTCTTTCCAAAACTTTCTCCTTTCGTTATATTCCAGTAACTATTAAATTGTTCTACATAAAAGTATCTACCCAGTTTGTTAGATTTATAACATTTAATTATTAATCTAACACACTTAATCGATTAAAAGAGAATAACTATTTGCATAAATACTGAAATCTAATCCACGTTTTTAAGATCTTCTGTCAGTTTATCATCTTATATTGGTTTATTTTTTCTTTAGCTTCAGGAATTTTAGGTTATTAATTAACTTTCTATACAAGCTCTGTTTTAGCATTATCTTTATTAGCTCTAGAACTATTTAAAAAACTATTATCTAATAGCTTTAAACTTATGTATTAGCTTAATTATATCAAATAACCATTGTAAGATACCAATCTATCTTGTAATATAACATTAATGTTAGTATAATGTGAGTGACTAAAAGAATAGAGTTCAATTATGTTGGACACACAAAAAGACTGGAGTTGCCGCTCCAGTCTTTTTTTATTAGGCTAGTTACTATCTTTATCATCGCTTCCATCTAACCATTTGCAGATGTAGGGACTAAGTACACCTGCCATGATAGAAACTGTCAAAGAATAGAGTAGGTCTATGAGTAGATCCTTCATGCTGGACACACCCCCTTCCTGTTACCAGTATGGGGATAGTAACTTATACACTATTCTATTCTTTAGATAAAAAAAGAAAAACTCGATTTTTATCAATTAAATTTATTAATTTAGGTATTCAAATAAATAGTTCAAATATTTATTGGTGAAAGAAAAATATCTCCTACATAGAAATTAAGTTTTGTTTCTTGATTTTGCTTTACTTTTTATTTTTATTGTAATAGCCTAGCTTCTTATTTAGTAAAGTAGACTCTAATATATTGAAACCAATCCATTTAACACAAAGAATAGTGAAATTGTAGTTTGTGCCTACTTCGTAGACGGTCTGATCAATTTATCCCTACTGCTACTGATTTCAAATATAAATTCAAATTTATTCTCCATCCAAAACTGTATCTGAAAATACAATTAAAAGCTCTAGACCAGGGTGATTAAATATAGAAAGAACTCCATATTCTACTAAAGTCATTTCGGGATTGTCCTTATATCTTTTATCTGGACTGCCATCCTTGTTGGTGTGGGCATAGGTTTTGCCTAGGACTGTAGCATCATTTGGAATTTTGCTATCTTCTAAAAATAAGGCTGTTGCAAGATTTATATCTATTTCTTTAAAGCTTACTGCAGCTAGCTTACCATTTTGCTTGATAAAAATAGCATCTGGTAAAAATATCAGCTTAAGCTTCCCTGCATCTAGGGTGTAGGTATCTACATTTGCCTCTATGGCTTCATCTGTACCCTTATAAAAATTAATTGGTGTGCGATCGATAATTCTCATTCGCTCTTCATCACCAGCCCTAGCTTCTTCTAGCTCATTTACCAGCCACACAGCATCTGATTCCATAATACCTTTTAGTAAATCATTAGTTACTTCTAGTTCTTCTTTGGCATCATCACTTAATTCGTAATCTAGGCTAATGGTTTGATTATTCTTGTTATAAATAGCCAAAATAACTCCCAAAACTGCCAAAATTGCAAAAAGAGGATTTACAATTATTAAAAGTAGGCCGATTATTATAAGAGCAATGGCCGTATATTTATAGGTGCGGTTTTTATTAGTTGCTGCAAGCACATCTGCCATGTCTGATGAGTGGATACTGCCTATATCACTTTTATAAAAGATAGAGTCTTTGGATTCGTTTTTACCTTTAGCAGGTTTATTTTTATTGCCAGTTATTTTTTTGTGGGGATTTCCAAAATCTTTTTGATAGCCAATCCCTGTTCCCGGTATGTAAGCTGACCCTCTGATATTCCCATTGGCAGTACGGGTAATCCTAAAACCCTTGCCTCCCCAAGAAAACCCTGGGCCAGTCTTACTCATATTTATTCTAAATCCCTTGCCGAGATTTATACTTTTTCTATATCTAATTCCCATATTTTTCTCCTGAAATAGTCTCTACTAATCCAATTTTATTCATAAGCCAAAATAATATGATACATTCTTATCTAAGATAAACTGAGAAAAATCATAAATATATTTCTCATTTACAAATATATCTCCTTCATGGGCCGTAACATAAGATATTACTTCGTTATTTTCATCAAAAAAAGCAATATCAGCGTGTCCCCAATCAGTATCCTCTATAGTACAACTATAAGTATTTTTTGAAATTTCCTTTTTATTAATAATAAAAAAATTTTCCAATTTCAATAAAATATTTTTAAATTCAGAATTTGAATCAAAACGATACAATAGGTTTTTTCTAGATCCTGACTTAGTTCCCATCCAAGAATTTACATTTTTTGCTCTCAAATTATTTTTCTTCAAATATTCCATAATAATTGGGCTAAAAATATAACTATCATCTAAAATAACAAATTCGATATTTTTAACATATTTAAAAATGTGGTTTATATAATTTTTGTAATCATCATTACTATCTAAATAAATTCTAATCATTTCTTCCATATTAATCTTCTCCTGCACTTATATTATACTAAATCCTAATTAAATAAGTAAATTTAATAATAATCAACTTGACTTTTAATATTATCAAGTATAATATAAGTATAAATGAATTTTGTTAAAACCTATTTTAAGAAAGGGGTTTCAATGAACAAATTTAACAGACTTAGAACTTCAATTCCAGCTTTTTTTAAAGCTTTAAAAAATAAAAATACACCAATCCCAGCAAAAATCGCAGTAGCAGTTGCAATTGCTTATGCAGTATTGCCTGCAGATGTTGTAGTAGATGCCATTCCGTTTTTAGGATGGTTTGATGATGCCCTTGTGATGACTGTATTATTCGCTATCGCAAACAAAATGATTCCTGACTATGTAATGGAAAAGGAAAAAAATGAAGTAATTGATGATATAAATTACGAAGTTATGGACTAAAAGATAAGAACAGGCCTTAGGGGGCTTGTTTTTTTGTTCAAAAATACAAATAAAAAACCCAAGTTTGTGATAAAACTAATTTTAAATAAAATTTTTACAACCGTCTAGTCTGTTACACGTGTTTGCGATTTTAAAAAAATTATTGCCATTAGTCTTAAAAACTTAGGTTTAGTAGTTAATTTAAAAGTAAATTTCTTTAATTACTCTTATTATAAGCAAATTTTGAAACTGGAGTCTTATACTCACTTTTTCTCTCAAAGTTTCAAAGCGAAAGCTATATTTATTTCAATATCTAATATTTTTATTAAAGAAAGTTTTCTTTCGCGTATTCAATTATATCGTCAGATTCGTACATTGCTTCTCCATCTATAACAATACATGGTACTTGTACCTTGCCTCCGACTTCTTCTAATTTACGAGTATTTTCTGCTCCACAAGTCGCATCTTTTATGTTATAAGATTGGAAGTTTGTGATGTTATTGTCTTTAAAAAAGTTTAACACCTTCAAGCTAAATGGACATTCTGGCTTAAAATATAGGTCAAATTTTTCTTCTGTTCCCATTGGACTATCCTCCTATCTTTCTAGTTGAAAATATATTTTCTTATTAATATAATACCCAGTAAGTTTTACTTTAAACATCGTTTTCCTATTAATATTAATTTTTTATAAAAGTTTTACTTAATTAAAATATTTGACAAAAAAATTACCAATACTTATAATTTAACTATAGTTTTATTTATAGGAGGTTATTATGGACTACATAGAACTTGCAAAGGCTAATGAAGATCTTTGTATAGAAATGAGACGCGAACTACATAAAATTCCTGAATTGGAACTGGAATTACCAAAAACTGTTGCCTATGTAAAATCAAAGCTAGATGACTTTGGCTTAAGCTACAAAGAATACGTAAATGGTAACGGCTTATCTGTTCTTATAGAAGGAAGTGAACGTGGTAAATGTCTTGCTATTAGAGCTGATATGGATGCACTACCTGTTGCAGAAGAAACCGGACTAGAATTTGCATCTACTCATCCAGGTAAAATGCACGCTTGTGGGCATGATTCTCACACAGCTATTGCTTTAACTGCTGCAAAAATTTTAAATGAAAACAAGGATAAGTTAAAAGGATCTGTTAAATTTATCTTCCAACCGGGTGAGGAAATTCCAGGTGGTGCAAAACCAATGATTGAAGAAGGAGTTTTAGAAAACCCAAAAGTTGACTTTATAATCGGTATGCACGGAGGCCACCTAGCAGAAATCCCACGTGGATCTATTGCCTTTAAAGATAACGAAATGATGGCTGCTATGGATAAGTTTACTATAGAAGTAAATGGCAAAGGCGGCCACGGGGCAAGCCCACATCTAGCTATTGACCCAATAGTTATTTCTGGAGAGATATTACTTGGTTTACAAAAAATTATTTCAAGAGAGATTGCTCCAGTTGATTCTGCCCTAGTTTCAGTTTGCAAAATCAACGGTGGCTTTACTCAAAACATCATCCCAGATAAGGTAGAAATGATGGGAACAGCCAGATCTCTTAGCGAAGACGTAAGGGATATTGTAGAAAAAAGAGTAATTGAAATTTCAGAAGGCATTGCAAAAACTTATGGCGGATCTGCTGATGTAAATTACGAAAGATTTTACCCAGTTTTAAATAATGACCCAGAATTTACTGGTCAAATTAGAAATATTGTTAGTGATATCCTACCAGAAGATGTTTTTGAACTTAGAAAACCAGTTATGGGTGGAGAAGATATGGCCTTTTATCAAAAAGAAGTACCAGGCTGCTTTATGTTTTTATCAAACCTAACAGAACACTCAGATGGGGTTTGCTATCCAAACCACAACTCTAAGTTTAACCTAGATGAGTCCCTATTCTATAAGGGAGTTGCAGCCTTTATATCTTCTGCCTTTGAAATTTTAAAATAGGAAAATATTTATGCACAAATTTAAAATAAAAGATGACCTAGGTATGCATATTACAGTCCTGATTTTGGCTATAATAAGCATCCTAATCGGTCCAAAAAACTTAAATATAGGGGGAATAACAATAGTATTTTCTCCCCTGATTTGGGCAATGATTTTATCATTTGCCGTTTATATGTCCCCAATTAAAACTTTAACAGAAAAAGAAGCTCCTGCTGCAAACTCCATGATGAGTATTATGCTTGCAATTTTAATTGCAAAACTTGGAGTAGCTAGTGGATCTCAACTAGAAGCTATAAAAGAAGCAGGTCTTGCCCTTGTTTTACAAAACTTTGGTAACCTTGGTACAATTCTTATTTCTCTACCAATTGCTATGCTTCTTGGTTTAAAAAGAGAATCTATCGGGATGTGCCATGCCCTAAGTAGGGAATCAAATGTCGGTCTTATCCAAGATACTTACGGCGCCCAATCTCCAGAATTTAGGGGTGTAATGGCTGTTTATATTATAGGAACTATCTTAGGTCCAATAATTTTAAGTATCATTACATCAATTACTATTTCTCTAGGAATTGTAAGTCCGCAGGCCGCAGCCATGGGTACTGGAGCAGGATCTGCATCTATGATGACTGCGGGACTTTCTGCACTAATTGCAAATTATCCACAATTTGAGGCAGAAATGGCAGCCTTTGCTGGGCTTTCAAACCTAATTTCTAGTGTAATTGCTCTGCCACTTGGAATATTTTTAGGACTACCTATTACAGAATTTCTATATAAGAGACTTGATAAACTAAGAGGAGGAAAAAATGCAGAAGTTTAAAACTGATTTTCCATCCATATTAATAGCCCTATTTTTTACAATAATAGCTTGTACTGTTTCAAATATGGTAGGCTATGAGAGCCTGGGCAATTCACTGCCTGGTATCTTAGTTTTATCAGCTATAACTGTTGTAGGATACTTTTTATCTTATGTAGTACCCCTTAAAAAAGTTTCAGCGGTACTTTGGATATCAATTATTGCAATCCTTGTTTCAAGCCCAATTTCACCAATATCTGATTTTGTTATAACAAGTGTTGATAATCTAAATATGAATGCAGTGATTACACCAATCCTAGCCTATGCAGGTGTCATAATCGGTAAGGACTGGGGAGCATTTAAGTCAGTTGGGATAAAGGGAGTAATAGTTTCTATTTTTGTAATCATAGGAACATTTTTAATCTCAGCCCTCTTAGGTGACTTCTTTATGGGTATTTTTAACTAAAACAAAAAAATCGCTAAGTTTTTATTCTTAGCGATTTTTTATTTATTCACTTTCAAAGCTTCTAGAAAAATCAGAAAACCACTTTAATTCTTCTTCTGCAGTTTTCTCATCCCAGCCGTATTGGCCGATTAGAAATTCTTTAAAATTTTCTACACTGGTAAGGTCAGCATCTAGGGGTTCACTTTTTAACGCTCCCCAATGATCTATTGCCAAATGCCCATTTTTATTCCATATATCTTTTATTTTTAAATCCATATCATACTCCTTTACTACAATATAGATACCCAAAGATAAGCTATAAGTCCACAGGAGCCATTAAAACTTTTCTCCTGGCTACAGATTCTGCTAGATGACTTATTTATAGGACTCTTTAACTAAGAAACTTTAGTTTAGATTTACTATCAAATCGTATAGGACATTGATTGCTTTTTCAAAATATTCATATGGTGTAAATTCTTCTGGACTGTGACTTCTACCATTTACACTTGGGACAAAGACCATGGCAGTAGGTTTGTACTTGCCTAATATCATAGCATCGTGGCCTGCTCCTGATGGCATAGTAATGTTAGAATATCCCCTATCATTGGCATATTCCACCAACTTATCAATCAAGTATTTATCCATCATAGTAACATCTACATCCAAAGTCTTTTGAGCTTCCCAGGATGCACCTACTTCTTTAGTCAATTGGTCTAAAAGACTTGCAATTTTGCTATAAACTTCACTTACCACATCCTTATCAATTGACCTAATATCAACAGAAAATTCAACTTCTGATGCAACTATATTCATCCCACCTGGCTTTACATTGATAAGGCCAGTTGTTGCAACAGTCCCACCACCTGCCTCGTTGGCAAAGTCAGGAAGTTTAGAAATAAGCTTGGCTGCAATATCAACAGCATCTTTTCTCATATCCATAGGGGTGGTTCCAGCATGGTCAGCTCGACCTTTTACTGTAATCATATATCTTTCAACACCCACAATCCCATTTACAATACCAAGATCAATATTCTTTTGATCTAGGACCGGTCCTTGCTCTATGTGAAGCTCTAAAAAAGCTCCTATGCGGTCCTTATCCCATATAACCGATTTGATATCATCCGGGTTTAGGTCATAGGAGGTCATGGCCTTACGGATAGAAATACCATCCCTATCGGTAAAATTATTAATCTCATCATCATCTACTTCACCTACTATGGCCCTAGATCCAAAGCAACCATTACCAAACCTTGTTCCTTCCTCATCCATAAAGGCTGCAACTATATAATCTCTATCTAAGCTTATATCATTTTCATCAAGCAATTTTGCAATTTCAATAGCTGCCATAACACCAGCTATACCATCAAAATTACCACCATTAAAAACAGAATCATAGTGGGACCCACAAAGGATGGCTGATTTTTTGGAATCTTTTCCCCTTCTTGTCCCAAAAATATTGCCTACTCCATCTTCAAAAACTGTAAGATTTGCATCTTCCATTAGTTCTTTTAGCTCTCTCCCACCTTGTTTAACTTCTTTTGAAAATGCTAGCCTAGAACACCCTTGTTCTGGGCTTGCGGTAAAGGAAGCAAAGTCCTTTAAGTTCTTTTCTATTCTTTCTAATGTTCCCATTGTTTCTCCTATATTTTTATCATTGGATATGTGAAATCCATAAAAAACCAAGCATTTTTAAAATAATTTTTTAGTTATAAATCTACAGGAGCCATTAAAACTTTGCCAGTTCCCCTATATACATTTACAAGACCTTCGCCACTAGCTGCAGATCCTATTAATGACTTGGTTGTACGTTCTACAGTAAATTTAAGGGATGAGGACCAAGCTACTGCAAAAGACCCGTCTATTCTTAATTCATCATCTTCTAATTCTACTTCTATTAGCTCGTTGCGAGCTACTGGAGACTCTAGGGCTACTACTCCCTCTCCAGATAAACCTAGATTAAATAAACCTTCTCCACCTGCAACTGTTGATGAAATTGAAGATCTAGCTACAGTTTTATGTTGCAAGGATGATTCGCAAGCTAAGAAATATCCATCTTCTAAAACCATACCTCCATTCCAATTTGCCACATCAAGTAGGATTATGTATTTATATGTAGGCTCTAAAACAACCATGCCTGTTCCGTGGTACTCTGGTTTTATGGCAGATTCATTGGTTACAGATGATCTTAGGCTTTTGCTAAAAAAATCTCCCACTCCCTTGATACCTGTACCAGCATTTACATCACCAACCATCCATTGCATAGCTCCTTGTTGGAGGGTAACTGAATTTACTGATAAATCACAAACTAGTTGTTTAAGCCTAACACCCATTTGAGCGGCATAATATTCTTTTTGAGCAGTTTCTTTGGTCACTGATAAATCTCTTTTATATTCTGCAACCCTGAAAGCTCCTTTCTGGTCAGTTATCATTATGTCATCATTATCTATAAAATTATTAATTTTAAACACCTTTTACTCCTTTTATTTAATTATGTATAATATATTATCCTTTCTATTTATAACCAAAAAAAGATGAGATTAACATCTCATCTTTCTTTTTATAATAGTATTGCAACTAACAACAAAGGCACTATGACTATTAATAAGCCTGGTAAAAATACCTTCATCGCTGCTAGAAACATTGCTAGCCTATCATCTTTTTCTAGATTATCTTCATCTAGCAAGTTTTCTTTTTCATAGATTTCATCCGCGTTTTTGCCGCTAAATCTATCTATGGGTTTTTTCATAGAGCACTCATTTCTTCTAAATCGTGCTCTTCTTTATTTTTTAAAGCTTGATTTTTTTCATAAGCTTTTTGCTTTTCTTCTTCACTTACTTCCATCAAGTGGCAGGCTACATAGTGGCCGTTACCATAGTCTTTTAATTGTGGTTGGTAAGTTTTACATATATCCATAGCATATTGGCATCTGGTGTGGAAACGACATCCTGTTGGAGGATTTACTGCTGAAGGAATATCTCCCTCGATTGTTTGCAGTTCTTGGCCTTGGTCCACGTCTGTTCTAGGGATTGCTTGTAATAGGGCTTGGGTATATGGGTGGGAAGGATTGTCAAATATTTGCTCTGTACTTGCAAGTTCTACCAAAACTCCTAGATACATTACCCCGATACGGTCAGAAATGTATTTTACAACTGAAAGGTCGTGGGTGATAAATAAGTAGGTTAGGTTGTTTTGATCTTTTAAGTCTTGTAATAAGTTTATAATTTGAGATTGGATTGATACGTCAAGGGCAGATACTGCCTCATCACAAACTATAAAACTTGGTTTTAGGGCAAGAGCTCTTGCAATACCGATTCTTTGCCTTTGTCCACCTGAGAATTGGTGAGGATATCTGTGTAAAAAGTATGGAGCAAGACCACATTTTTCCATAGTTTCTTGGATATATTCATTGTATCCATCATCTTTTCTTGATTTAAATAAATCATGGCCAAGCACACCCTCACCGATGATATTTCCAACTGTCATTTTGGTATCTAGGGATCCATATGGGTCTTGGAATATCATTTGTAGGTCTTTTCTCATCTCACGCATTTCATCATCATTTAGTTCTGATAAATCAATACCATTATCTCTTTGACTTTCTAATTCTTCAAAGCCTTCTTTATCTTTTAGAGTATCTCTATAGGCTTCGATATTGTTATATTTTTCGCCTACTACTTTTGAAAGTTCAGCTCTTTTTGCAATTAATTCTTTGTATCTTGGGTCGTTATCACGGTGGTCGTAATACTCATCCCATTGTCTAGATCTCATTTGAAGTTTTTGCTCAAAAACTTCTATGTCATTGATAACTTTTGCACGCTCTTTTAGGCTTTTGTAGTAGTCATCTAATAAAGATTGGACTTTATTTAAATCTTCACTTACTAAAAGTCCTCCGGCAATTCTTATCATATTTAGATATTTTTCTTCTATCTCACGGCGTTTAAACATAGCTTTTTCATTGGCTGCTGCACGGGCTTCATCATCTGTAGCATTTTCTAGATCATTATAGATAGCATTTAGCTCATCGTTTGCAGTTGCATAGCTTGGAAATTGGCTAGGAATATTTTTTATCATAGTTCCCATATATGCTGGAGCTACATCTTCTAAAGTTTTACCGTAATATAGGGTTGTCCCCTCTGTTTGGTCATAGATTTGTAAAAGTGTTCTACCAAATGTAGATTTACCACATCCGGACTCTCCTACTAGCCCTAGTGTTTCACCCTCATAGATGTCAATAGAAATTGATTCGTTGGCATGAACATATGAGCCTGGGCCCTTATTAAAAAGACCTTTTTTCTTAAGAGGGAAATATTTTTTAAGGTTTCTTATCTTAAATAAGACCTTTTTATCATTAGTATTTTCCATCTTCTCTTTCCTTTCTATTTGGATAATGACATCTTATTCTTTGGTGTTCATTAACTGATACTAGTTCTGGCATTTCATTTACACATTTTTCTGTAGCAAACTTACATCTATCTGCAAATTTACATCCCTTTGGTAGATTTAGTGGGTGTGGTACAGATCCTGGAATTATATCTAGTCTTTGGTTTTTGTCGCTAGTTATTGATGGGATGGAGTTTAAAAGTGCTACTGTATATGGATGGTTGTAGTCAGTGATATCGTGTTTAAAGATAAATTCTACTGGTGATTGTTCTACAATTTGACCAGAATACATAACTGCAACTTCATCTGCCATTTGGTTGATAACTCCAAGGTCGTGGGTGATAAATAAAATAGAAGTATTAAGTCTATGTTTTAAATCATTCATCAACCTTAAAATTTGCGCTTGGATAGTTACATCAAGAGCTGTTGTTGGCTCATCAGCGATTAATAATTTTGGCTCGCAAGCAAGTGCCATAGCAATCATTACCCTTTGGTTCATCCCACCTGAAAGTTCAAAAGGATATTGTTTAGCAACTACATGTGGGTTTGGGATTTTTACAGAAGCTAATAGTTCTTCACATCTTTTTGCCGCTTGCTCTTTGTTCATATTTCTATGAAGCATCAAAACTTCTGAAATTTGTCTTTCTACTGTAAAGACCGGGTTTAGAGAACTCATTGGCTCTTGGAAAATCATAGATATATCATTTCCTCTAATTTTTTCCATTTGACTTCTATTATAATTTACTAAGTTCTCACCCTTATATATGATTTCTCCGTTATATATTTTTTGGTTTGGCTCAAATAGTTGCAAAATACTCATAGCAGTTTGACTTTTACCTGAACCAGACTCTCCTACAAGACCTAGGGTTTTACCCTCATCAACTGTAAAGGAAACTCCATTTACAGCTTTGATGAGGCCTTTTCTTGTGGAGAAATATGTGTGGAGGTTGTTAATTTCTAATAAACTCATTATTTTCCTCTATCTCTCATTTGCTCTAGGGTCTATGGCATCTCTTATAGCATCACCAATTAAGTTTACAGAAAATGATACTAAAAATACTGCAAGGGCTGGGAATACCCATCTCCACCAGTAAATATTTAGTACATCTGAGCTTTGGGCTGCTGATAGCATATTACCCCATGAAGGAGTTGGCTCTTGAACACCAAAACCTAAAAATGATAAACCTGATTCTGTTAGTAAGTTGCCTGCATAACCTAAGGTAGCATTTACAATTACTATAGAAAGAATATTTGGTAATATGTGCTTGATCATTATTTGAGAATCTTTTACACCTAGTGCACGAGCTGCTGTAATATAATCACGTTCACGCTCTGCAAGGATTTGTCCACGTACTAAACGAGCTAAACTTGTCCATCCTAATAGTCCTAAAAGCACCATTACCATGGTAATTCTTTGAGTTTGGCTAGCTCCTGGTGGTAATAAGGCAGAAAGTGATATCAGCATTGGATAAAATGGGAATGATGAAATAATTTCAGATATTCTCATTAAAATATTATCCACACGTCCACCTGCAAAACCTGAAATCATACCAATTAATACACCAAGAACTATTTGGATAATTGTAGAAATTAAAGAAATAATCATTGTCATACGACCACCGTGAATTAATCTTGTAAATATATCACGACCTTGATCATCTGAACCAAATCTAAAACCATTTAGTCCCCAAGTTTCTATATTTCCTTCTTTTCCTACTGCATATTGGTTAAAGTAAGATGCATATATTTGTTCAAATTCTCCATTTGGAGTTTTTAATTCTCCGTAGTTATCCTTACCCCATGAATAAATCTTGCCGTTTTCATCTAGGGCAGTAAAGGTTGTATCTCCACCTTGGATATCTACAATTGGTGCTTCAAATTCTGGAACATTTGATCCAGATATTCCATCTCTGCTTGGACCCCAAACATAAAGTTTTCCTTTATCATCAAGAGCTGCTGCAGATGAACTAGTAAGGGCAACTTTTTTTACAAAAACAGATCCATCTGTAAGTTCTTTTGGCATAGTTGTTTGGTTTTCTGCACCAAGGACACCGAGTAATTGTACAGTACCATCAGTTTTTGCTACTAGCATATTGATTGGTGATGTATCAAAATCTTCTACTTTTCCTTGTACCTCTGATGGAATTAAGTTTAGGCGGCTGGCCATGGTTGATCCCCAAACTACAAGATTTTTTGCTTTTGTAAGGACAACAGAATATTGAACACCAGCTCCAAGTTTTTCTATACCTTCAGTTTTAATTTGGTTTTCTTGCATTGGAGGCATCTTTGTTTGTTCGAAAGAATTGTTTCCCCAACCATAGATTTGATTATCATCTGTAGCAACTAAGATATGTCTATCTCCTGCTGCAACATCGGTTACTTTTTTGCCTTTAAGTCCTTTTTTTACATCTTCAGGGATAGTTAATACTTTATCTTCGTTATCTGATCCCCAAACATAAACATTATCTTCTTTAGTAAGGCCTACTGCAAAAGTATTACCAATTGAGATTTTTTGAGTGCCCTCTTTTTCCATCTCTTTTGGATAATTCATATAAGCTCCACCCGGAGCAACATTTGTTAGGTTACCTTGAGAATAATATTGGTTAAATGGTAGGATAGCTGATCCTACAAAAACTATTAAAATAATAGCTATAAAAAGTATTAAGCCAATAACTCCAAGTGGATTTCTAAAGAAGTTTTTAACTGCAACTTTTCCTGGAGAAAGAATTGCTTCTTCTCTTAAATTTTCATTTTCCCTAGAAGGATCAGGACCAGCACCGACATTTGAATTTGGATTGTTGAGATTTTCTCTTATGTCAGCATCTAATCTTTCATCTTCTGGTATTCTATCTTCATTTTCTAAATTTGGCACATCACCTGCAAAAGTAAAACCCCTGCGTAGGTATGATTTTAAAAATCTAGTATATGATTTTAGTGATTTATTAAAAGTTTTATTCATCCTATACCTCTTAAGCTTCCAATTTAACTCTTGGATCTACTAGCGCATAGGCTATATCCATTATCAAGTTGCCTAAAAGTGTTAGTATGGCATAAAACATTGATAAAGCTAAAATTACGTTATAGTCTTGAGCAATAACAGCAGTTATAAGTTCATTTCCTATACCTCTGTAAGCAAAAATACGTTCTGTAATTGCAGATCCTGAAAACATTCCAAGCACGGCCCAAGTAAGAGCAGTAACTACTGGAATAAGGGCATTTCTAAAAGCGTGTGAGTAAATAACAGTTTTTTCTTTTAGACCCTTACTTCTCGCAGTCCTAATATAATCTTGGTTTAGGGCATCTAGCATAGAATTTCTTACATATCTTGATAAGGATGCAAGAGAACCTATAGTTAGTGCTATAGTTGGCAAGGTTAAATATCTTACCCATTGGCCAAAAGTGTTTTCACGTGGCATACCATTTGGAGGTAACCAACCTAATTTAAAGGCAAAGAAATAAATTAAAAGTAGGGCTATAAAAAATATAGGAACAGACATACCAATTAAGGTTAGAGTCTGGAAGGTCTTATCAAAAACTCCACCCCTATGAGTAGCCGACCTTATACCTATAAGGATTGATAAAACAAAAGATAAGATTGTAGAACCTATATTTAAATAGATAGTATTTTTTAAAGGCTCTCTTAAGTGATCTCTTACCGGTTTTTTTACTCTAAGTGATTCCCCAAAGTCACCTTTTAATGTTCTACCCAGCCATCTTACATATTGTTCTGGATATGATTTATCAAGCCCATATCTTTCTGATAAGTTTTTATATAATTGTTCTTCTTGGGCCTTGGTCATAGCTGTTCCTTGAGGCATCATAGCTTGAATAGGATCACCAGGCATGGCTTTAGAAAAAATAAAAATCATTATAGAAATTATTAAGGCTGTTGGAATCATACTTAAAATTCTTTTTACTATATAACGAAACATAACTTTCCTTTCTCTATTGTTATATAAAGAAATTTCTTAAATAATTGAAAATAAATTTATTAACCCACCCATTAAATATAGACTATAAGGGGTTAGTAAAAATTGATAAAAACTTCCAAAATAACAATTTTATAAATAATATATTAATATAACAGGGATTATTTGTCAATAAAAAAGACCCATTTTTCCACTAAAAACACCCATTTTTAGGCAAAATAAAAAGAAAAAACAAGGTATATATTTTTATATATTTATACAGTCAATTTTATAATAATTTTATTATAGATAATATATATGTAAATTTAAACTAAAAAAGCTCACTACTGTGAGCTAATTTAGTTTTAATGTTATTTGACTATTTTAGTGAAACACCATTGATTTGGTCTTCGATACCCCATGATGGTGTATTTAGTTCAAATCCTTCTACCCTTGTTGTGTAACCTGTGTGGTATAGGTTTGAGTAAAGTGGGATTTGTGGTAGGTAATCATTGTACCAAATTTGGAATTCTTCCCAGTTATCTAGATATTGTTCTCTTTCTTCTGGTGGAGTTTGACGTAATTTAACTGTCAACTCATCTACCTTTGGATCGTTTGTTCTAGATTTGTTGTCATTACCCTCTGAGTGGTATTGAGCCCATGGGTCATATACTTCATCGAATGTTTGTCCCATTGAGAATGCTGTATATTCTGCATCTTCTTCTGGGAATACATAGTACTCTTGAAGGGTTGGGAATGATCCAGCTGTGACGTTATATTCCATACCAGCTTGTTTTGCATTTACTGGAAGTTGGCTGTTCATTAAGCTTGTTATTGGTGATTCTTCTGAACCATATTGGTTTACAACAAGTTTTTCACCGTTTTCATCGTATCTATAGTAGTCAAATCCATCTGCATCAGCATTAAATGCTTCTTCAGCTTTTGTACGGTCCCATGGAGTTTTTCCATCTGCTTCAAATTTGTATGGTGAATTGTCAAGTAATTCGTTAGCTGTATCAATGTTTAATTGATAGTTTGTTAATTTACCTTCTAGGTCAGCTCCTCTATCTTGGTACATCCATTGGCTAAGACCATAAGCTCCGTTTGTTACTACCCCGTATCCACCTGCGTATGATTGAACGAATGTGTTTCTATCCATTAAGTGAGCGATAGCTTGACGTACTTCTTTATATTGAGTTGTTCCTCTGTCTGTTAAGAAGTTAAGTGAGCCGTAACCATTTCTTTCAAATGTGTTTATATTGATTTTTCCTGCATCTGCTGCTGCCTTCATCTTATCGATTTTGCCACCTTCAGATTCTTGTTGCCATACGTCTATATCACCATTTTCTAGTAAGTCAACAGCGATATTTTGGTTTACATATTGAACGATGATGTTTGGAATTGTAGCTTTTTCTCCTCTAAAGTTACCTTGGTATTCAGGGTTTAGAGAAAGTTTAACCATATTGTTATTATATTCATCAAATTTGTATGGTCCTGCAACTACACTTGGTGCTGTTCTGTATTCGTTATATACATTTAGCATAGCTTGTTCGATAAGTTGTTCTGTAGGGTCAACGTCTCCGTCAAGTTTTTCTTGAAGACCTGCTATTTGTTCTTCATGAGCAGCTTTTTCTTCTTCTGATGCTTGATCTTCTACTTCTTTAAACTCTTCGTTTGCCCTATCGATTTGTTCTTGAACAGAATCTTTATATTTTTGAACTTCTTCATCACTTGGTTGATAACCATCTTTAGCCACTAGTTTTTTACCATCTTCACTTACTGCTAGGTTTTCAGTAACTGCATGCATTGGGAATGCTGATCTAGATGCTAGGTATTTTTCGTAGTAGTAAGGAAGTTGTTCAGCATCAATTGTATATTTGAATGTGTGATCATCAACTTTTTCTACTGCTTCAAAGGTATCAGACTCACCTGAGTGGTAAGCTTCATTGCCCTTACCAAATAAATCCCCTGGGTTTACTGATCCTGTTAAAGGCATAAATTCTGGGTGAGTAAATAGTAATGAATAGAAGATATAGTCATCAGATGTCAATTCTTCTCCATCAGACCATTTTAAACCCGGTTTGATTTTAAAGGTATAGGTTTTTGAACCATCTTCGTTATCTGTTGTTTCTGGTTCACCTTCTAGTACTGCTGAGTTTGCAAGCCATTCTCCATTTTCATCAACGATCATTGTTTTAAAACCGTTAGATCCTTCGATACCTAGTAATTTTCTGATTGTTACGTCGTATGCGGAGTTTTGCCAACCTTCAAAGAAATCACCAGAAAATTCTGGACTACCTATTACAAGAGTGTCGTCACTTGTTTGCGCTTCGAAATTTTCTAGTTCTGCTTGGCTTGCAGCATCTTCTTCGCCTTCAGCGTTTTCTGCTGTTTTATCGTCTTCTTTATTTTCTTCTGTTTTATCATCAGCATTTTCATCTACTTTTTCATCTGTTGTTTCTTCTGCTTTATTTTCTTCAGTAGAATCTGTAGAAGTTGTAGCTGAATCTGTATTTCCTCCACAAGCTGCTAGGGTTGTTGCCAATCCTAAAGCCATTAGTGAAGAGAAAACTTTTTTCATTTTCACTATACTTATCCTCCATTATTTTTTGTTACCAGTTATTTTATGACAATTCATAGGCTTTGTCAATAGCTTTTATTATTTTTTATAAGTATTGATGTATATTTATTCTTAAAGGCATTAATATTCCTATATTTTAATATAACCGATGCAAATTATTCCACTATTCTTTATTATAATGATGTAAAATAGAACTTTGAAATTTCAATCTTTGATAAAATTTGTACTTCTTTTCTCTTTAAGTAAAACATTTGGATCATTTTATACATTTTTTAGGAAAATATAAATTTTTTTAAGCTAATTTTCTAAAAATTTATACTTAAAACGAAGTAAAAATTTAATTTTGCTCACAAAAAAACACCCTAAGAAATCTTAGAGTGTTAAAAAATTTATATTATTTTCTATTTATATAAGTACCATTAGAGTTTGCACCTACAAGTCTATAATATTTTACAGGCAGACCTCTGCTATCTCCCATGTAGCCTTTTCTAGGTGTAACTGCAACACCATTTTTACCATAGGTCATGTGGATGATAGTATCTTCATGTGGATTTAGGATAAAGCCTGTGTGTCCTGCAGCTCCCATAGATCCACCTGGTGTACCTGCTACGAAAATATCTCCGTATTGGCGTTCACTTTCGCTAATTTCATACATAACAGTACCTTTTGCTCCCATTTGGAATAAGGTTTCTGTATTTCCTACCCAAGTATCTTTATTTAAGAAACCACCATGGATAAGAGCTCTATAAACTGCTGATGAACAGTCTGCTTGTGTTGCAGAGTTTCTGCCAGCTCCCATATTATAGGTCATTTTTTTATCTCTTGCAGTGAACATCCATTCAATTACCTTATCAAGATTTTTTTCTCCAGGAAGGACGTTATCTTCTTTTGTCGCTATACCATTAGCATCTACTGTATATACTACTCCCTTTTGAGTTACAGTTTGGTTTGGTGTTAGCCCATTTGCTGTAAAGTAGTAGTAGTTATTATCTATTTTCCAAACACCTTCTTTTACATATCCTGCTTCGTTGGTGTGGTATTTTTTGCCATCAAGCTCTACCCAAGAGTTTTTTACAACTGTTGCTAGACCTTTTGAGTCTGATTTGTAAAATTTACCAGCAGAAATAGATGATGTGTTTTGAGCTAGTTTACCTGCACCATCAAATACGTAAAGGTTGTTGTTTATGTTTTGTGCACCTTTTACGATTTTTCCATCATTACCTGATCTATATGTATATCCACCAAGGTTAAACCAACTATTTGCTTGGTTGGTTGCTAGACCATTTTGGTCTACTAGGTAATACTTATCACCAGCTAAAAGTTTTTTATTTGGAGTAAGGGTTCCTTTTTCATCAAAGTAGTATGATTTGTTGCCAATTCTTGCAACACCTTTTAATAATTTACCGTCATTGTCGTTGTAGTATTTGCTATTGTTGATTGTAACCCAGCTATTTGTTGGAGCAGTCATTGATCCATCATTGCCTAGTTCGTAGTGAGATTCGTTTGTTACAATTCTTTTGTTTCTTTGTAATTCACCGTTGTTATTAAAATAATATTTTTTATCTTTAATTTGAGCTATACCCTTTGTTAGGCTGCCCTCTTCGTTCATGTAGTAGATATTTTCGCCAATACGACCCCAAAGAGTTTTTGGGTTTGTTGCATTGCCGTCTTTATCAATTTCATAAAATTTGTCTTTTACGATAACATTTGAACCTTTTACAAGTTTGTTATCTTCGTAATATTTTGTAGAATCTCCCTCATAAACAAAGTATCCTGTTCCTTTTGGAGCATAGTAATTTGTTTGGTTAAGGTCAGCTTCTTCTTGCTCTTTAGTTTGATCAGATTTATTTGTATTTTTTTCTACTGTTTTTTCTGCTGCTGGTTGCTTATTTTCAGTTGATGTTTCACTTGTTTTGCTAGATTCTTCGCTATAAGCTGGTGTATAATCATCTTTTAAAGCGTCATCTAGGTTAGTGTTATCATAGTAGATTACATCATCTAAGTTCTCGCTAGATGGAGTTTGTACTTCTTCTTCTATTTTTTCTTCTTGCGGATTTAATTCAACTTCAAAATCAGCTTCTAATTTAATAGAATCTGTATCTTTAAATTCTATGGTATCTTCTTGTGGTGTAAGGCTTTGGGTTTGGTCGATAGATTCATCGGTAGGTAAAGCTTGATTATCGTAGTTGATAGTTTCGCTAGAATTAGCTTTAGAATTTTCGTTTGTTGCTTCTAAATTTTCATCTGTTTCGGTTTCGTAATTGTCTAAATTAGTCGACTTGCTCGGTTCAACATTTAGGTCATACCCCTCATCAGCATATGATTTATCAGCTGTAGTAACAGCAGTGGATACAAATAATGTTGAGGCAAGTAACAATGTCTTATTAATTTTATTTTTTATATTTTTCATCATTCTTCCTCACTTTATATTACAATATTATTACAAATTATCTGTCTGTTTTTAATCACTGACCTTATTATAATCTATTTTTTTGGTAATTGCAACAAAAAGGTTACAAATTTTGTAAATTTTTCCAGATTCCTCAGCTACAATAGTTAAAATTTAGTTACAATTGGCCTTTTAGCTATTCAAAATTAGCGAAATATAGTAAAATAAAAGCAATCAAGGAGGCCCTTATGACAAATAAAAAAATTATACTAGCCCTAGGACTAGTTCTTAGCTTAAGTGCATGCAGCCAAGATGCCAATAAGGATAATGCTGTTACAGAAGAAACCATCTCCCAAGCCCTAGACGGTCCGGTAGAAAAAGATGTAGTAGCAGATAATGATGAAAAAACAAAGGAAAAAGAAACTAAAGAAGAAACAACAAAAAATGCCGATGATTTAACTACATGGCGTGATATGATTGTAGATATAGGAGAATTTTCCCCAACCCTTGTAAAAAACTTAACCGATAGTGACCTAGAAGAACTAATTAAAAATGCTAACGAATTAAGTGAAGAAACAGGATATTGGGATGCCAAAGACTTTGTTTTCCAAAACTTAGGCAAAAGCTATCCTGAATTATCAAACAAATTCCCGCTAGATTCTATAGAAAATAGATACAACCAAGAAGCTGCAGAAGAAGGCGACTATAAAGGAATGTTTGATCACGAAAGACAACTAATGATAGATATGGGCTATCCATCCTATGATGTATGGGCAATAGATGATAAAACAGTCCAAGATGCCTTCCATGAAGCTTACGAAAATGATATAGACTTATACTACGAAGACTATGTAGCAAAAGCTGGAGAAATACTTTTTGGAGAAGACGAAGAAGAAGTAGAAACAGATAAGCAAACAGATAGTGATAGTCAACCAGCAACTAGCAATCAAGAATCAACAGCTACAAGCAAAAAAAATAAAATTAAAAAATATGGATCAAGTCAAACAGACTATGATGCCATAAAATCTACCCTAGTTCAATATTACGAATTTAGCCCAGCAAGTGTAAACCAAATGACCAACGAAGATATAGACATAGCCTATACCAGAGCTCTAGAAAGACTTGAAGAAACAGGAACAGGCGATATAGGACTAATATTTGAAGAACTAGGAAATATGTTCCCGGGAGCATCAACCATGTATCCAGGAGAAAAAACAGAAGAAAATTAGGGAAAAAACACCAATCTCCTCTATATATAATAGAGGGGATTTTTTATTATCTAAAAATCTGTAGAAAAATTATAAATCGAAAAAAATCTAAAATCTCTTAAAAATGGTATAGTAAACCATAGCGCTAAATAAAGATTAAAACAAAAAAGGATTTTGAGAAAACCCTACCTCTTTCTTTTAAAAAGGAAATGGCAAAGCCAATTCCTAACAAAAACGCTCCCCGCAGGGGCCGTTTAGGGGTGAAGTTTGCGGGGTGGTTTGAAACTAGCCCGTCCGGCTAATGGAAGACCCTCCAAAATTTAAATAATGATTAAATAATCGTCAATAATTATTCTAGTAAACAAATTTAATTATTAAAAATTTGCTTAGTATTAAAATAAATTACTAATTTAATTTATTACTTCGAATTCTGGGGAGCAGGGCCGTAGGGGCTGCAGAGGCCCCTCTGGCCCTTCCCCAGACCCCCGACCCATTTTACCCCCTCTGCTCCTGCGGAGAGCAATAATCAGTAGAAGTTCGCTTCGCGAATTCTTTTTTATTATTTTGTAAGCTTTTGAAAAAGCCTATATTTTCCCTTAAAAACGGACATCGCAAAGCGATTCCTACCAAAAAACGCACCCCGCGCAGGGGCCGTTTAGGGGTTAAGTTTGCGGGGTGGCTTGGAGGGTGCTTTGGAGGGGGTATCGGAACCCCCTTAAAGCAGCCCTCCAATAAACGAAGTAATAAAGTAAATTATTAAATAACATTTAATTACCAAACAAAAATTGATTACCAAAATAAAATTTTAATCAAAAATATTTAGCAAAATATTTAAAACAAGGAGACCTATGGCAGTGATAGTTTTAGCTGGAATGATTGCAGCAGGCAAGTCCACAGTATCAGCAAGACTTGCAGATAAGCTTAATACAGACCTAATGATAGAACCAGTAGATGATAATCCCATCCTACCCCTCTATTACAATAACAAAGAAAAATATGCATTTTTACTTCAAATATATTTTTTAAACGAAAGATTTAAATTAATAAAAAAGGCTCTAAAAAACAACAAAAACATCCTAGACCGCAGCATCTACGAAGATGAACTATTTACAAGGATAAATCTCATGGAGGGTAATATCACCCAAGTAGAGTACGACGTTTATAAGGACCTTTTAGACAATATGCTAGAAGAAATAGAAGATATGCCCAAAAAAGCCCCAGATCTCTTAGTATATCTAGACATAAGTTTTGACAAATTTTTAGAAAACCTAGCCAAACGCGGAAGAGCCTTTGAACAAATTGATAAAAATACTAAAAAAGGCCAAAAAGACCTAGCCTACTTCAAGCTTTTACACACAGAATACCAAAAATGGTATGAAGACTACAGCTACTCCCCAAAAATCAAAATAGACATGAACAAATACGATGTCAATAATGAAGAAGATTGGGATGAAGTTTATAAGATGATAATAGATGCCTTTGATCAGAGTGTTAGAAAAGAACTTAATAGATAAAAAATAAACCCATAGGATTCCTATGGGTCTTACTAGCATTAGTGCAAAGTATCAAATAATCCATTGTATGATTACATGATACTTTACACCATACACGTCAATCATTATCTTAATTATAATCCCATTATTTTTTAACATTGATTTCAAAATGCAGATTTTATTAGACTCATTTTCCAGTTTTCTAAGAGATATGTAAGTTTCTGTAAGGGAGTTTCTACTACAAGGTGTAAATCATATAGCAATATCAATACTTGTAGATACAGCTTTTTATTCTTTCAGGTGGATTTGCTAGTATATTAAACTATGATTTATCAAACAAACTAATTAGTTATATCTGTAATCAGCATCCCTTATACATAACTATCCGTCCATTCACCTTTGTTCCAATAATCCTTAATAAAATGAGCTTCTCGTCTCATTCCTACATTTTTGCATAATTTAGCAGAAGATAGGTTTCGAGCATTCAAATTCGCTTGTATTCTATGAATATTAGATTTTTCAAACATCTCTTTAACAACTGCTTTTACTGATTCTTTTGCATAACTTTTTCCAGAAAAGTTTGAATTAAAAACAAATCCTATTTCAAATGTTTATTTCATACCGGTATACCATATTGATATATCTCCAATTACTTTATCATCTAGTAACACTGCTAAATGCAATTGGGAATTCTCTCCTAACTTATTATTATTTATTTTTTTATTAAACTCTTCACTTTTATTTTCATATTCCCAAGCATCCTCTAGTAGGTACTTGCAAACATCTTTGTTTGAGTAAATTTCGAATGTGTCCTCGACATCATCGGATGAAAATGGGCGTATATTCAATATATTCGTTTTTAAGTGCTTATTGCTCTCCCTTAAAATTCTAATTTATAAATATTGTTTTTTTTAACCTCATTAGCTACATTAACAATTAACTTCTCAAAATCAATTACATTTTTAGAAGTAATTATAGGTTTTTTATTTTTAAGGGGTTTCTTTTACTAACTTTGAGAATTAACCTCTTCGTTGAGCCACATTTTATTTTCTTCAAAAGTTTGTTGATTAGATATATTAGTAATATTTTTGAAGTCGTTTCTAGCAAGCATTCAGAGAGAAATTTTGTATTTTGCCAATGAATTTTCGGAAAAACTTACTCTAACTGTCAAAAGTAGATGTATATCTCTATCCATAATTATTATTGAATTATGTCATCAGAAATTCACATATAAATTCTCTCATTAAATTTATATAATCTAACTGATTTTTTAGTTTTTATATTTTACGTTAATGTTTAAAAACTATAAATTTTATATTCAAATTTTAAATAATTTTTATTTGATCCATGCGACTTTGATTTTATATCTAATATTTTTATAGCTAAGAAGTTCCCATAATTATTCTGAAAAATAATAATTTCACCAATATTAATAGTTCTTGATCTACTTGTATAATCGAACATAACTAGTTCGTCCACTTCAGGAAATTCATAAACTTCATCTAAAAATCCTATTTTATCTACTAAATCACTATATACATGAATAGAAGTATTAGATGCAGAACTCCATTTAGTTTGGAATAAAAATGAACCCTCTCCTATACTAAAAACCCCACTATTATTATTATAATCAAATTTGACGATTCCTACTTTATTACTTGTTGAATATTTGCTTTTATCAATATCTGTTCTAATGCTCACTTCTTCAGAAATTCTTGGATGTAAACCTTTATTAAATGGATTTTTTCCTATTGAAGGTTTCTCTTTATCATTTCTGTTAAAAATTCTTCTTATTAATTTTAAATAATTATCGTAATATTTATCTTGATCAAAATCTATATAAAGTTTATTAGATAGAAATATGGGGGTTTTTTTATCAGTCTGATTATTTTTTATGATTGGTAGTATGTAATCTATTTTCGTATTTTTTAATAAATCGCTAGATATGATTGTGGTTTCGTATCCAACACCTCCATTACCTTCATTTGCTTTTTTTACATATAGTTCTGAGCAAATGCAAATCACATATGTTGTCTCATCTAATCCATTTTCCATAAAAAATCTTAAATCTTTACCGATTTCTAAATCCCACTGATCTAAAATTACATCTACTCCATGGCTACGTAGTTTTGTAGATAAATCTTTTACCCATTCTATATGATCTTTATTATCATGAGAATAAGATATAAATACTTTTGGTACTTCCATATTGTTTTCATTCATACCATCCACTCCCTTATTGTAACTATATATGTTTATTTGTATTTAGATTAGTCGATTTCAACCGTATAAAAGTTGGTTTATTAGCAGACCTAGTCACTATTAATTTATTTCATTTTTTATAAAAGTAAACTCTGAGTCTAACGGAAACTCATAAATATTATCAAACCTATATGCTCGAATCCATAAGTCATCATCTACATTTCTTAAATAACAACTTCTTGGGATTTCCATTCTTCATCCATTTTATCGGATAAAATAATTATTGCAGAGTCTGGACATTTCTGTTAGGTTAATATACTAATCTTTACTCTTTTTCTGATTTACTAACTCAAGCCTTCAATAGAAAACAAGGTTTGTTTCATACATGCCGTAACCTTTCTTGAATGGAGCCTCTTTTATTTCTAAGAAATTTGATGATTTCTTTAACTCAAGTTCAAATAATTTTTATATTTTAACATTCATCTCACATGAGATTGTAACTGATTTATATCTATAATGATTTAAACATAATTTGAAAAATAATTATATTTTATTCCCATTTTATCTAAGTAATTTAATATTTCTATTTTATCTATAGAAATAGCTAAACCTTAACTTAGTAACTCATATGAAATCTTCTACAATTTTTTTGCTTTTGCTCTCTCTGATTCAAAATTCCACCTCTTTTCCTATTTATTATAGCATAGGTGAAATGCCTCTCAAAATTCGCTTTAGGATTATAAGTAGGTATAATATATCCTAAATAAGGAGGCTAAATATGAAAATAGATACAAGAACTATGGTTTCTATTACAGAAGCAAACCAAAATTTTTCCAAAGTCGCTAGATTGGTTGATGAAATGGGATCTGCAGTTATTATGAAAAACAATGCTCCAAAGTATGTAGTTCATGAATTTAATCAAAATAATGATGATGATTTTCTTACGCAAGAAGAAATCATGAAATTACATGAAAAATATAGCAAAATTAATGATGAAGCTTATAAGAAATTAGCAGAATGAAAAAATTTAGTAAAGAAGAGATAATTTTACTCCACAAACTCCTTGTAGAGCAATATGGTGGGGATAATAATATTAGAGACAATGAATTGCTAGATCTATCTATTAATAGTCCTTATCAAACTTTTGACGGTAAAGACCTATACGATGGAGTGGTAAGAAAGGCAGTTCATCTGTGCTATTCTTTAGTTATGAATCATCCATTCGTTGATGGAAACAAGAGAATAGGCGCTCACTGTTTAGTTATCTTATTAGATGCTAATAATTATCCCTTATCATATAGCCAAGATGAGCTAATTGATGTAGTAATGGGAATTGCAAGTTCAAATTTGACTGAAAATGACTTATTAAAATGGGTAGAAAATCATATAAAAAAATCAGACCTCAATTGAAGTCTGATTTTTTTTATTTATTATTTATCCTAGAACATACCCATTTTATCTTGGGATCCATCGATCATGATGTTTTTAACTTGGGTGTAGGCATCTAGGGCTAGTTTGTCTGTTTCACGGCCGATTCCTGATTCTTTGTAGCCACCGAATGATGAGCCTGCTGGGAATTGGTTGTAGGTGTTTACCCACACTCTTCCTGTTCTTACACCATTTGCTACTTTCATGATTCTGTAGATATCATTTGAGTAGATACCGCCTGCTAGACCGTATTTGCTGTCGTTGGCTTTTTTGATTACATCTTCTTCGTCTGTGAATTTTTCTACTACTACTACTGGGCCAAAGATTTCTTCTTGGACTGCATCATTATCTGCTGGCACGTTTGCAAGAATGGTTGGTGCAAAGAAGGCTCCTTTGTCTAGGCCATTTTCTGTTAGTGGGTGACCACCTGTTAGGACTTGTCCACCGCCTGCTTTTGCTTTTTCGATAAATTCTTCTAGTACTTCAAATCTTTGCTTATCTCTTAAGGCACCCATTTGTGTTTCTGGGTCTAGTGGGTCGCCTACTTTTACATTTTCAAAGGCTTTTACTAGTTTTTCTACAAATTCATCATAGATTGTTTCTTGAACGAATAATCTAGATCCTGCTGAGCATACTTCTCCTTGGTTAAATAGGATACCAAGTTGGGCTCCCTCGATTGCTTTTTCCATATCGCAATCATCAAATATTACGTGAGCTGATTTTCCACCTAGTTCTAGGGTAACTGGGATTAGGGCTTCAGCTGCTGATACTGCTATGTGACGGCCAACTGCTGTTGATCCTGTAAAGGCAAGTTTATCAAAGCCTGGGTGGTGTTGGAGGTATTCTCCTGTTACTGATCCTTTTCCTGTTACAAGGTTAATAACTCCATTTGGTACTACATCTTCGATTAATCTCATTAGTTCTAGGATAGAAAGTGAAGTATGGCTTGATGGAGAGATTACTACAGTATTTCCTCCTGCTATTGCTGGAGCTAGTTTCCAAGCTGCCATTAGTAGTGGGAAGTTCCAAGGAATCATTTGTCCTACTACTCCGTATGGTTCACGTTTTCTAATTGAAACAAATCTACCACCTAGTTTTGTAATTTCATCTTCATCTGCTCTAAGTACTGCTGCAAAGTATTTAAAGTGGTCAGCTACTAGAGGGATATCTGCATTTAATGTTTCACGGATTGGTTTACCATTATCCATTGATTCTAGTTTTGCTAAATATTCTCTATTTTCATCAATTTTTGCTGCTATATCTAAAAGTAGTTGTACTCTTTGCTCTTTATTCCATGAACCATATTCGCCTTCAAAGGCTTTTCTGGCTGCTGCTACTGCCTTGTCTACGTCTTTGTCATTTGCTGCTGCAAATTCACCAAGTTTTTCGCCTGTTGATGGGCTAATGATGTCAATATATTGATCGCTTTCTGGTTTTACCCACTCGCCATCTATAAAAAGTTCATATCTATCTAAAGTTTGCATATGTCCTCCTGATTTTTAATTTGCGCATCTGATACTTATTATCAATTTTACCCCTTACAAACATTTAATAAACGATAGTTAAATTTTTGATAAGAAATAAATATAAAAATCCACGGCTGGGCCGTGGACTACATGCTTTCCATTTTCTCTAGTTCTAGAGTAAATTTTTGGAGTATTTTCTTTTCTATTCTTGAAACAGTCATTTGACTAATATCTAAAGTTTCTGCTATATCTATTTGGGTGCGGCCCTCATAGTATCTTAGTTGCAAAATCTCTTTTTCTAGGTCATTTAGCCTTGCAGTAGATTTATCTATAAGATCTGATAATTCTACTGAATCAAAGTTTCTATCTTCTTCGCCTATCATATCAGCAAGGTCTATGGAATTTTCTCCCTTTTGAACTTGGTATTTCATATCAAGACTTTGTGGAGCATATACTTTACTTGCTTCCATGGTTTCTAGTATGGTTTCCTCATCTTCTCCTAGGTAATCTGCTATATCTTTTACTGTTGGAGTTCTTTGTAGTTCTTGAGGCAACACTTTTTTGGCATTATTTATTTTTTTATAAAGGTTTTGGATACGTCTTGGAACTCTTATTACCCAACCCTTATCTCTAAAGTAGCGTTTTAACTCTCCCATAATTGTTGGAGTTGCAAAAGAAGAAAATTCATAGCCCTTACTTGGGTCAAATCTTTCTACTGCATAGATTAAACCTAGACTTGCTACTTGGTAGAGGTCTTCTTTTTCTATACCCTTACCTACGTACTTATTTGATAAAATATCTACAATATACATGTGCTCTTCTATAAGCTCATCACGCAATTTTATATCACGTGTTTCATAATATTCTTCAAACTTTCTTTTTATCTCTTCTTTATATTCTTTATCATTTTTATCTGGCTGTTTTTTAGCTGTCATTATATAGCCCTTTTTATGATTTTGATTGCTCCATCGTCTATTTCAACTTCATCTGCTAGTTCTTTTAAAATCAAATCACGCATTTTTAACGCACGCTCATCTAGAGACTTATCCTTACCTAGGACTTTAATTTCCAGATTTTTTTCTGCTGGTAAAAACTCAATTGTTACATCAGTGTCAGATAATTTGTAGTTGATAGCTTCGCTAACAACTACTCTTAAATCTTCTATTTCTTCTATATTAAAACCTAGGTCACTGGCAAGAGATGCAGTAAAAAGTCTGATTGATTTTATATAAAGTTTCTTTGGTGGGATTGTTATGCTGATTTTTTCCATTTTCTACTCCATATCAAATAGATCTGTTAAATCAGTAATTCTAAATAGTTTTTCAATATTATCCTTAGCATTAATGACTTTTATTTTTTTATCATTGTCATTTACCATCTTATAGATGTTCATAAACATACCAAGTCCTGTTGAGTCAAGGTAATCAAGCTCTTTTAAGTCAATGGTTATATCTTTATTAGGATCTATTTCTTCTTCTATAAAACTTTTAAATTCATCTTCAGAATATACATCTAAATCGCCGATTAGTTTTATGGTTTGGATATCATCTGCTTTCTCAATTTTTTTATCAAACATTTTCTTCCTCTACTTCCACTCCTAAACTAGCATCATATTTAGCAACTGATACGATTTTATCTGATTCATCTTTCAGATTTTTAAGGGTGACTCCCATGGTATTTCTACCTGTGGTTGATATGTCTTTTGCTTTGATTCTAATCATATCACCATTTAGGGATACCATCAATACATCATCGTCTAAGTCTACTGGAAGGGTGTCTACTACACAACCTGTTTTTTCTGTAACCTTGTGGCATCTGATTCCTTTTCCACCTCTATTTTGGTTGCTAAAGTTATTAAAAGAAGTTTTTTTACCAAAACCATTTTCTGTTACTACTAATAGGTAGGTTTCATCCCCTTTGATATTCATTGCTACTACTTCATCATCTTCATTTAGTTTTATAGCACGAACACCACGAGCTTGACGGCCCATACTTCTTACATCTTCTGTATTAAATTGGATAGTCATACCACCCTTGGTTGAGATTATTAGCTCTTCTTCTTTTTCTATATGACGGGCAGATATTAGCTTATCTCCCTCTTCTAGACCTATGGCTATGATTCCATTTCTTTGGATAGATGTAAAGTTATTTGCATCAGTTTTCTTAATTTTACCATATTTTGTTTGAAGTACTATCTGATCATCATCACTTAAAACAGAAAGTGGCATGATTTCTGTGATTTTTTCACCAGAATTTAGGGATAAGATATTAATTATCGCTTGTCCTCGGCTAGTACGTGAGCCTTCTGGGATTTCATAACCCTTTAGACTGTAAACTCTACCAAAGGAGGTAAAGAATAGTAAATCTTCATGGGTGTTTGTTGTCATGATGCGCTTGATAAAGTCATCTTCTTTGGTATTTGCTGCTGAAATACCCTTGCCTCCACGATTTTGTACCTTATAGGTATCTACTGGTAGGCGTTTGATGTAACCATCATTAGTTAGAGTAATTAAGATATCTTCTTCTTCAATTAGCTCCTCGATATCTATATCCCCTTCATCAGCTACAATTTTAGTACGACGAGCATCACCGTATTTTTCTTTAATTTCTAAAAGTTCTTCTTCGATTAATTCGATAAGTTTATCTTCTGATTCTAGTATACCTACAAGGTAGTTAATAGTTTCTTCAAGCTCTTTGTTTTCAGCATTTAGCTTTTCGATTTCTAGACCTGATAAGCGTTTTAATCTCATATCTAGGATAGCTTGGGACTGTAGGTCTGTTAGACCAAATCTTTCTAGGAATATCCCCTTAATTTGATCATCATCATAGGATGAACGAATGATTTTAATAATCTCATCGATATTATCAATAGCAATTATTAAACCTTCTACTATGTGTTTACGAGCCTTGGCACGGTCTAGGTCAAATTGAGTTCTACGAGTTACAACATCCTTTTGGTGGTCGATGTAGTATTTTATAAGTTCTTTTAAGGTTAAAACTTGTGGAATACCATCAACTAAGGCTAGGTTTATAATACCAAAGGTTGTTTCTAATTGGGTATATTTATAAAGGTTATTTAAAACGATATTTGCATTTGAATCGCGTTTAATCTCTATTACGATTCTCATTCCCTTTCTATCAGATTCATCTCTGATATCAGAAATACCGTCTATCCTCTTATCTTTTACAAGATCAGCAATTTTTTCTATTAGCCTTGCCTTATTTACCTGATAAGGAATTTCTGTGACTATTATCCTCTCACGATTTTTCTTAAAGGGTTCTATTTCTGCAATACCACGTATTTTTACTTTTCCACGACCTGTTTTATAGGCATCCTTAATCCCTTTTCTACCAAGGATTTTTGCCCCTGTTGGAAAGTCTGGTCCTTTTATAATTTCATTTAATTCTTCAATTGAGATTTCAGGATTTTTCATGTAAGCAATGGATGCATCTATGGACTCATTTAGGTTATGAGGTGCCATATTTGTTGCCATACCTACAGCTATCCCACTAGATCCATTTACTAAAAGATTTGGAAATCTAGATGGCAATACTACTGGTTCTTTTTCTTCTTCATCGAAGTTTGGCATAAAATCTACGGTATCTTTGTTGATATCGCGTAGCATTTCTTTGGCAATCTTGCTCATACGTACTTCTGTATAACGCATAGCAGCAGGGTCATCCCCATCTACTGAACCAAAGTTACCTTGGCCTTGGGCTAGAGGATATCTAGTTGAGAAATCTTGAGCAAGTCTTACTAGGGCATCATAGATTGCAGAGTCACCGTGAGGGTGATATTTACCCATTACTTCCCCAACAACTCTGGCTGATTTTCTAGTTGGTTTATTTGGATCAAGACCTAGGCCTTCCATACCATAAAGAATTCTTCTATGAACTGGTTTTAGTCCATCGCGCACATCTGGCAGGGCACGGGAAACTATAACTGACATAGAATAATCTAGGTAGGCATCCTTCATCTTATCTTCTAGGTCAACATTTATAATATTATGTTCATTATTTATTTCTATCATCTTGCCTCCTATACGTCGATATTAGTTACGTATTTGGCGTTTTCTTCTATAAATTCACGTCTTGGTTCTACTTTTTCTCCCATAAGTAGGCTAAAGGTATCATCTGTGCTTGTTGAATCAGCATCTGCATTTACCCTTAAGAGTACTCTATTATCAGGATTCATAGTAGTTTCCCAAAGTTGTTCTGCATTCATTTCCCCAAGACCCTTATAACGGTTAATTTTATAATTTGCCCCATCAAGGTCTTTTAGAACTTTATCACGTTCATTATCTGAATACACATAACGTTCAGTTTTTCCGTGGCTGATTTTATATAGGGGTGGTTGAGCAACGTAAATGTGGCCTTCATCTACTAATTCTCTCATATATCTATAGAAAAATGTTAAAAGTAGGGTACGGATGTGGGCACCATCGACATCGGCATCTGTCATGATGATGATTTTGCCGTATCTTAATTTTGATCTATCAAAGTCTTTACCTATACCTGTACCAAAGGCTGTTATCATCGCCTTAATCTCTTCTGAGTTTAAAATCCTATCTAATTTTGCTTTTTCTACATTTAAGATTTTTCCTCTTAGGGGAAGTATAGCTTGGATTCTATTATCACGGCCACCCTTGGCAGAACCACCAGCTGAGTTACCTTCGACGATAAAGATTTCATTTTCATTTATATCTGTTGATTGGCAGTCAGCAAGTTTTCCTGGAAGAGTTGCGCTATCTAAAATAGATCTTTTGCGAGTTAAGTCCCTTGCTTTTCTTGCAGCTTCTCTGGCTCTTCTGGAAGATAGGGCCTTATCTAAGATAGTTGATGCAACTTTTGGGTTTTCTTCTAAAAAGGCTTCTAATTTTTTAGAGAAAAATGTATCCACAGCTCCCCTTACTTCTGAGTTACCAAGTTTTGCCTTGGTTTGTCCCTCAAATTGTGGTTCAGAAATTTTTACAGAAACTATGGCTGTCATACCCTCACGGACATCTTCTCCTTGGAGATTATCTTCGTTTTCTTTTAAGAATTTATATTTACGGGCATAATCATTTACTCCACGGGTTAGGGCTGACCTAAATCCTGATAGGTGGGTCCCACCTTCTGGAGTTAAGATATTATTAGCAAAGGTTAAAATATTTTCACTGTAGGAGTCTGTGTATTGGAAGGCAATTTCTATTTCTGTATCTTCTTGGCTTCCTATAAAGTGTGGGATGGTAGTCATAATTGGATCTTTGTTGCGGTTTAAGTACTCAACAAATTCTCTAACCCCACCATCGTATTTAAAGGTTTGATTGTAGCCATCGCGTTCATCTTCAAAGATAATTTGTACACCAGAGTTTAAAAATGCCATTTCACGGAATCTACGTTCTAGAGTTTTCTTATCAAACTCAGTTGTTTCAAAGATTTCGCTATCTGGTTTAAAGGTAATGGTTGTTCCAGTTTCTTTGGTATCACCTACTATTTCAAGGTCACTTGTAGCCACACCACGTTCAAAGCTCATTCTATAAATGTGGCCATCTCTTTTTACTTCAGCTATTAAATATTCTGAAAGAGCATTTACTACTGAAACACCTACCCCGTGTAGACCACCTGAAAATTGGTAGGCAGATGAGTCAAATTTTCCCCCAGCGTGAAGGACTGTTAAAACAGTTTCTAAAGTAGATTTGCCAGTTTGTGGGTGTTCTTTTACTGGGATTCCTGATCCATCATCTTCTACACTTATTATATTATCTGCTGATACAGTTACTTTTATGTAATCACAACGACCTGCAAGAGCCTCATCCACTGAGTTATCTACTACTTCATAAACTAAGTGGTGAAGACCCTTCTCGCTTGTTGAACCGATATACATACCAGGTCTTAGTCGAACAGGTTCAAGTCCTTCTAAGACCTTGATATTACCGGCATCATAATTAGTTTCTGTCATATTTTTCCTTTCTTATCAAGCATTTAAAATCTTGCCTGCTGCAATTTTTTTAATGTTTGACTTATCTACCATGTCCAAGGATTTGGTGTTGGTAGCTGTAATTATTGTCTGAAAGCCCGCTAGATTTTCTAAAAGAAAGTGCGATCTTTTTTCATCTAGTTCTGAGAAAACATCATCAAACAAAATGACAGATTTTTCACCTGTCACTTCCATTATTAGTTTTACTTGGGCAAGTTTGATATTTAAAATGGCTGACCTTTGCTGGCCTTGAGATCCAAAGTTTTTGATTAGCCTATCATTTATGGATATGTCTATCTCATCCTTATGAACTCCTCTTTGGGTGGTCATATATCTTAGGTCATCATTTCTTGCACTTATAAATTTATTATAGTAATCTTCATAGCTTCTAGCAGCAATATCTGGATTATAGGTTAATCTTAAATCTTCCTTGCTAGCTGAAAGTTTACTATGGTATTGATTTGCAAATTGATCTATTATTTTTATAAATTTGGCCCTGCGTTTATAAATCTTAAAGCCATACTTGGTAAGTTCCTTATTATAAGCATCTAATTGCTGGTTAAAATAAGGAGATTTTTGATTTTTTAAAAGCTTATTTCTCTGATAAATTAATTTATCATATTCTTTTTTAGTGGTTTTGTAGGCAAAATCAATTGATATTATGATTTCATCTATCAAATCACGCCTAAGGTTTGGACCTTCCTTTATAATTAGTAGGTCTTCTGGAGTAAATAAGACCAATGAAAAAAGAGCCTTTAAATCTTTGTTTCTCTCATATTTTACTCCATTTACACAAATTTTCTTTTCCCCATCCTCTATATCTACCAAAACCTTCTTAAAATACCTATCTTTTCTAATAAGGCCCTTAAGTGTCATTTCTTCTTTGCCAAAACTTATGATGTCCCTATCGCGGATTTTTTTAAAGCTGGTGGCATTGGCTAGGTAGTAGAGGGATTCTAAAAGATTAGTCTTACCCTGGGCATTGTCTCCCAAAAAAATATTTATACCATCATTAAAATTTACAAATTGATTGTGATAATTTCTAAAATTTTTAATCTCTATTTCACTTATCCACATTATATAATTGTTATACTTATATCATCAAAGATAACCCTATCTCCCTTGTATAATTTTTTGCCAGGGATAAAGCAAGGCTCATCATTTAATAAAACACCTTCTTCTTTGATAATAAGTTTTGCAAGACCCCCTGAATGCACAAGTTGAGTTGCCTTTAGGAGGTCTTTTAGAGTTATCATCTCAGCTTCAAAATCTAAATTTTCCATAATCTTCCCTTTTAGTTTGCTAGTCTAACTGGTAAAACAAGGTAGGTAAATTCTTCATCTTCGTACTTGCTATCTACTGGATAGATAAGGCAAGGATTTAGGGAAGATTTAAAGGTTAATTTTATCCTATCAGATTCATTGGCCTTTACACCTTCTTGCATGTAACGAGCATTAAAGGCAATGTCTAAGTCTTCACCACTTTGTTCTGTTTCTATAACTTCTTTTACATCCCCTACTTCTGAGTTAGATTTTATAACCATGTGATTTTCTGCTATTTCTATTCTAATAAGATTTGCCTTACCTGGATCTGATAATACTTGCGCACGGTCAAGAGCTCGGGCTAGGCTATTTCTATCTAGGGTTACGGATGTATCTGAAATATCATTTATTATATTTCTATAATCTATAAAGTTTTTATCTATTACTCTGCAATACATAGTAGTGGATTCACTTTTAAATACTATGTCATTTTCATTTTTATAAATGTAGGTTGTATTATCATCTGAAATTATTCTAGACCACTCCATAAGAGATCTTTTTGGAATGATAAATTCACTATCTTCAAAGGCTGATGGATAGTCTATCTTATTTTTCTTTAAAGCCACCCTATAACCATCTAGGGCTACCATATTTAAGTAAGATTCTTTTAATTCAAACAAAATTCCTGTTAGAGCAAGCTTTGTTTCATCTATACTTGTTGCAAATTCTGTTTGAAGGATGGATCTTTTTAATTTATCATTGGCTATTTCTATAGGATCAGTATCTGGCAGGGTCAAATCTTGTTTTTCAAAATATTCAAAAGCAATTAGGTTAAAGTTTGAGTTTTGACTTTTGATATTTATCTTGCCATCTTTAATTCCTATTTTTACAGTATCATTTGGTAGTTTTCTAATGATACCTGAAAATAGGTTGGCCTTTACAGCCATCTCACCTTCTTCTTTTACTAGGGCTGGGATAGAAGTTAAGATTGTTATCTCTCCATCAAAAGCAGTCAGTAAGAGTCTATCATCCTTAGCTTCGAAGTATATTAATTCATGAATTTGTATATTGGTATTTTTACTTACGGCCTTGCTTGCTATATTAATAGCATTCATTAGCTCATTTTGCTTTACTTCAATTTTCATAGTTGCTCCTCATATAACTATATATATTTAGTAGTATTAGTAGTAGGGGGTGTATATATGTGGATAAGTTAAGCTAATGTTTAAATATAGCTATAATTTTTCCAAAATCATTCTAGGAAAAGCCAAGGATAACTTTAGACTTTATCCACATATACTTTTAGGAAAAATTAAAAAATAAATATTTTAACTTATCCACAAGCCTATCCCCAAAGATATACACATTTTACTCGGTAATTGACTTTCTTAAACCTTCTATTTCTTCCTTAAAATCAGGATTTAAATCCATTTCATCTTTTATTTTATCTATCCCATGCATAACTGTGGTGTGGTCACGGTCAAAAGCATTGGAAATAGTAACTAGGCTATCATCTAGGATATCACGGGCTAGATACATTGATATGTGCCTAGGGTGGACTATATCTTTTTTCCTAGACTTACCCTTTAAGTCTGCTACTTTTACATTATATCTCTCAGCTACAAACTGCTGGATATCATCTATATTTACATGTTTTTGCTTATTTAAACTCCTAGTATTTACACCCTTTTTAGCATCTTCTATGCTAACAGCATTTCTATTATCTCCCTTGGCATAGGCGATGGCTGTAGATAAGGCTCCCTCTAGGTCTCTGATATTAGTATCTATATTTTCTGCTATATAGGTTAGGATTTCATTATCTATATAGGCCCCTAGTTCATCTGATTTTTTTTGTAAAATTGCCACACGGGTTTCAAAATCAGGTTTACCAATATCTACTGTAATTCCCCATGAAAACCTTGATAACAACCTATCTTCTAGGTCTTTTATCTCAAGGGGTGGACGGTCTGATGATAGGACAATTTGCTTATCTGCATAGTAAAGATCATTAAAAGTGTGGAAAAGTTCGGTTTGAGTTCCTTCCTTATTAGATAAAAACTGGATATCATCTATTAAAAGGATATCAGCTGACCTATATTTATTTCTAAACTCTTGGTTTAAGTTTTGGTTTTTATTTTTACTAGTTGGTTGGATACTTGCTATAAGCTCATTTGTAAATCGTTCACTGGATATGTACATGACATATAAATCATCGCGTTCTTCTAAAATCTTGTGGGCAATAGCTTGCATTAAGTGAGTTTTCCCCAAACCTGATTCTCCATATATAAATAGAGGGTTATAATTTTTACTTGGATTATCATTAATAATATCTTGGGTAACAGCACTTGCAATAGCGTGGGCATATTGATTTGACTTACCTTGAACAAAATTTTCAAAGGTGTAATTTCGATCAAGAATTGGTTTTGGAAACTTATTTACTTCCTTTAGTCTCATCTGACCATCAGACTCGTAATTTTTGCCCATAGCAAGGACCCTGTTATAGCTATCACTATCTTTAGCTATTATTACAACCTTTAGGTCATAGTCATTTTCCCTATTTATCTCATCTAGGGTCTCTTGGAGGGCCGGTGTCCAGATTTTTTCGTAAACAAACATCATTTCTGACTTTGGTATCTCTAAATAAAGGGTATTTTCAAAGAGATTTAGAGGTTTTAATATGTCTATCCATGTATCATATTGCGACTGATCGGCAATATTCATTTTCATTTCATTTTTTAATTCATCTGTAATGTATTCTAAACTAATCATTACCATGCCTTTCATAAGAAAATCTATCCACATTGGTAAAAAGTCTATATATCAAAGCTTAGCTAAGGTTTTTTTATTTATCCACACCTGTGGATTAAATTGTGGATAACTTATTGTTTATAAAAAATTCACCTGTTTTTCAAGGGTTTTATAGAAAAAATTATAGGAATAGCTTATAATAATTTTAGTTTTCCACAAACTTTTTGTTTATGAAAGTAAGTTTTTAGCTTTTCCCCTGGGTTTTACACCTCAAATTATACTATAATTTGAATGTTTTGACAACTTATCCACATTCTGTTGATAAATTTTGGGAAAACTCTAAATTTAAGAATAGTAAATTTTAAAACACTTGTTGATATGTGGATAAGTCTGTGTATTTATTAAAATTATTTATATTTAATATTGGCTTAGCCCAATAATTGGGGATAAATGATTTTTTACAATCACTTTTGCTAATAAATATCCAAGGCTAAAAGCTGTTAAAAAGCTGTGCATAAAATCTTGCATAAAAAACTTATCCACATTGTATATTTATTTAGCTATTTTAGGGATTAATGAATTATTATAAAAAATACTATGCATTTCTTATACATTAGCTATACATCTAGCGTAAAAATTCTAAATAATCTTGACAAAATAGCCCTTTATTCATATAATAGTATGAGTCTAAAATTATAAGTAGGAGGTGTAACTATGAAAAGAACCTATCAACCAAATAGAAGAAAAAGAGCAAAAGATCACGGTTTTAGAAAAAGAATGTCTTCTCCAGGTGGAAGAAGAGTGATTAAAGCTCGTCGTAAAAAAAATAGAAAAAGATTAACAGCTTAATTATAGGCATCTTTTGCCTAGCTTTTAAGCACGTTTAGAAATTTAGGACGTAGATGGAAAAGCGACTTAGTTTAAGAAAAGATACTGACTTTCAAAAAGTTTACAAAAAAAGTAATGCTTTCTATAATAGGGACTTTACTATATTAATTAAAAATAATGGCCTTAACCATCCTAGATTTGGCTTTTCTATTAGCAAAAAAATCGGCAAGGCTAACCAGCGCAATGCCCTTAAAAGGAAACTGCGCGATATAGTAAGGAACAATTATAAAAACCTCAACGGGGTTGATATAGTAGTTATCCCTAAAAAACATGTCACAGACTATGACTACCTAGCTTTAAAAAAGACTTTTGGTCATGTGATGAGTATTGCTTTTAAAAAGAATAAGATTTTTTATGTTAAATAAAATATTTATAAAAATTATAAATTTTTACAAAACTTACATTTCTCCACAATTAGGCTTTGGAAAATGCAAATACTATCCTTCTTGCTCAGCATATGCTACTGAGTGTTTTACAAGATATGGATTTTTTAAAGCATTTTTTATGTCTTTGTGGAGAATTTTAAGATGTAATCCTTTTTCCAAGGGCGGATATGACCCTGTAAGATGATCCTATTAGTCCTACATACGAGAATTTATTAGAAAAATGGAGAGAATATGATAAATTTTTTAGCTTCCTTATTAGGAAAACTAATGAGGTGGATTTATGATTCACTGGCCGCAAGTCAAGTGGAACCTAGCAATATAAGCTTTTATGCTATTTCAATTATCCTAATGACCCTGCTTGTTAGCCTTATTATTATCCCAGTTACCATTTCCCAACAAAAACAAGCAGAAAATACCAGGAAAATAAAACCAAAAATGGATGAAATCCAAAAAAAATATTCCTATGACCCTCAAATCATGCAGCAAAAAATGCAAGAGCTTTATAGGGAGGAAAATGTTAACCCAGGTCTTGCCTCATGTCTTACCATGATTTTGCAATTATTAATAATCCTTGCCTTATTTAGGGTAATGCAAGATACAACCAAATATGTATTCCCAGAAGGTATTGAGGGAATTAGAAAAGATTTTTATTGGATAAGTGATTTGACAAATAAAGATCCATATTGGTTTGGTTTACCACTTGCAACAAGTGTATCACAAATTTTAGTGCAATTATTTTCAATTAAAACCAACCCACAAATGTCTGAAGGACCTATGGCTAGTATGAATAAGACATTTTTGATGATGCCTATCCTATATTTCTTTATGTTTAGAAACTTACCAGCAGGTCTGCCACTTTATTATACAATGAGTTCTGTAATTAGACTTATAATTATGGTTATAATGCACTTTACAATCAAAAAGCCTAGGCAAGTCCAAGGATAACATAGGGGTAAAAAATGAGAAAGTCAATAATAAAACAAGCAAAAAATAAAGAAGAAGCTATAAGAAAAGGCCTAGCAGAAATTGGTAAAACTAGAGCAGAAGTAGATATTGATGTTATAGAAGCAGGTAGCAGTGGATTTTTAGGTCTAGGTGCCAAGGATGCAGTAGTTAGAATAAGCTTTGATGAAGATATCAATGAAGCCATGATAGATTTAGAAAATGAAATCAAACGTGATTCCCTAACAAGTGGCGAGTTTGATAGAGAATATAACATCAAAGACCGTAGCAAATACTACGAAGATGAAGCCCGTGCTAACTACCAAAGCGAAGAAGTCTACGAAGATGACCACAATTCCTATGATGAATACGCCAAAGAAGGTCAAGACTTTGAAGATCGCATCCATGAAATCACAGATGATGATGAAAACTATGGAGAATACGAAAGACTACAAAAAATAAAAAGTTTTGAAGAAAACTCCAGTAATTACCACAGCCAAGGTGTTGATTTAACAAAAGATTTGGATGAAAAAATTAGCCAAATCGATAACAATGAAAAGCTAGATATCAAAGTTAACGACCCATGGGAAGGGCAAGAAGAAAAAAGTGCTGAAAACCCAAAAACTATTGAAAATATAGATTTTAGAGATGAAGCAGACAAGCTTGTTAAAGAAAAACCAATAGCAGATACCTACAAGGTAATAGATAGCTCATCAAAACTTACTTTTGAGTCAAACCCAGCACAATCTGAAGAATCTAAAATAAAAAAAGAAGAAGCCGATGATTCAGCAAGTGACTTTAAAGTAGCAGCAAGACCAAACCTTGCCCAAAAAAAGCAACAAACAGACATAGAAAAATTTTATAAGGCTAAAGAATTTTTAGAAAATATCCTAAAAGAAATGCACTTTGAAAACTCAAGTGTAATAGGTAACTTAGAAGGATCAATTATAAAACTTGATGCAAAAGTTGCTGAAGAAGATACTGGCATTGCTATTGGAAAAGGTGGATCGACCCTAGATGCCATTGAGCTTTTAGTAAGAAAATCTATTGATTCAAGGTCTAATAACCTAAGAGTAAATGTAGATATCAATAATTATAAAAAACGTAGGGATGAAAAAATCATAGAACTTGCAGCAGATACAGCAAGAAAAGTTCAAAGAAGCAAAAAATCTTGGAACTTAAAATACATGAACTCCTACGAAAGAAGACTAGCCCACGAAGAAATCAGCAAATATCCAAATGTAGCCAGCCACTCAGAAGGCCAAGAGCCAAAACGCTATGTAGTAGTTGACTATGTTTGGGATGATGAAGAATAAAACTAAGCAGCCATAAGGCTGCTTTTTTTGTCTTTAAAATTAAATTATTTGTATACTTACCTTTTAAATTTAGTTAAACTTTTAAAAGATATTACAAAAAAGTTTGGATAAAATTGTAGACATTTTAACATAATCTTGTTATTATAGAGATGTAAACGATATTTTTTAGGAGGTTAAATATGGATTTTTACCAACAAGCAAAACAATTTGCTAAAGAACACATTGAGCCTTATACTCGTAGCAGTGATGAGGAGAGCAGATTTCCAGTAGAATCATTTGAGGAAATGAGAAAAGCGGGTTATTTTAAACTACTAATCCCAGAAGAAATGGGTGGACTTGGAAAAACTGCAGTAGAGCACCAACAAGCAGTAATGGCCTTTGCTGAAAGTAACCCGACAGCAGGCCTATGTTATATGATGCATAACGTAGCCCTAATGACAGTTTTAAATGAAGGCAATGAAGAGATTAAAAAACGTGTTGTAAATGATATTGTAGAAAATAATGTATTCATGGCCCTAGCTTACTCTGAATTTGGAACAGGAACTCACTTTTATATCCCAGAAGTAAAAGTAGAAAAGAAAGATAACGGCGAATTTGTATTTAATGGTGTTAAATCCATGGTAACAAGCGCAACACATGCAAGTTATTATTTAATTTTAACCCCATCAACTGAAAAAGAAGGAGCTATCAACAACTGGCTAGTTCCAATTGATAGTGATGGCTTAGAATTTAAAATGGAACACTGGAAAGGCCTTGGCATGAAAGGAAACGTTTCTTGCCCTATGCAATTAAATGGAGTAACTTTACCAGAGGTAAATCGTATAGGTGAAGAAGGATCAGGAGAAGACCAAGTATTTAATATAGTAGCTCCATACTTTATTTTAGGTCTTGCTAGTGTTTATACAGGACTAAACTTAAGATTGTCACAAGTAACTAATGACTATGCAGTAAATAGAAAATATCCAGATGGATCAAACCTATCAAACATAGAAACAGTTCAAGTACATTTAGCAAAAATTTACTCAGACGCTCTAAGCTCAAAGGCAGTAACAGAGCTTGCAGCTAGATCTTTAGTAGATGGAGAAGAAGATGCAGTTGCAAAAATAATTGCAGCTAGAGTTTGTTCAATAGATAGGGCAATTGAATCATCTAACCTTGCTATGAGAGTGGGTGGAGGAAAAACTTATAATAGAATGTCAGAAATAGAAAGACTAATGAGAGATGCCTATGCAGGACAAATCATGGCTCCATCATTAGATATCTTAAATGTTTGGCTAGGAAGAGCAATCACAGGCCAACCACTACTTTAATTGTTGCATTTTAAATATAAGGAAGGTTTATAATGAAAAAATTAAAAGTAGGAGCTGTAATTTACGCTCCAAGAGTTACTGTAATTTGGGAAATGATAGAAAAATTTTATAAAGAAAATGGTGCTGAAATTAAGCCAGTTTTCTTTAAAGACTATAAACTCCAAGTAGATGCTTTGGTTAATGGAGATATAGACGTTGCTTGGAACTCTCCACTTGCCAACCTTGATGCGCACCTTAGAACAGAAGGTGAAGAAAAAATTGCTTGCATGAGGGATACAGACAGAGATCGTCAAACTTATCTAGTAGTTAAAAAAGATAAATTTAATGAATTAGCTGATCTAAAGGGAAAAACTATTGGCTTTGGCGCTATAGATTCTCCTCAAGCAAGACTAATCCCAATTTATCACTTACACAAAAACGGCCTAGAATTTGAAAAAGACTATGAAGAAAAAAGATTTGATATAGGTGTTGGTCTTCACGGAGACCACGTTGGTGGTGAGCTTGATAGTATGAAGGCACTTTTAAATGATGATGTAGATGCAAGTTTTTGTCTTGATTTAAACTATGATGCTTGGATTGCTGATGGAACAATTGATAAAAATGAGGTAGAAGTTTTATCAAAAACAGATTACTTTGACCACTGCATCTTTACCTTTAACCCAGAAGTAGCTGATGAAGATATCAAAGAATTTGATGACATTATGTTTAAAATGGACTATAACAAAGAAGAAGATAAGGAAATCATGGACCTAGAAGGCCTTACAGAATGGAAGCCAGGCAGACGCGAAGGTTTTGAACAAATTACAAAGGCAAATGAATATCTAGGAAACTTTATCGAAGGCTTTAATAGTGAAAACTAATTTATTTAACACTGCTCTTATAGGATCCATGCCTAGGGGCCATGAAATATTAATGGCCCGTAGGAAACTTAGCGCAGGATTAATAGATGAAGAAACTTATGAAAAATTAGTAGATGAAAAAACCAAGGATGTAGTAAAACTTCAAGAAGACTTAGATATTGATATCATAACAAGTGGTGAAATAGGCCGTGATAACTATGTATCATTTATATCTGAAAAACTTGGCGGAGTTTCTCAAATGTCTATGGCAGAGATGCTTGACTATGTGGATGATAAAAGAGAATTTGAAAATATTTTAAATACCCTAGATGTCCCAGCTTCTTCCATAAAAAATGCTATTTGTACGGGCAAGGTGGAATATACAGGAGATATAGTAGCAAGTGAGCTTGAAAAATTAAAATCTTTTACCAATAGACCAGTAAAAATCACCCTACCAGGTCCATATCTGGTAACTCGTAGTATGTGGTTACCAAATGTTAGCTCAAATTACTATGATAGTAAGGAAGACTTGGGCGAAGATATAATAAAAATCTTTAAAAAAGAGATAAAGACATTGCAGGAAATAGGTGTAGATGTCATCCAATTTGATGAGCCAGTTCTAACAGAGATAGTTTTCACAGAAGGAAGGCCAAGGACCTTTATGTGTGCTTCCCTATCCCAAAGAAAAGATCCAACAGAAGAATTAGAATTTGCAACTCATCTTATAAAAAGCGTTATGGATGGTATAGATAGAGAAAAATCTATAGCTTCTATGCACGTTTGTAGGGGTAATTGGAGTAAAGATGAAAGTATTTTACTAACAGGACCTTATACACCTCTTCTTGATTTATTTGCAGATATAAATGCAGATTTACTAGCTTTAGAGTTTTCCACACCAAGGGCTGGGGAACTAAAATCTCTTTTAGCAGATGAAAGAATAAAAAATAAGCTGATTTTAGGGCTTGGAGTTTTAAATCCTAGATTTGATGAAAAAGAAAATGTAGATGTAATCTACAATAGGGCCAAGGAAGCTTTAACTTACATTAATAAAGAAAATCTATGGCTAAATCCAGATTGTGGTTTTGCAACTTTTTCTAACAGACCGGTTAATGAATATGAGAATATTAGAGCCAAAGTAGGCGCCATGGTAGAAGCAAGGGATAGATTGAGAGCAGACTATGCATGATGATATAAATTATTTTTCCAAATCGTTTAGGGCTGTAGTTTTTGATAGAGATGTTAAAGTTTATAATGAAAAAACATCTGTTAGTATAGACCAAGCCATATCCTTTGATTCGGAAAAAGAAGAATTTACATCTATAGACTTATTTGTATCATCTATTGTTTCAGAGATTTTACTAACCATGATGAAAGTAGCAAAAAAACGTGGGGAAATCCTTCAAGATATAGAAGCAAAGGCAAATTTAGAAATCTCAAACCCCATGTACCTACTAAATGTAATAGGCTATGAAGATCCTGGCCTTATAGAAAAACTAGATATAGATGTTTACTTTTTTTCATTTTTAGAGGGAGAAGAATTAGACCAATTTTTAGATGAAGTTTTAAAAAGGACTTTAATTTATAATACTTTTAAGGATAAGATTAAAGTTAATTTTAAAACAGTTTTATAAGAAAAAGCAGTCGTTACTGACTGCTTTTTTATCTACTAATCTCTTTTTGTTTTCTTAAGTCCTAGGGCTGCTGCACTTAGGAGGCCAAATATTCCTGTAATTGATCCAACTCCTGTTTTTGGGTTTGTTTTTGATTTTGTAGTTGTTTTTACTTGGCTTGCTTTAGGAACTTTTATAGGATCTACATTTGTTGGTTTTTCTACTAGGAGATTCCTATCAGCTAGGGAAACTTTTTTGTTATTTAAGGCATAATCTAGGAAATTTGAGTAAATTATTTCTCTAATACTATCATCAAGTGGACGGTCTTTTAATTTTTCACGATAACGCCAATAGGTATTTTGATCATAAATATATTTATCATCATAGTCTTCCCTAGTCATATTATTTTTTGCGAGATATAAGTTTAAATATTCTTCGTAATAGTCTTCAAAGGTTTTACCTTGCATTTTTAAGTTTTTATCTACTATAAAGCTTGTTGGATAAGACATGTAGTATCTTTCTGGCTCGCCTATATAATAATCTGGATCATTAAGGTCAGTTTTTAGAGAGTCTAAATCTTTTATATCAAAGTAAGAATCCCTATCTGCTACATATACCTTGCCCATTAGCCTTAGTATTTCATTATTTATTTCTTCGTTTGTTCCAAAATTTTTCCATGCTGGATTTTTTTCTTTAAATAATACAGAGATTTCTTCGTTGGTGTATTTGTCAGAATCTTTTATCATTCCTAAAATTTGCACCTTGCCTTTGCCTTCTTCTTCTAGGCGTTTGGCATATCTTTCTAAGATTTTTATCTCATGTTGGGAGTCTCTGCACCATGGAGCCCAGTTAAATAATATGGTGTGGTCCGCTTTTTTGATTTCTTGGTGAAATTCATCTATACTTGGTACTTTGATATCAGATTTATCTGAGTTTACTAAAATTTCTTCCCTATCTTCTAGGTTTTTTCTTGTTCTAAAGGCTAGCGCTTCATCGATTTTATAGGTATCGATATAGGTTTCACCATTTATTTTATAAATTGTAATAGGGATTTCTTTGCCATCAACTACTAAAAATCCTTGGTAGTGGTTTGTGAGTGTTGAATTTTCTTTATCAAGTTTGTTGTAAGCACCACCTTGGTAGTTTTTGCCCTTAGTTAGGTAGATGTATTTGCCATCCTCAATAAAGTCAAAGTTTAGCTTTGAGCCTTTTACCGCATTTGCATATTCTTTGATACTAACTACATCAAAGTTTGACCCGCATGGGATATACACTTGTAAATTTACTTTATCAATTGTTTTTGCCACACCATCAAATTTTATCCTTTGATCACTTACATATTCTACACCAGTTTCTTCCTCTTCTAAGATTTCTTCAATATCTTCTTCTGGCTCTTCATCTAAAATTTTGTTAATTTCTTCTGTATTACGGTCAAGGGTTTCTATAAGTTCTTTTACATCCTTATTTGTAATATCAGCCTTAAGGTCTGGTGCTTCTTTTACTAGTTTTTCTTCTGGAGCTTTTTCTTCCAAGTTAGCAGGAGCTATATCTTTATTTTCCGCTGCCACTGGATCTACTATCTCAGCTAATACATCTTGGTTTTCTTGGGCTGCATCAGCAGAGCTTACTGGTAAGACTAAACCAGCTGCTAAGGCTACTATTAGTGCTTTTTTCATGATCTACATATTTCCTCCATATTTGATTATGATATAAGTATAAACCCATTCCTACACATTGTCAACATAATTAGTTCATATTTTACACATATTTTACATACAATTTTTTATATTTTGCTAGCAAATGTTGACTTTTACTAATTTTCCACTATAATCTTTATGTTAATAACCACTAGTCAAAGTAGTGGATACAATCGTACTATGAAAGGAAAATTTTATGAGTGAAGCTACTATTGCAGCTATTTCTACTCCAACAGGTACTGGTGGTATATCCATTGTTAGGATGAGTGGGGATAAAAGCAAAGAAATAATTGATCAAATATTTGAGCCTATCCACGGTGGGCCAATTGATGTTAAAAAAGATAACCGCAGGATGCGCTATGGAAATATCATCGATGATGGTGAGATTATCGATGAAGTTATGGTAAATTTTATGGCAGGTCCTAGCACCTATACCAGAGAAGATATAGTAGAAGTTAACTGCCACGGATCTTTTATATCTGTAAAAAAGATTTTAAATCTTATCCTAGATAAGGGAGCAGTTTTGGCTGAACCGGGTGAATTTACTAAACGTGCTTTTTTAAATGGCCGTATAGATTTATCTCAGGCAGAAGCAGTTTTAGATATAATAAATTCTACAAATGATTTGTCCCAAGCCCAAGGGATTAACCAATTAAATGGGTCTTTGAGAAATGAAATTGAAACTATTCGTAAATCTCTATTAGAAGCCCTATCTCGTTTGGAATATTCTATAAACTTTACAGAAGATGGCGAAGACCTATCTCCTGATGAAATTATAAAATATATGGAAGAAGCTAAGGCAAGAATTGATAAACTTCTTAATACTTCTAATAAGGGGAAAATTATTAGAGAAGGGATCAATACCACCATTCTTGGAAAACCAAATGTGGGTAAGTCATCTTTACTAAATGCGCTTTTAAAGGAAAACCGTGCCATTGTAACTGACATTCCTGGTACAACTCGTGATTTGATTAGTGAGTATATAAATTTAGGGTCCTTTACCCTTAAAATAAATGATACGGCAGGTATCCGCGATACTGATGATGTGGTAGAAAAAATTGGTGTTGATAAGTCAATCGAGCTTTCAAAATCTTCTGATTTAATCATTGCCCTTTTTGATACATCAAGAGAATTTGATAGGGAAGATCAAAAAATTCTTGACCTTATTGAAGGTAAAAATTCTATCATTATTTTAAATAAAACAGACCTTGACCAAAAGTTTGATAGGACTATTTTTGATAATGTTGACCTACCTATTATAGAAACATCTATGACAGAAAATATCGGTATTGATAAGCTAGAAGAAACTATAACAGATATTTTTGATACGAGCGAAATTAATCGTGAGTCAATTTTAATTACCAATACTCGCCACGAGAGATTATTAAATGAAGCAAATAAAAAATTGAACGATTCACTAACTGATATAAAAATGGGAATCCCTCTTGATGCGGTAGAAGTAGATTTAAGAGGGTCATATGATGATTTAGGACTTGTAATTGGTGATTCAGTTTCTGACGAAATAATGGATAAGGTCTTTAAGGAGTTTTGTGTTGGAAAATAATAATAAATATATACAAGATACTTATGATGTAGTAGTCATTGGTGCAGGCCATGCTGGTTGTGAAGCAGGTCTTGCTGCAGCAAGACTTGGAATGAAAACTTTAGTTCTTACTACATCGCTAGAATCAGTAGCAGATATGCCTTGTAACCCAAATATTGGAGGTACAGGAAAAGGCCACTTGGTCCGTGAACTAGATGCCCTAGGTGGAGAAATGGCAAAAGTGATTGATAAAACATTTATTCAATCTCGTATGCTAAATACTTCCAAGGGACCAGCGGTGCATTCTTTACGTGTTCAAGCTGGTAAAAGAAAATACCACGAAGAAATGAAAAAAGTTTTGGAAAATGAGCCAAACTTAGATTTATTTGAACAAGAAGTAGATAAAATAAATTATGAAGATGGTAAAATTGTTTCATGTGAAACAATCGAGGGAGCAATTTTCCCTTGTAAGGCTGTTATAGTTTGTACAGGAACATATCTAAACGGAAAAATCTTGATGGGTGATTTTGAAAAAGTTTCTGGCCCTCACGGTTTGTCAGCGGCAACTTATCTTTCAGATTGCCTAGAAGAAATGGGATTTTTCTTACGTAGATTTAAAACAGGAACACCTGCAAGAATTGACCGCAAAACAATAGACTTTAGTCAAACTGAAGTTCAAGCTGGTGATGAAGAGATTGTTCCATTTTCTTTTGCCAATGAAGGAGAAGATTTTTCTAATCATAAGCAATACGATTGTTATCTAACCTATACTACTCCAGAAACCAAGCAAATTATTATGGATAATATTGACCGTTCTCCAATATATGGGGGCAAGGTAAAAGGAATTGGTCCTCGTTATTGTCCATCTATAGAAGATAAGATGATTCGTTTCCCAGACCGTGATATCCACCAAGTATTTTTAGAACCAGAATCATTATCGACAGATGAAATATATGTCCAAGGTGTATCTTCATCCCTACCTCAAGAAGTACAAATGGACTTTTATAAAACTATTTTAGGTCTAGAAAAAGCAAAAATTATGCGTCCAGCCTACGCTATTGAATACGATATGATAGATACTCGTGAATTAAATCTTACCTTGGAATCAAAAGCTTATTCTGGTCTTTATTTTGCAGGGCAAATAAATGGCTCATCTGGTTATGAGGAAGCTGCTGGCCAAGGACTAATAGCAGGTATAAATGCAGCTTTAAAAATAAAAGGCGAAGATCCATTTATCCTAGATAGGTCAGATGCCTACATTGGAGTTTTAATAGATGACCTAGTCACAAAAGGAACTAATGAACCATACCGTATGATGACTAGTCGTTGTGAATATCGACTAACCATGCGCCAAGATAATGCTGATCAAAGGCTTACACAAAAAGCCTATGATATTGGATTGGCTAGTGAGGAACGCTACCAAAAAATGGTTCATAAATACGAAAATATTGAAAATGAGAAAAAACGTCTAAAAAATATAATCTTAACACCAACAGAGCAAACGAATAAAATTATGGAAGAACTAGGATCTACCCCTTTAGTTACTGGTGTAAGCCTTTATGATTTATTAAAACGTCCTGAGCTTGATTACTTTATGGTAGAAGTACTTGATAAAGACAGACCAAAACTTCCAAAATTCCAACAAATCCAAGTGCAAACTGAAATTAAATATGAAGGTTATATAGCCAAACAAATGGCGGATATTGATAAATTTAAGAAACTAGAAGAGAAAAAATTACCAGCAGACTTTGACTACACTAGTATTGAAGGTCTTAAAAAAGAAGCTGCTGCAAAATTAAATGAAATAAAACCATCTTCAGTTGGTCAAGCAAGTAGGATTTCTGGAGTAAGTCCAGCGGATATAAATGTATTACTCATTAGATTAAAGACAGGAGAAGTAAGTGGACAAGAATAAAATGTATGAAGTTTACACTGATTATTTAATAGAAGTAAACTCTCACACCAACCTTACAACAATTACAGATCCAGCAGAAATAAAAGTAAAACACTTTGAAGACTCACTTTCTGTTTTATCCTATATAAAGGAAGGAGACAAGGTTTTAGACATTGGCGCTGGTGCAGGCTTTCCTGGCATACCACTCCGTATAGAAAAAGATTTTGACCTTACCCTAATAGATAGTGTAAATAAAAAAGTAAATTTTATGAATGAAGTAATAGAAAAGCTAGAACTAACGAATGCCCGTGCTATCCATACCAGAGCTGAAGATTTTGCCAAAGAAAATAGGGAAAGTTTTGATGTTGTAGTAAGCCGTGCAGTAGCTAATATGGCTACACTTTCTGAACTTTGCATTCCTTTTCTAAAACAAGGTGGAATTTTTATAGCTCTTAAGGGGCCGAAAGCAGATGAAGAATTAGAAAATGCTGCGAACGCTATTAAAATTTTGGGTGGTAAGGTAATAGAAATTGATCGTTTTAATATCGATGATAATGATAGAGTAAACATAGTAGTAGAAAAAGTCCACCCAACTAAAAAAATATATCCTAGAGGCAAAAACCAACCTAAAAAGAATCCGTTATAGGATTCTTTTTTATGTTTCATATGAAACATAAGGTATAATTAAAAAAGAGGTGAATATGGAAAAATTTAAATGGATTTTAAAAACAACGGGAATTTTAATCTTTATAAATGTATTTGCATTATTAATAGTTTATATTTTAACTTCGCTTGGCTTAGATGTTAATAATGAAAGAGCAACTACATATATACTATTAATATCACAGGCAGTTATAGGTCTAACTACATACCTATTAATTAGAATAAGAAAGAAAAGAACAGCCGGTCCTTATATTTATAATCAAGGGTTAAATAAAGATTCTTGGAAAATGGTTATAATCGGACTAGGTGCGGCAGGCTTTGGTAATATATTATTGTCTATAGTAATTAAAATGTTAGGCGAGAATTCTTTAGTAAAGGATAGTGTAGACTTAGTCAATACAGTATTTAATGCTTCAAATCCTTTTACCATTATTTTACAAACTTTATCAGTCGCTATAATTGCTCCTATAGTAGAAGAATATTTGTTTAGAGGATATATTTTTACTGAGAGTAGAAAGGGATTTAGTCCTGCTAGTGCTATAGTACTTAATGGTTTAGTATTTGGAATTTATCATATGAATTTACTGCAAGGAATTAATACATTTATTTTAGGAATGTTACTTGCTACTATATATTATTATAGAAGAAACATTTCTGATGTTATTCTTATACATGCAGCTAATAATACTATAGCTATCATATCTGCGTTTTTACCTCAAGCGGCAAGTATTATTGGTGTTTTATTAATAATTAGTTTAATAATAGCTATCTATATGGTTTATAAAATAATAAAAAATGGTAAAGCAGCTTATAAAAAAGTAAGTGATCAAGAAATTTAATTTTAAAATAATTCTATAAAGTTAAGTTAATTTAGAATGGAGATAGAATGAAAGCACAAATTTTTTCAATAGGAACAGAAATTTTGCTGGGAAATATTGTCGATACAAATTCTCAATATATTGCTCAAAGATTGATGGAGCATGGTATTGATCTTTATAAAATGGAAACCATAGGGGATAATCCTGATAGACTTTTTGCAGCCTTTAAAGAATGCGATGGCAAAGTTGATTATGTAATTACCAGTGGAGGACTTGGCCCTACACCAGATGATTTATCAAAAGAAATTGCAACTAGAGTTTGTGGTTTAGAAGAGGAAGTTGAAGTTGATCAAAACTCCTTTAATGCTCTAGTGAAGTTTTTTAATGGAGATCAAAAAAGTGCAAATGCTAATATTAAACAAGCTAAATTTGCAAAATCTGCAATTATATTAGAAAATTCTGTAGGCACTGCCCCAGGCTGTATATTGACCAGTCCCCAAGGGACCAAATATATTTTAATGCCTGGCCCACCTAATGAAATGAAAATTATGTTTGATAACGAGGTTGTTAAACATATAACAAGAACTGATATAATAAAATCAAAAATTGCTAAAATAGCCCTATTAGGTGAATGGGATATGGCTAGACGTTTAGACCTTGATAGGACTAATCCTACCATTAGCCCATATATAACAGATGAGGGTCCGATTTTGAGGATAACTGCTAAAGCAGATACAGAAGAAGAAGTAGACCGCCAATTAGAAGAAGGGGTCAAGATAGTAAATGAAAGTTTAGGACCTTTTGTAATCACTACCGAGAATATAAAAAAAGAAGAAGTTTTAATTAACCTACTTAAAGAGAAAAATGAAAAAGTATCAACAGCAGAATCAATAACTGGTGGATTGATAGCATCTTCTATTATTGATATACCTGGCGCATCCGATGTAATATCAGAAGCTTATGTAACTTATGCTGATGAAGTGAAAGAAAAAATATTAAATGTTTCACGTGAAACAATAAAAGAGTACAGTGTAGTTAGTGAAGAAGTCTTAAATGAAATGTTAGATGGATTGTATGAGCAAACAGGTGCAAATTTATGCTTGGCAACCACCGGATACGCCCATACAGGTGAAGTATGGATGGGTGTACTATATAATGGTAAAAAATATACTGACCATTTACAATTAAATGGAGATAGGAATAGAGTAAGGCTTCGTACAAAAATAAATATTATAGATACAGCTATACTTGTAATGAGAGGTAAATATGAGAACAATATCGGTATTTAATCAAAAGGGTGGGGTCGGAAAAACAACTAGTGTTGTAAACCTTGCTGTGGCTTTAAATTACTTGGATAAGAAAGTCTTAGTTATAGATATAGACCCTCAAGCCAATACAACAACAGGTCTTGGCCTAGATAAATATAATATAGATAATTCCCTATATGAATTATTTTATGCGGGTGATGAGGACAGCTCTGAAGAAAAAGAAAATTTAGAAGAAAATATAAAAGAATCTACTGAAGAGGAAAATGAACAAGATGAAACATCAGAAACAGAAGTAGAAAATGAGGAAATCCAAGAGGCCTTAGAAGAAGAAATAACTACTATTAATATAGATGAGTATATTACAAAAACCCAATCTGGGGTAGATATCATCCCTTCAGAATCTGCTCTTTCAGGTTTAGAAGTAGAATTAGTTGAGTTAGATGCCTTAGAACGTACCAAGCAATTAAAAAATATCATTGATCTCATAGATGATGATAAATATGATTTTGTTTTAATTGACTGTCCACCATCCCTAGGACTTTTATCTATTAATGCTTTGGTAGCTAGCAATTCAATCATTATTCCAATCCAAACTGAGTACTATGCCCTAGAAGGTGTAAGTGAGCTGATGAATACATATAATATGGTAAAAAAACAACTTAACGAAGAATTAGAAATTGAGGGTGTTTTATTATCCATGTTTGATAAAAGGGCCGTTCTTTCTTATGAAGTAGTTGAAGAAGTAAAATCATATTTTAAAACCAATGTATTTAAAGTTATGATTCCAAGAAATCCTAGACTTGCAGAAGCCCCAAGTCATGGCTTATCAACTATAGAATATGATTCCACATCACAAGGATCAGTAGCTTATATAGCTCTTGCCAATGAAATAATAAAAAATCAAGAAAACAGAAAGGGAGAATAGATGTCAAGTAAAAGAACCCTAGGACGTGGCCTACATTCTTTGATTCCAGAAGTAGAGGAAAAGGAAAAACAAGCAGCAGGTAAAAACTTAAATTATTCTTTAAACACTGACTACGAACTAGCTATAAAAGATGAAGTTAAAAAGATTGACCAACAAAAACCTGGAGATAAAATAGAAAAAATTAACATCCAAAAATTAAAACCTAGAACCAACCAACCTAGAAAACACTTTGACCAAGAAGCCCTAAATGATTTGGCAGCTTCCATAAAAGAATATGGTTTACTAAATCCAATTGTGGTTTCAAAGGTAGATAATAATTATGAAATAATAGCTGGTGAAAGAAGATACCGTGCAAGTAAGATTGCAGGGCTAAAAGAAATTGATGCCATAGTTCGTGATTATTCTAATAGAGAAATTGAAATCTTATCCCTAATAGAAAATGTGCAAAGGGAAGATTTAAAAACTTTAGAAGAAGCCCGTGCCTACAAAAAATTATCAGAAAATCACAATATGACCCAAGAACAAATTGCAAAAACAATGGGTAAGTCTAGGTCTTATATTGCAAATACTTTAAGGTTACTAAACTTAACTGATGTAGAAAAAAAGGCCTTAGATGATGGAAAAATTTCTCCAAGCCAGGCTAGAACCTTATTATCAATATCTGACCAAAACCAAAGAAGTTTAACTTTAAATGATTTTATAAATGGTAGTACGAATATAAGAAATGTAGAAAAAAAAGTCACTAAGAAAAAAGAAAAAAAATCTACAGAAAAAACTAATAAACAAACTTATGGTCCAAATATTGACCAAATCTTAGTTGAAGATTTGGAAGAAAAATTTATGGACCAAGTTGGATCAAAAGTTGCTATTAATAAAGATGGCAAATCATATAAAGTAACTATTGATTGTTATAGCATAGATGATATAGAAAAATTATACGATAGGATAAAAAATGAATCTAATTAATATGGATGTGGCTAAGCTTATCTACCAAAGTAGACAAGCAGATGCAAATCCAGGTGGGGGAGCAATTTTAATTCTAGTTTCTAATCTTGCAATAAATTTGGCTCTTATGATGGATAAAAAACATTTTGAAAATTTAGAAAAAGATGCAAATGTTTCACGTGAAACACTTTTGAAAATTTCAAAAGATTATGAAACTTATATGCAAGATGATGTAGATAAATTTAATCATCTGATGGATAGGATAAAAGATAAATCTGCTAGTGAAGATGATTATCTAGAAGCTGCAACACCCTTATTAAATATGGTAGAAAAAAATATAGTAGCCCTAGATAAAATAAGTTTCTTTTTAGAAAATGGAAAAAAATCTACAATAACGGATGGGGAAATAGCCAACGACTTGCTCTACCAAGCTCTAATCTCATCTTTACCTACTATAAAATTAAACCTAGACATGACTAGAGAAAGTTTTGATCTGGCCAGTAAAAAAGATGAGGCGAATAAGCTTTATATTAAAAACCAACAAATTATCGAAAGAAGGAAGCAATGACAGCAGTATATGTAATACTTGGTATCATGGCAGTTTTAGTAATAGTAGAATTTGCTATGATTCAGTCAATGAATAACAAATTAAGAAGACAAAAAAAACGCTACGACCATTTACTAAGAGGCTCTAACGAAGATGTAAATTTAGAAGAATTACTTATAACCTTAAATGACCAGATAGAATCTTCCAATAAACAGTTATTATCTGTCGATCAAAGATCTCTTGAAGCAAAAGATACAACAATGGGTGCTATTAGCAATATGGCAGTTGTACATTTTAATGCCTTTGATGGTGATACAAATCAACTTTCATTCTGCCTATGTCTTTTAGATAGTTTCCACAATGGAGTTATTCTTACAAGTATCTATGGAAGTGATGGATCAAATGTATATTTAAAAGAAATTACTAATGGTCAAACAAGGGGAGATATATCCCAACAAGAAGAAGCGGCCTTACAAAAGGCCCGTGGTTAAAGTGGCTTAATAATCTATAAGTTAAAAATAATTTGTAGATTTTTGGGTATATATAATAGAAGAGACTTTATTTAATTTTTAGGAGGAAAAATGAGCTCAACAATTTTACAACAAGCAACAAATGCAGTTAAAGGAAAAGACCTTAAGATAGTATTCCCAGAAGGGACTGACAAAAGAATCCTAGAAGCTGCTATCCGCCACCAAGCAGATGAACTTATTAAACCAATCGTACTTGGAAATAAAGAAGAAGTAGAAAAAACAGCTGAAGAAAACGGCTTGACATTAAATGACCTAGAAATAATCGATCCAGCAAATGATAGCCACTTTGATGAGTTTGTAGAAAAATTCGTAGAACTTAGAAAAGGTAAAAATACTAAAGAAGATGCAGAAAAAATGCTACAAAACACTAACTACTATGGTGTTATGATGGTAAAAACTGGTCTTGCAGATGGTATGGTATCAGGTGCTGTTGGAACAACAGGTGATACAATTAGACCTGCCCTACAGCTTATCAAAACAAAACCAGGTGTATCAAGAGTATCTGGTGTTATGATTATGGTAGGACCAAATGGAGAACAATATGTATTCTCTGATGTAGCTGTAAATATTACTCTAGAAGCTCAAGAAATGGCAGAAGTTGCAGTAGAATCAGCAAAAACTGCAAAACTATTTGGTATTGATCCAAAAGTTGCTTTACTATCATTCTCAACAAAAGGTTCTGCAAAACATGAACTAGTTGATAAAGTATCTGAAGCAGCAGTAAAAGCTAAAGAACTTGCTCCAGACCTTGCAATTGATGGTGAATTACAATTTGATGCTGCCATTGATGAAACAACAGCTAGCAAAAAAGCTCCAGATTCAAATGTAGCAGGAAAAGCTAATGTATTTATTTTCCCAGACCTTCAAGCAGGAAATATTGGTTATAAAATAGCTCAAAGACTTGGTGGATACAAGGCAATAGGACCTATCCTTCAAGGATTAAACGCACCAGTTAATGATTTATCTCGTGGATGCTCTGCAGATGACGTTTACGAAACAGCAATTATAACTGCTAGCCAAGCAGCAGCTGAATAAGACAATACGCAACTAAACATTTAATTAAGAAAGAGACAATCGAAAGATTGCCTCTTTTTTTAAAAATATAAAGGAGGAGTCTATATTTTTAGATTATATAAAAGAGAACACTAAGGCTGTTTTGCCAATAGTGGTTTTAGTTTTTATCCTCAATTTTTTTGTAGGGATAGAGCGCTCTTTGCTTATTAATTTTGTTTTAGGATCACTGGGTGTCATCCTAGGCTTATCTATATTTTTATCAGGAATAGACCTTTCTATTTCAAAAATCGGGACCATGATGGGAGATTTTTTAGGAAGGTTTGATAAGATTATCAAGGTAGTATTTTTTGGTATTTTTATCGGCTTTGTAATTTCTATGGCAGAACCTGACTTATTGATTTTGGCCAACCAAGTAACTTATGCCATTGGCCTTTCACCATGGAGTATTGTTGCAATAATTTCTCTAGGTGTGGGTTTTATGATTTCTATAGGTTTATATAGGATATTTAAAGAGATTAGTATTTCAAAACTAATGTGGGTAATTTATATTCTTATTTTTGGACTAATGATACTTTCAAATGAAACGGGCCATGCTATTGCCTTTGATACATCAGGGGCAACTACAGGCGCTATGACAACTCCTTTTATAATTGCCCTAGGTCTTGGAGTAGCAAACTTAAAAGGGGATTACAGTGAGGATAACTCTTTTGGTTTGGTAGGAATAGCATCAGCAGGGCCAATCCTTGCAGGACTTTTAATGAGTTTGTCAGTTGGTGATACAGCTTTAGAAATAGAAGCTTCTGCCCATACATCAGCCCTTATATCTGGAATAAAAAATGCTAGCTTTGCAATAGTTCCTATTGCCATAGTATTTTTCGTGATGAATTTTAAGTATTTTAAGCTAAATAAAGAAGAATTAACAGAAATTTTATTTGGTTTGTTTTATACTTATCTAGGTCTTATAATATTTTTAACTTCAGTTGAGGCAGGCTTTATGGAGCTTGCAAGAGTCTTAGGTGAAGGACTAAGTGGATCAAAATTCTTACCTTTAATTGGTTTTATAATGGGACTTGTAGTAGTACTTGCAGAACCTGCGGTTGCAGTTTTGGCTGAACAAGTGGAAGATGTAACAGGTGGGTCTATTCCTAGAAAAAGTATTTTAAGGGCCTTATCCATAGGAGTTGCAACAGCAGTTATGCTTGCAATTATAAGAATAAATTCAGATAATTTTGCCCTATGGATGGTAATAGTGCCAGGATTTTTAATTTCTCTATTATTATCATTAAAAGTCCCACAAATATTTGTAGGAATAGCCTTTGACTCAGGTGGAGTTGCCTCAGGGCCAATGACAGCAACTTTTATTCTTGCCTTTTGCCAAGGAGTTGCAGGAAATGTGGCAGATGGTTTTGGAGTAATATCCTTTGTGGCAATGATGCCAGTCCTTACAATAATGGTCCTAGGCTACCTTTATAAGAAAGGAATAAGATAATGCAACTTTTAAGAGTAATATTGCCAAGAGGCCTTGGTAGTGATTTTATGAAAGTTTTAAAAGATGATGGAGCTTACGCTATTTCATGTGTCTACGGTTATGGATCAGCCAATGATACCATATCAAGTATGCTTCATATAGATAAAATTAAAAAAGAAATTGTTATGGCAACCCTAGATGATGAAAGTGTTAGAAAAGTATTAAGTGATTTAAGTGGTAAATTAGATAAAACAAATACAGGTATAGCATTTACATCCCCACTTGATTATAAAGGAGAAGAAAGTTTGAATTTTGAAATAGATTATGTAGCCTTATATGTAATAGTAGACAGGCACAATGGCCAAAAGGCAGTACAAATTGCCCAAGAAAACGGTGCAAGAGGTGCAACCCTAGTCCATGGCCGAGGCTCAGCCAAAGAAGTAAAATCAATTTTGCTAAATATGAATATAGAACCTGAAAAAGATATAGTAATAATGCTGGTAAAAAAAGACCTAGTAGGAAAAATCAAAGATGCTATTTATGAGCAAATGAATTTAGATGAAGAAAATAAGGGTATAATATATTCGCTACCAGTTATGGAAGTTAGGGGACTAGTTGAGCAAAACTAGTTTTAGATAGTTAAAATTTAGATTATTAGGAGTAGTAGGAGATAAGAAAATAAGTAGTACGATAGTAAAAATTAATTTTCAAAATAAAAACTTCTGCAACTTATAACCATAACTAAAAAAGAAAAAGGAGAAAATTATGCGTGAATTAGATACATTAGGATTTAGAGATGAAGTTGAATCTGGCAAGGGTCTTTGCCTTGTAGATTTTAATGCTACTTGGTGTGGACCATGCAAGATGCAAGCGCCAGTTTTAGAGGAATTAGCAAGCGAAGTTGATTATCCTATCTATGGAGTAGACGTAGATGAAGTAGAAGAAATTGCAAGTGAATATAATGTAAATGCAGTTCCAAGCCTTATGATTTTTAAAGATGGTAAACTACTAGAAACACTTGTAGGCTTTCAATCAAAAGATGTTTTAGAAGAAGCAGTGGGAAAATATTTATAATGAGATATGATTTAGCAGTTATCGGCGCTGGTCCTGCAGGACTTAGCGCTGCTGTTAATGCTAGTATAAGAAATAAAAATGTTATAGTTTTTGGAAGCGATTCCCCAGCAATTTCTAAAACTGAAGGGATAAAAAATTATTTAGGTTTTGGAACTATCAGTGGTGAAGAGCTAAATGAAAATTTTAAGAAAACTTTATCAGGCCATGATATAGAAAGATCAAATGAAAAAGTCCAACAAATTTATGCCATGGGCGATTATTTTGCAATCATATTAAAAGGTGATCAGATGCTAGAAGCTACATCTGTTATAGTAGCAACTGGTATAGAGCTTAAAAAAGATTTGATTGGTGAAGATAAATTTTTTGGCAAGGGTGTTTCTTATTGTGCAACCTGTGATGCTAGTTTTTATAAGGGCAAGGAAGTTGTCCTAATAGGCTATAACGAAGAATCAGTAGAAGAAGCAAATTATACAGCAGAAGTAGTAGATAAACTTACTTATATAAATATGTATAAACAAAACCCTGAGTTAAATGATAATATAGAAGTAATCAATGGAGAAGTCCCAGTAGAATTTATAGGAGATGTAAATCCAACAACCCTAAAGTTTAAATCTGGCAAAGAGATTGATGCTGATGGATTTTTCATAATCCGTGATTCTTCAAAACCTGAAAGGCTTGTGCCATCTATAAAAACTGATAAAGAGCATATAATAGTTGATAAAAACTGCCGTACTAATATTCGTGGCCTATATGCAGCTGGAGATATAGCTGGTAGACCTTATCAAATAAATAAGGCTGCAGGTGAAGGACAAGTAGCAGCCCTAGATGCAGCTAAATATATTACCTTAGTTAAAGAAGGTAAGTTTGATAAGGATAATTGGTAAAAGTTGATAGATGTAAAAATATAAAATATTATTTTTAATTAATGGATATTAAAAATAATATTTTTTTGATTGAAAAATATAAAATTATATGTAAAATAATCTAATAGACTATATATATCCAGGAGGAGTTATGGCAACAGAACATATTGATTTTTTTGAATTTAATAATTCAATTTTCTCTATGATTAGAGAGATATCACATAAAATTGATATACTATTGCAAGATACAGCTCAAGAATTGGGCATTACTACCTTGCAACTAAAAATGTTAATCACCCTTTATGCTAATAAGGAACCAGTTTCTATAGGAAACCTGGGAAAAGCTATTGGCGTAACAGGCGGCAATATTTCAAATATTTGCAAAAAACTTGAAAAACAAGGATTTGTAACAAGAGTTAGATCTGAAGAAGATGAGAGAGTTGTAAATGTAGAGCTAACTGATAAGGGAAGCGCTGCAGCTGATAAGGTAGGTAGCTACTTTGACCAAATAAGATCAGATATACCAACTGATAATATAGATGTAAACCTACAAACAATAATTGATGAGTTACAAGGCCTTGATATACTTTTAGATAATTATATCTCAAGGAGTGGACTATAAGATGAGTGAGAAAAAAAATAGACCTAATAGACCCCTCTTGTATTATTGGATAATTGCAATTGTAGTTTATATAGTAATTAGATTTGCACTAAATCCAGTTATTAGCCAAGATGGGGCTAAGGAAGTAAGCTATAGCCAGTTTGTAACCATGATTGATAATGATCAGGTTACAGAAGTTTCAAAAGATAAAACTAAATACACTTTCAAAGCTATTGAAGATGGTGAAGAAAAAACTTTTGAAACAGGTTTATGGGAAGATACAGATATAACAGATAGACTTTTAGAAGCTAAAAAGAAAAATAGTAAGCTAAATTTCTCAAAAGAAATAGAAACAACTATGAACCCATGGTTAACTATATTTCTAACATCTATCCTGCCTTTATTATTCCTATGGGCAATCTTTTATTTTGCCTCAAGATCTCTTACAAAAACCATGGGAGGCCGTGGTGGCGCAGACTTTATGAATTTTGGTAAATCAAATGCCAAAGTTTATGTAGAAAATAAAACAGGAAAAAACTTTAGTGATGTAGCTGGCCAAGAAGAAGCCAAAGATAGCTTATTTGAAATCGTAGATTTCCTTCACAATCCAGGCAAGTACAAAGAAATTGGTGCAAAAGTTCCAAAGGGAGTACTTTTAGTAGGACCTCCAGGAACTGGTAAAACTCTTTTAGCAAAAGCAGTTGCCGGTGAAGCAAGTGTACCATTTTTTAGTATCTCAGGTTCAGAATTCGTAGAAATGTTTGTAGGTCTTGGTGCAAGTAAGGTACGTGACTTATTTAAACAAGCAAAAGAAAAAGCTCCATGTATAGTATTTATCGATGAGATTGATGCTATTGGTAAAAAACGTGATACAGGTGGTTTTTCTGGAAATGATGAACGTGAACAAACATTGAACCAATTATTAAATGAGATGGATGGTTTTGATGCAACAGAGGGCGTAGTACTTTTAGCTGCAACAAACAGACCAGAAATCCTAGACCCAGCCCTTACACGTCCAGGCCGTTTTGATAGACAAGTTCAAGTAGAACTACCAGACAAACAAGGCCGTGAAGATATCCTTAAAGTTCATGCAAAAAATATCAAACGTGAAGATAATATCGATTATGAAGAAATAGCAAGAAGAACAGCAGGAACATCTGGGGCAGACTTAGCAAATATTATAAACGAAGGTGCTTTACGTGCAGTGCGTGAAGGCCGTAAAAAGTTAACCCAAGAGGACTTAGAAGAGTCAATAGAAGTAGTAATAGCAGGTCAACAAAAGAAAAATGCAGTTATTTCTGATGATCAAAAGAAAATTATTGCCTACCACGAAGTTGGCCATGCCCTAGTAGCAGCTATTCAAACTCACAAAACTCCAGTTACAAAAATAACTATAGTACCAAGAACTGGTGGGGCATTGGGTTATACCATGACAGTTGATAAAGATGAAAAATATATCATGACCAAGCAAGAACTCTTTGATGAGATCTGTACCTTTGCTGGTGGACGTTCTGCAGAAGAGCTAGTATTTAATACAAAAACTACTGGTGCAAGCAATGATATAGAACGTGCCACAGCTATGGCAAGGTCAATGGTTACCATATATGGTATGGATGAAGATTTTGATTTTATGCAACTAGAACAAATCCAAGGTAGATACTTAGGTGGAGAAAGAAGCCTAATTGTTTCAAGCGGAACAGGTAATAAAATTGATGAGAAAGTTCAATCAATTATTAACCAAGCCCACATGAGAGCAATTGACATCCTAAAAGAAAATATGGATAAGCTTCATGAAATTTCTGACTTCTTACTAAAAGAAGAAACCATTACAGGCGAACAATTTATGGAAATATTAAACCGTAAAGATGCACAACCAGTAGATAAAGAAGAGGTTAGAAAAAACACAGATGTAGATTTAAATGATTTGGATAATGAAGAAACTGAATTAAATGATCTACCACCAATAAATGAAAATCCAGATGATATCGAGGGCAATAACCCAGATAGTAATCCAGGCGAAGAGATATAAAAAACTGCCCAAAATGTTGGGCAGTTTTTTAATTTGGATATAATATTACATAGATATGTAAAATAGGCCGTAAGGCCTATACATTACAATTATTCTTAGTGTTAACGATAACTGTCATGCACTATAATTATACTTTTTAAAGTAAATAAAACAATTATATACTATGTTAATCTATTAACAATAGTTTATAATAAATACTAATAAGGAGGAAGTATGGAAAATAATAACAAAAAAAGATGGCTAGCGGCAGGCCTTGCCCTAGTAGTATTTTTACTAGCAGCATTTTCCAATGCAGGTAGTCAAATTAAAGAGTTCGAGCAGGCGAATTTTTATGACCAAGCTCGAGAAAGATTTATGGGAGCAGAGGATGAAGTTTTATATGGAACAAATCCAGCTCAAAGGATAATGGTTTTAAATGTAGATGGTGTAATTGCCAATGACGATTCAAATGACTATATAGTAGAAAAACTAGATGAAGCCTTAGAAGATGACACTATAAAAGGAGTTATCCTTCATATAAATTCACCAGGTGGATCAGTCTATGCCAGCGAAAAAATTGCCAAGAAAATCGAAAAGGTAAAAGAAAAAAATATACCAGTTTATTCCGTTATGCAAGAAGTAGCTGCCAGTGGTGGATACTATATATCGGCCCCATGCGATAAAATCTACGCATCAAATGAAACCTTCACAGGCTCTATTGGTGTAATCATGCAATCATATTCTTTAGAAGGACTCTTTGATGAATACGGAATAAAAGAGCAAAATATAACCACTGGTAAAATGAAGGACGCTGGATCTACTGGCCGTGACATGGACAAGGAAGAAAAAGAATATTTTCAAGCCCTAGTAGATAGCGCTTTTTCTAGATTTGTAAAAGTAGTTGCTGATGGCCGCCATATGTCAGAAGCAGATGTTAAAAAACTTGCAGATGGTAGAATCTATGATGGTAGCCAAGCGGTAAAAAATGGATTAGTAGATGAAATTGGTGATTTAGATGCAGCTGTCGCTGATATAACTAAAAACGGGAAATTAACAGATCCTATGGTTGTTGAAAAAAATGAACTAGCAAATGCCTTTGCTAGATACCTACCAGCTTTTTCAACAAATAAAGATAACCCAAAATCAGATCTTGCAATATTAAAAGAATTTATGGAAAAAGAAAGTAACAAACCAATGTATTTATATGGAGGTTACTATGAGTGAAGTTAGTGAAGTAGTAGTAGAAAAAAAACATGAGCAAGCAGTTAACTTTTACTACGCGGGTTTTTTTATAAGACTTTTAGCCTTTGCCATAGATATGCTTGTAACAAATTCTATAGCAAACATAATAAAAAACCTAATAGGTACAGACTTTCAATTAACAGAAACCATTAGTGCCTTTGCTATAATTTATTGGTTAATAACACTGGCATATTTTACACTAATGACCTACTTTAACCATGGCCAAACCCTAGGGAAAATGGTTACTAATATCAGAGTCATCCCTACAAAATCAGAAAAATTAACTTTTAGTCAAGTTGTTTCACGTGAAACATGCGGTAGATATGTACAAAACAAATTATTATTTTTATACGTATTGGTTGCCTTTGCCCCAAAAAAACAATCTCTAATGGATATGATTTGTGATACTGTTGTTGTAAAAAATAATGCTTACGAATATTATCTAAGTACTAAAGAAACTTTATAAATCTTTATAAATATAGATAAATATATATAAAACCTTAGCCTATGTTGTGCAAACCTGCATAATGTAGGCTTTGTTTTTGTTTTGTCATTTCTTTTAAAAGAATACTATATATGGTATAATATCAAAAGTATTGGAAGTCATAGTACTATATATAGTGCTATGGCTCCTATAATGTAATTTAGAAAAATAGATAAAATTAGAAAGTGGTACTTTATGGATATTATTAAAAGAGATGGAACGCGTGTTCCATTTGAAAAAGAAAAAATTGAAAGAGCTATAGCAAAATCTTTTGCTTCTGTTGATAGTTTAGTTTCTGATGAAAAATTATCGCAAATGGGTGATAAGATTGTAGCTACTATAAAGGAAAAATATCCTAAAGATCACACAGTAAGTGTAGAAGAAGTCCAAGACTTGGTAGAGCTTACTCTTATAGATGAAAACTATTATAGGGAAGTAAAATCCTTTATCCTTTACCGTGCCAAACACAATATGGACCGCAAGGTGATGAGTGATTTTGAAGAGTATATAACAGATAAAGAAATCCTTGATATACTTACCAAAGTACAAAACGAATTTGATAACCAAAGGTATCCAATAGATTCTCTATATTTTAAATTCGAGTCATTTACCAAGGCAAATATGAGCGATGAAGAACTATTAAGCGCCCTAACTCGTGCAGCAAGTGAGCTAACCAGCAAGGAAACTCCAGACTGGGAAATTATTGCAGCCAGATTTTTGATGCATGAGATTGACCTTGAAATAAAAAGAAATGAAGAAAGATTTGATATAGTAGATTTCAAATCAAAGATTGATTATCTAACTAATGCTGGCCTTTACGGTGAGTATATCAAAGAAAACTATTCATCAGATGACATTGATGAGCTAGAAGCTTATCTAAAAAAAGACCGTGATGATTTATTTACCTATTCTGGCCTAGATCTTGTTAAAAAACGCTATCTAATCCGCACCTTTACAGGTGATATTATAGAAAGTGTTCAAGAAATGTTTATGGGTATTGCCATGCATCTCGCAATCCCAGAAAAAGATAGGGTAGCCTTTGCAAAAAGACTTTATGATATCTTATCAAGTCTTAAAGCAACTATGGCTACACCAACTATGACCAATGCCAGAAAGCCATTTAACCAACTTTCATCTTGCTTTATAGATACAGTTCCAGATACTTTAAAAGGAATCTATCGTTCAATCACAAACTTCGCTGAAGTTTCTAAACACGGCGGCGGCATGGGTTTATATTTTGGAAAAGTTCGTGCAAATGGATCTGATATCCGTGGCTTTGAAGGAGTTGCTGGTGGAGTTATCCGTTGGATAAGACTTGCCAACGATACTGCAGTTGCAGTTGACCAATTAGGAGTACGCCAAGGGGCAGTTGCTTGTTACCTAGATATTTGGCACAAAGATATGCCAGAATTTTTAGGACTAAAAACAAACAACGGTGATGATAGGATGAAAGCCCACGATATATTCCCTGGTGTTTGTTTCCCTGACTATTTCTGGGAGCTAAGCCGTGATGATATCAATGCAACTTGGTATATGTTTGACCCACACGAGGTTGAGAAAAAATACGGTAAGGCTCTAGAAGATACCTATGGTGATGAGTGGAAAGAATTTTACCTAAAACTTATCGAAGATAAAAATATCTCAAGAAGAACTATGCCTGTAAAAGAAATGGTGCGTCTATTAATCAAATCTTGGACAGAAACAGGAACACCATTTGTATTTAATAGAGATGCAGTAAATAAATATAACCCAAATAAACACAAGGGTATGATTTATTCATCAAACTTATGTACAGAAATTGCCCAAAATATGAGTGCATCAGAAACAATTTCTACAGAAATAGTAGATGAAAATGGCGATACAATCATAGTAAATAAAACAAAACCAGGTGACTTTGTAGAATGTAACCTAGCAAGTTTAACTTTAGGTAGGTTTGATGTAACAGATCAAAAAGATTTAGAAGAAACTGTTAGAACAGTGGTAAGAGCCCTAGATAATGTAATAGATTTAAACTACTACCCAACCCCATATGCAGAAGTAACCAACAAAAAATACCGTGCCATCGGTCTTGGAACAAGTGGCTACCACCATATGCTAGTTAAAAATGATATCAAATGGTCCAACCGAGAAGCCCATGCAGAATTTGTAGACAAGGTTTATGAAGATATAAACTATTATGCAATCCTAGAATCAATGGAAATTGCTAAAGAAAAAGGCTCTTATGACGAGTTTGAAGGATCTGACTGGCAAACAGGTGAATATTTTGACCTAAGAGATTATAACAGTGAGCGTTGGGAAGAATTAAAAGATCAAGTTGCTGAAAATGGCCTAAGAAATGGTTACCTAATGGCAATTGCACCAACAGGGTCTACATCAATTATCTCAGGAACATCTGCAGGAGTTGACCCAATCATGAGCAGATACTTCCTAGAAGAGAAAAAAGGAGCCATAGTACCAAGAGTAGCCCCAGGTCTAACTACAAAAACATTCTGGCTATATGAAAATGCCCACGATATTGACCAAAATATCTCAATGGAAATGGCAGGAGTAAGACAAAGACATATAGACCAAGCCCAATCAATAAATATTTATATCACTAACGAATACACCATGCGTCAAATACTAAATGTATATATCAAAGCATGGGAAGCAGGAGTAAAAAGTATTTACTACGTAAGAGGCAAAAGCCTTGAAGTAGAAGATTGCGATTCTTGTGCGAGCTAATTATGAGAGAAGTAGATTTATCTAAAAAAAATAGGTAAGATTTCAATAATATTATTAATGGCATCCTTTATCCTTTGTGTAGGACTTGACTACATTTACTTGAAAGAATGGAATATTAGAAGCTATATATGGATGCCTATAGTAAGTTTAGTATTAGGATTCATAGATAAAAACGAATAAGCAAAACTAATCCCCTACAATCTTTAATTAGAGATTGTAGGGGATTTTTTAATAAGCTAATTTTTCTTAATCCAAATCTTAGTACTATATTAATATTTTATTGATAACTTAGTTTTAGATCTAAATAAATAATATATGGCCCATAAAGTCCCTATTTTGAGTTCTACCCCAAATATTTATATAAGTTTTTATCAGATACTCATAGTTTAGGAATTTTTTATTAAAAGATAGGCCTTAAATGAAACTGTGGTTTAGCTCTCTAAAGGTCTGTGTTCCTATTTTATTCATAGATATCGTTATATTTAAGATCTTTTATAAAATCTAGCTAAGCAGCTTATATTACGACCTATCACACTAGCACTTTATCACAATAATGTAAATCTAACTTTTACAAAAAAAAGATATGTAAATTTATATATATAAAATATTATTAAAAAAATTTTGATAATAACTAGTAACATGATATGATGTAGTTATTAAATAAAAAATAGGGGGATTATCATATATGATTCTAACTAAAGATCAAAAAGAAATGTATGATGGCAAGTTTGGAGAGGGGGCTTCTAAGGCTCTCAAAATACTTATGGGAATAGGAAAAGCCTTTGGTGCCAAAAGGATGGTTGAAGTTTCCAAGGCCCATATATCATTATCCAACCAAGAAGGAGACTTGTGGTTTGTAGAACAACTATATAAGGCAGGAGCACATTGTAGAGTAGCACCTACAGTAAATCCAGCCTATGATTATGAGTATTTCAGTAAAATCACCGATATAGACGGACATGATAAGGATGTCATTGTAAGAACTATAGATACTTATAGAAAATTGGGAGCTATATTAACTTTTGATTGTACACCATTTTTCGAGCAAAACGTTCCAAGATTTGGAGAGATTTGTTCCTTTTCTGCATCGGGGGGTTCTGTATATGTTAACTCAGTAATAGGAGCTAGGACAAATAGAGAAGCGGCTCAATCAGCCATGTGCTCAGCTATCACAGGATACACACCAGAGTATGGCATGCTTTTAGATGAAAATAGAAAGGGAGATATTCTAATAGATGTTAAGGCAGATATAAAGACTCAATTTGATTATGAGCTATTAGGATATTACACATCAATTAAGATGGGACCTGAGTATAATATGCCAGTATTTTCAGGCATAGATAAGGCTACAGCATCTGATGAGGCCTTGATGGATATAGGTACACAGTTAAACATCCATGGAGTAGTGCCTATGTTTCAGATTTTAGGAGTTACTCCTGAAGCTAATACGATGAAAGATGCTTTTGTAGACGGTAATCCTAAACATGTAATAGAGATAACCAACGAAGATATGGAAAAAGCCTATAATCAAATTTCAAGAAGAACCGGAAAAGTAGATTTTGCTATTTTAGGTTGCCCTCACCTAACTATCAACACTGTTAAGGAAATTGCTAATATGGTTGATGGTAGAAAGCTGGTAGGTGAATTGTATTTATTTACGTCATCAACTACAAAAGACTTAGCTGATAGGATGGGTCTATTAAAGAAAATTGAGGATGCAGGTGGACATATTATTATAAATTCATGTGTTGACCAACCTATCTGGGGCCATCTAAAAGGTGGTAGTGGTGTTACTGAATCACCAAAGTGTGCTTATTATACTACAAGAAGAGATTTAGAGTTTAAGGTTAGAAGCATCCCAGAGTGTATAGAAGCTGTATTATCAGGAGAAATAAGATGAGCAATTTAAAATACAAAGCTTTTCCAATCTCAGAAGGTAGGGCAAAAGGAGAAGTTTTAATTTCAAAAGATCCTATTAATTTTTATATAGTCAAGCCTGAAAGTGGGGTTTTGTTTGAAGCGGGCCACAATCTAGAGGGAGAAAGTATAGCTGATAAGATATTAGTTTTTCCAAGTGATAAGGGAAGTTCTGTAGTTCAAATGGATAGCCTATATCAGATGAATAAACACGGAAATATGCCAAAAGGACTAATAATTGAGCATGCTAGTACAGTTCTAGTTTCTGCAGCTATTGTTATGGAAATACCTCTAATAACAGATGTGGATAGTGAATTTTACCAAAAGATAAAATCAGGTGATAAAGTTCTCATCGATACGGAAAAAGAGTGTGTCGAAATTATTGAGTAACTAAGGGAGAATTTAAAATGAGACAGGAAAGCAAATTAATTAGGAATCTGGGCTTCTGGGACCTAATGGCCATTGCAATAGGCCAAATTATAGGAGCGGGAATTATGTCGACAACGGGAGTTGCTATAGGGATGACTGGTACAGGAGTTGTGCTTGCTTTCTTACTATCTCCGATTCTAACAACTATTAGCATATTCCCTTCAACAGTCCTTGGATCAGCAGTACCAGCAACAGGTGGACCTTATAGATATACCAGCAGGCTATTAGGTAAAGTTCCAGGAATGATATACTTATTGTTACATATAACTATGAATATATCGTTTGCTCAATGGGCGCTAAGCTTTGCATCTTACTTTGTAAGTTTAGTTTCAGGATGGGATCAACATATAATAGCTATAGTTACACTAACTATATTTTTTCTAACAAATCTGGTTGGTACCAAAACTGCTGCTAACTTTAATAAGGTTATAACGCTCATCCTCATAGGTGGACTTGCTATGTTTGTAGCATTTGGTTTGCCAAAAACAGACTTTTCGTATGTATTTGATCCAGGTAATCTATTTAAGAATGGTAGCTTTGCATTCATATCAACCTTAGCTCTTTTATCATCAGCTACAGCAGGAGCCCAATGTCTAGCAGAATATGGAGGTGAAGTAAAAAATCCAGGTAAGGATATACCAAAGGCGATCATCCTATCTACCCTAGGTGTAGGAGTGTTTTATGTTTTAATATCTATGGTGGCTGCTGGAAACCTACCTATAGAAGTAGTGGCAGATAAACCACTTACATTAGTTGCTGAAAAGACAATGCCAAGGGCAGCCTTTTATATATTTGTAATAGGAGCAGCCCTAGGGTCAACAGCATCTACAATCAATTCATCATTTTCATGGGTAACCAAGCCACTTTTAGTAGCTTGTGATGATGGATTACTACCAAAGTCTTTAGGAAAAGTTTCTAAAAACGGTGTACCATACAAGCTATTAACATTTTTTTACCTAATAGGAATCATACCTTTACTAATAGGATATGATATTTCATTTATAACTAAATTTGTAACAGCCAACTCTCTGTTATCAAAGATATTAGTTTGCTTAGCCTTATATAAACTTGCAAGTGATAGGCCAGAAATACTCAACAAATCCACAATGAAGATTACAGCAAAGGGAGCTAAAATAATTTCGGTAGCTGGTATAAGCATCTTAATATTACTATCTTCTTCCTTATTGTTAAACTTGCCACTATATGTAGCCTTATTTATTGGTCTTTTAGTATTATTTGTCGTAATATTTGTAAAGACTTATGGCAAAAATGTTATCTTAGAAGATGACTTGTTGGTTAACTATACTGGAGCAATAGAAAATTAAGAAAGGATAGAGACGATATGACAAAATATGATTTTGAAACTATAAGCCCTAGATATGGACTTGGTTCTGGCAAATGGAATGAAGTAGAAAGCTTATATGGAAGAGATAATGATATAGTTCCCTTCTCTGTAGCCGACATGGAATTTGAATTAGCCCCACAGATAAAGGATGGCATATGTGATTTTGTACAAAATACAGCCCTAGGATATTCTAACCCAAGCCCGAAGTTTAAAGAAGCTGTAATAAATTGGCAAAAAGATGTCCATAATTGGGAAATTGAAGAAGAATGGATACTTCCTTCCCATGGAGTAGTAGATGCCTTTTTCTCAGCTGTTAACTGCTACACCCAAAAAGGTGATGGTGTAATTTTGCTAACACCTGTTTACTATCCTATGTATGAAGCCATAGAAAATAACGATAGGAAAATTGTAGGATCTAGGTTAAAACTAAATAACAATAGGTATGAGATAGACTTTGAAGATTTTGAAAATAAATGTAAAGATGAGAACAATACTATGTTTATCTTATGCAGCCCTCACAATCCATCAGGTAGGATTTGGAGCAAAGAAGAGTTAAAAAAACTAGGAGATATTTGTAATAAATATAATGTTTTAGTTATCTCCGATGAGATCCACAATGATCTAATAATGCCAGGCCATACCCACGTTTCTTATGCAACTATTGGCAAGGAATATGAGGATAAATCAGTCATACTTACATCAGCAAGTAAGAGTTTTAATATTGCAGGCTTACAAACTTCAAGTGTGATAATAGCAAATAAAGACTTAAGAGATAGGTTTTATGGGCATATAAGAACAACCACATCAAACCCTAAATGTAATATCCTAGGATACAAGGCTACTGAAATAGCCTATAATGAAGGTAGGGAATGGCTAGATAAATGTATAGAAATCATTTATAAGAACTATGAACTTATTAAAGATTTTATGAATGAAAACTACCCTAAAATTGAGGTCTTTGATCTTGAATCAACCTATTTAATGTGGATGGACTTTTCAAAATTAGGATTTACCCATAAACAATTGGAACAAATGAACAAAAAAGAAGCTAAAATTTTTTTAGATGAAGGATATATTTTTGGAGAAGAGGGGGAATGCTTTGAAAGATGGAATTTGGCAGCTCCTACTAAGGTAATAGAAGATGCCCTAAAGAGATTTAAAGAAGTTTACGATAGGCATTTAGAAAAATAAATAGGATAAATTAAAAATTTTAGAGTTCCTACATTAATGGTCATATGAAAGCTTGATATGACCATTTTTTTATCTTTGTTTGAATATAAGAAAAGTGAATACAAGTAAAGCAAAATTACTAAAACCAGCCTTAAGAATTTTAAAATAGCTACACAACTAATAAATATCATAAAGAAAGCTAATAAATTTATAATATTTATTCAAATATTGATAATTGTTCCTATCGGACTTCTCTTCATTTCCTTTAATTTAAAGTAATTAATAATAGTCTTTTTTTAATAGACTTGTATAGTACAGGTATAAGAGCAAAAATAAAATAAATCTATTATTAGGTACTCTTTAATATAAAATACAAGGAGCAGACAAATGGAAGATAGCAAAAAAAGAGAAGTTGAAAAACGTGGTATTTTCAATGAAGAGGGTGACCTAGACCTCGCTAAAAGAAAAATCATCCAAGGAAATACTACAAATCTAAACGACTTTAACAACTTAAAATATACATGGACTAGCGATTGGTACCGCCAAGCTATGAATAACTTTTGGATACCAGAAGAGATAAATTTAAACCAAGACATCAAAGACTATAGAAATCTTGATGAACACGAAAAGTTTGCCTTTGATAGGATTATTTCATTTTTAACATATCTTGACTCAATCCAAACTGCAAATCTCCCAAATTTGCAAACCTATGTTACAGCAAATGAAATCAACCTTTGCCTATCAATCCAAACCTACCAAGAATCCATCCACTCCCAATCTTATTCATATATCCTAGATACAATTTGTTCACCAGAGGAGCGAACAAACATTCTTTACATGTGGAAGGATGATGACCATTTGCTACGTAGAAATGAATACATAGGTGAGCAATACAATGATTTCTTAGAAGAAGATGATGAATTTAACTTTATGAAAGCCCTAGTAGCAAATTATATCCTAGAAGGTATTTATTTTTACTCAGGATTTTCTTTCTTCTACAATCTAGGCCGTAACGGAAAAATGCCAGGAACAGTCCAAGAAATTAGATACATCAACCGTGACGAAAATACCCACCTATGGTTATTTAGGTCTCTTATAAATGATCTTAAAAAAGAAAGACCAGACTTATTTACTGAAGAGCACATCAAATACTACACAGCTATGCTAAAAGAAGGTGTAGAACAAGAGATTGCCTGGGGAAAATACGCTATTGGTGATAATATAGCAGGACTAAATGGAAAAATGATAGAAGATTATATAAAATACCTAGGTAATCTAAGGGCTAAGGGTCTAGGATTTGGAAATCTTTACGAAGGCTATACAGAAGTACCAGATTCTATGAAATGGGTAGAAGAATACGCTGACCCTAACCAAGTAAAAACAGACTTTTTCGAAGCAAAAGTTACCGCATATTCCAAATCATCTATTATAGAAGATGACTTATAGATAAAAAAATCCACCAAAAAGGTGGATTTTTTTATGAGAACATATTTATAAAAAATGTTATAATGAGTGGATTCGCAAGATTGATTAAAACAACTGTAATAACTGGCAAAACGAACCAAGCATTAGGTGCTGGACCATTTTGATTAATTATTGCTGACATATTTGCAATTGCATTAGGAGTTTGTCCTAAACCAACTCCACAATGACCAGCGACCATAACAGCAGCTTCATAATCTTTTCCCATAGCTTTAAATGTTACAAATGAAGCATATAGCATCATAAAAATAGTTTGAGATAGTAAGATTACTATCATTGGTAAAGCTAAGCTTACTAAAGCTTGCAAATCTAATGACATTAGAGCCAATGATAAGAATAGGTTCAATGATACACTCCCTATCATATCTATTTCTTTCATCCTTATTTCAAATAAATTTATATCTGATAGATTTCTGACTATAGCTCCACCAAATAAGCAACCTACATAGTAAGGAAAAGTTACTCCAGTCATATTTAAAATTTTACCGACAACTGTTCCAATACCAGCAGCTATTAAGATAGATATCGCTGAATTAAAGATTTTTACATTATCAGTTACAATTTCTTTATTTACATCATCATTCTTAATTTCTTTATTAGTATAGGCACTTTTTAATTGGTATTTATCAATTAATCTTTTCGCAACAGGTCCCCCAACTAATGATCCCATCAATAAGCCAAATGTTGCAGCTGCAGTACCAATAGTAGTTGCATTTAAAGCTCCATTTGCCTCAAAGGTTGGACCAAATGCTACAGCCGATCCTACACCACCACTCATAGCAGTAGATCCCATTGCTACACCTAGTTGTGGATGGATATTAAAGACTTTTGTAAGACCAACACCAATTAGATTTTGAAACACTAAAAGAATTACTGCAATAATCCCAAGGACTAAACCTTGCTTACCACTTTGTTTTAAAATCTTAACAGAAACAGTAAAACCTACTGTAGTAAAGAATATATTCATGAAAAAATCTTGAAGAGTTGTATCTAGGGATATTGTAAAATTTAGATATTTAGTAAAAATTAATGATAATACACTAAAAATAATACCTCCGATAACTGGAGCTGGTATAAAATATTTTCTAAAAAGACTAATTTTGTTTCTTATGAATACTCCTAGTAAGTAAACTATTACAGCTACTGAGAGTGTTTGTAGCATATCTAATTCTAATTCCATAAAGCCTCCTATTCATTTATTTTTTCGTGCGCAAATGATGTGTCAGGCAATATTCCGTTTTCAAAATTTGCGATAATATCTTTTTCTTTTTCAATTAATATGTATGTTTCTTTAACAGCTTTATCCAATTCTTCTGGTTTTACTACTACCACACCATCACCATCTCCAATTAAAATATCTCCAGGATTTATAGCGATACTTCCTAAAGTTACTGGTACATTTAAGGCTCCTGGTCCATTTTTGTATGGTCCATTTGGGTTAACCCCAGTAGCATAAATTGGAATGTCTAGAGATTTTAGTGCTTCATAATCCCTTATACTTCCATTAACTATAACACCACCAAGCTTTTTAGCTATACAAAATCTCATTAAGATTTCGCCCATAACAGCACGATTCTTGTATCCTTCTGCATCAACAACTAAGATATCTCCTTCTTTGACATAATCAAATGCAGCATAAATATATAAATTATCACCAGCTGAAGTTTTCACGGTAAAAGCATTTCCGGCAAGTCTTTTATTGTTAACTGGTTTAAATTCAGAGCTTATGGCTCTATTTCTACCTAATACGTCATCAATATGAGCTGATTCTAAATTTTTAAGCTCATCAATTTTTTCTAAGCTCAATCTTTCATAGTCGTTGTAAATCGTTTTCTTAATCATATATACCTCCGTTAATTTGATAACAAAAATATAACATATAATAAGTCTGTTGAAAAATGATTCTTTTAAAATTATAATATCGAAAAAACCGATATTAAGGAGACTATATGAATTACGATGAGGTAGTAACGTTCTTAACTGTTGCAAATGAAAAAAATATAACAGATGCTTCTAAAACTTTATTTGTATCGCAATCTACTGTAAGCCAAAGAATAAAAAATATTGAGAATGAGTTTAATATTAAGTTATTTGAAAGAGAGAAAGGTATTAGAAATATAAATATTACTAAGCAAGGAGAAGAATTTTTAATATTAGCTAATCAATATATCTATATATTCGATAGAATAAAGTCAATACAAGTAACAAATCATTTTGATCATTTAACTATAGGAGGGATAGATATTGTCAATTCTCATATATTTTATTCATTCTATAAAGATTTAGTGGAGAATAAAAATATAAGATTAAATATTTTTACTCATCATTCAAATCAACTTTTTAACTTGATGGAAACTAAAAAATTAGATATGGCATTTACTTACTCTAGATATCCTTCAAAGGAGATAATATCTAAACCATTATTTAGTGAACCCATGTATTTAGTAACATCTAAAAGAAAAGAAGATGAAGAGAAAGCTCGCTCTTATTTAGAATTTGAAAGATCTAAAAATATATATTTAAAGTGGTCTCCACAATTTGATTTATGGTTTTCAAATCATTGGAATATAAAAGTGAATCCCTATATAAATGTTAACACAGGAAACTTATTATTTAAATATTTAGAAGATGTAGATGGAAGTTGGACGATAGCTCCTCTAAGCGTAATTAAGTCATGGGGTATAGATAAAGTAATAATTATTGACTTGGATATAAAAATACCTAATAAATACTGCTTTCAATTAGTTTCTAAAAACATTAGTTCTTATAAAAGAGAAACTTACCAGAAATTTCAAAGATACCTTTTAGATTACTTATCAAACGTAGAAGGAATATACTTATTCACCAAAAATTTTTAAAATAAAATTATAATAAAAATATTTAAACCAATAGTTGAACAATGTTCATTTAAGCGTAAAATATATTTTGTAACAACAAATGAACAACGTTCATTATTAAAAAGGGGGTTAGATGTGACCACTAAATCTATCGGTGGAAAAAAAGCAGATATCATGGAGGCTGCTCTAAAAGTTTTTAAGGAAAAAGGGCCAGACAAGGCTTCTGTAAGAGAGATAATGGCGGAGGCAGGATATGGTCTAGGAACTTTTTATCTTTATTACACGGATAAAAATGACCTAGAAGAAAAAATTGTTTTAAATAAGGCCATGGATATTATTATAAAAGCAGAAGAAAATTGTAAGGGTAAAGACCCTGTTGAAAGATATATCTCATTTGTGGATTACATAATTGATTATCTAATTGCTAATCCTTTTGAGCTTGAGCTTTTAAGTAGCAATATCACTTGGGCCTTATATACAAAAATAGAGCATGATGAAAGACTGACTGAGGCTGATTCGACCCTACAATTTATTTTAAATAAGTACGAAAATTTATTTTCTAAATCTTATAGCCAGTCCCAACAACTTTATATCCTTGCTATGACTTTTGATATCATGATGTCTACTTGTAAGAGCGCCCTGATGGAGGATTCCACTCTATCTATAAATGAAATGAAACCTGTTTTATTTGCTGTTATAAAAAAAATATTTAATAGACAGGAGAAATAAAATGAAAAAAATATCAAGATTTATTTCATACCATCCAAAATTAGTCTTAATTATAATGACCTTATTACTTATACCTTCTTGGATTGGCTATGAAAATACTGGTGTAAATTATGATATTCTCTCCTACTTACCAGCTGACCTTGAGTCTACCCAGGGCCAAGAAATTCTAGATAAGGATTTTAAAAATGCTGCAACTGGCATGTTGATTTTAAAGGGTGATGACCATGATGCAGACCAGTTAAAAAAGCAGATTCTAGAAATTGATGGGGTAGAAGATGTTATTTCAAAATCTTCTATTGTGGGAGATACAGTACCAAATGAATTTTTACCAGATGGGATAAGAGATGCATTTTATGCAGAAGATTCTACTCTCTTGATGGTTAAATTTAGTGAGTCTTCATCTTCTTTTAAGACTATGGAGGCAATAGATCAGATAAAGGCAATCGAATCTAAAGAAAAATTTTTATCAGGTATTTCTTCCTTGGTAAAAGATACCAAGGACTTAATAGACCATGAAACACCTATATATGTAGCACTGGCGGTAGTTCTTGCCCTAATAGTTTTAAGTTTTACCAATGAGTCTACAATCATACCATTTTTATTTATGCTAAACATTGGCTATGCAATTTTGTATAACTTTGGTACAAATATCTTTTTAGGAGAGATTTCTTATATTACCAAGGCTATTGCGGCAGTACTTCAATTAGCTGTTACAACAGACTATTCTATTTTCTTATATCATAGATATGTAGAAAAGAAACAAAAAAATGAAAACAAAAATGAAGCTATGGCTAAGGCTATTGAATCTACAGTAGCATCTATCTTTGCTTCATCACTTACTACCTTTGCAGGATTTTTAGTTTTACTTTTAATGAGACTAGGTCTTGGTAAAGATATAGGTCTTGTAATGAGTAAGGGTGTGCTTTTAGGATTAGTATCAACAGTGGTTGTTCTACCTCCAATGATCTTGCTTACAGAAAAATGGGTCAATAGATTTAACCACAAGGTTTTACTGCCATCCTTCGAGAAGACTTCAAACTTTACTTTAAAATACAAAAAAACTTTATTTATTGTATTTTTAGCTCTTTTCATACCAGCAATTTATGGGTCAACCCATACAGACCTTTACTACAACCTAGATAGGTCACTACCTCAAGATCTTGACTCTATAGTTGCCCTAAACAAAATGAAAAAAGATTATGACATGGCGTCTACTCATTTTATAGTAGTAAAAGATGATTTGAGCAAGCAATCTATAAATGGCATGGTAGGAGAATTAGAAGATGTGGATGGAGTAAATAATGTCCTTAGTGTCAATTCTGCTACAGGTCTTACCCTACCATCTAGTGTATTGCCAGATAAACTAAAAGATAACTTTGTAAAAAATGGCTACCAAATGCTGATGCTAAATTCTAAGTATCAAACAGCATCACCAGAAGTGAAAAATCAAATAAATCAGATAAATAAAATTATAAAAGACCACGATCCAGATGGATATTTGACAGGAGAAGCAGTTCTTACTGATGACCTAACAGAAATATCTGACCGTGACTTTAAAATGGTAAATATTGCATCCATTGGGGTGGTATTTATAATTATAGCAATAGTATTTAAATCTTTTGCCCTACCAATTGTATTAATTGCGGCAATAGAGCTAGCTATACTTATAAATATGGGGCTTCCATTTTATATGGGCCAAACCATACCATTTATCACATCAATAATAATCGGTGTAGTTCAACTAGGATCTACTATCGACTACTCTATCCTAATGACAGATAGGTTTTTATTCGAATACAAGAAAAACAAGGATAAAAACAAGGCTTTAAAAATAGCAACAAAAGAGACAGCAAAATCAATTGTTACATCAGCCCTTGCATTTTTTGCAGCAACTATTGGTGTAGGTATGTATTCAAAAATGGAGATAGTATCTACTATATGTATATTTTTAGCAAGAGGAGCAATAATTTCTATGTTAGTAATTATTCTTTTCCTACCTGCAATAATTAGTGTAACATTCCCATTCATAAAGAAAACAACAAAAGGATTAAACTAGGAGGGAAATATGAATAAAAAATTTGTAAAAGTTCTTGCAGCAGTAACTGTAGGCTCAGTACTTGCTAGCAACGTATCATATGCGGCTACAGAACCTGTAAAGAAAAATGAAACCATATATGTAACTCAAGAAAATGGCAAGATAACAGATGAGACTGCATCAGTTTGGCTAAGTTCAGATGAAAATATAAAAATAAAAGATAAATCAAACCTTAAAGATATCAAAAACCTAGAAACAGATGAAAAAATCCAAGCAAATGATGGATATATTACTTGGGATGCAGAAGATAAAGATATCTACTACCAAGGAAAAGCAAATGGAGAACTGCCAGTAGATGTAAAAATAATTTATTTTCTAGATGGCAAAAAAGTAAATGCAAGTGAACTTGAAGGAAAATCTGGCCATTTAAAAATTGTGGCAGAAGCTACAAATAAAAAGTCTGAGACAGCAAAAATTGATGGCAAAGAAACAAATGTCTATTCTCCATATGCAGTAGTTACTGCTATGGTCTTTGATGGAGATAAGGTAGCAAATATCACAACAAGTGATGGAAAAATTGTAAAAGATGGTAAAAATCAAATCGTAACAGGTCTACTTACTCCAGGACTTAGAGAAAATTTCTCTGACATACTAGAAGAAGATAAGCTAGATAAGTTTAAAGAAAAATTAGAAGTAGAAATGGATGTTACAGACTATAAACCAACTGAAATTTATACTCTAATATCTAACGAGTTTTTCCAAGAAGATGCTAATTTAGCTTCTCTAGATGATCTAAATGACGGCATTGATAAACTAGAAAATAATATGGCAAAACTAGTGGATGCTTCAGATGAGCTAGCAAATGGAAGTCATCAAATAAATGATGGTATCAATCAATTGAGTGCTGGTGCTGGAAAATTATCAGATGGTTCAGCCCAAATTCTAGCAAACTTTGAAAAACTTTCAGCCGCATTTTCTGATCTTCCAGGCAAAGTTTCAGTAATGACCAATGCTGTAAATCAATTAAGTGATGGATCAAATAACTTAAATGCTGGTATCAATAAATACACAGCAGGAGTTAATCAAGTAAATCAAAATATGCCAACCCTAAATGAAGGAGCTAAAAGCCTACAAGCTGGAGCAACAGAACTTGATAATGGTCTAGCAAAACTTAATAAAGCAACTAGTGAATTAAAAGAAAAAACTGCTATGAATTCTCAAAAAGGAGATGAAAAAGCAAGCTCACTTACAGATTCTTTAGGCCAATTACAAAAAGGCTTAGATGATTTAGGAAAAGGTCTTAGCCCACTTGCAAGTGGTGTTAATGAACTTAATGGTGGCTTATCTGAACTTTCAGATGCATCAGCTACTATGAATGAAAGTATAGCAAGCCTTAGCCAAACAGCGAATGGTATAAATGTCCAAGGAAGTTTAGAAAATATTTATGCCCAAGCAAACTCTATTGATGCAGTAATTGCAAATCTAGAAGCAAATAATGAAGATGGATCTTTAAGTGGACAAATCGAAAATCTTGCAGCAATTAGAAATAGTCTATATGCAGAAGCTGAAAATTTAAAAGCAAGTGCTCAAGTTAGCGCTGGAGTACAAGCAGGTTTATCTGAACTAAGCCAAGCATCGACAGGGCTTACAGCTGGTATTAAAAAAGCAAATGCAGGTTCAAAAGAAATTTCTACAAAACTTTCTGATTCCCAAGATCAATTAGTAGATGCATCAACAAGTCTTTCAGCAGGTGTAGAAAAAATTAGTAAAGGTTTTTCAGAATCAAACCTAATAAAATTACAAGAATCCATTGCCATGCTAGATGATGCTACTAGCCAAATAAAAGCAGGATCAAGTAAATTAAAAGAAGGAACCATCCAAAATACAGCAGGTGTCGAAAAATTATCAGGTGCTATAAATGAACTTGACCAAAACTCAGCTCAATTAGCTAATGGATCACAAAAACTTTCAAATGGCTTAGAAGAATTTAAAAATAAATCTAAGTCTTTAAATCAACTAAGTAATATAAATCAAACAGCTATTAACCCATTAGCAGATGCCTTAAGGCAATTAAACACAGGCTTAAACCAATTAAACGAATCAACAGGTAAACTAAAAGCAGGTAGCGATAAATACGAAGCAGGTTACCATGAATTTGCCCAAGGCTTAAAAGATTATAAAGCTCAAGGTATTGATGAGCTATCAAATAAAACAGGTGATGTACAAAAAGTAAGTGACATCCTAGATCAAATGTCAAAACTTGCCAAAGAAAATAACTCAATCTCTGGAAGTACAGATGACTTTGAAACAAGATCAAGAATAATCCAAAAAATTAAATAGTGAGTAAAAAAAGTGGGCCTAAATAATAGAAAATTTGGGCCTGCTTAAATTTTATATAAATAATTTTTAGTATTATTTTAAGTGTTAATTATATTGGGTATTAAAAACATATGTGTGTTATACACATAAATAAGCTGACACTTACCACAAAAAATTCAAAAAAAATATTGATAAATAATTAATTAGCCCTATTTTTACACGAAAATTTGTGGTATAATTGAGGTAATGTTAATTAGGGGGTGAAAAATGGCAGATGATATTTTATTAAAAATCAAAGAGGCTGAACAGGCTGCTTCTAATGAAGTCAGTGATGCAAAAGCAAAATCACAAGAAATCATTAGACAAGCCAAAGATGAAGCTGACAGTGAGTATAAGAGAATAATCTCTGATGCAAATACTAAAGCAAACGGTCTCATTGATGAAGCAAATCGCAAGGCTTTAAGCGAGAAAGAACCTATCTTGCAAAAAGCACGCGAGGCTTCAAGTAATATTTTAAACACCGATAACAAAAATGTTAAAGTTATTATCGATACTTTGACAGAAAGGATTGTAAGAGATGGCAATAGTTAAAATGGATAAGTTTAACTTGCTAAGCTTTGACTCTGATAGAGCAACTCTGTTAGACACTTTGCAAGGTTTTAACTACGTACATTTTAACGATTTGGTAAAACAACCAAATGATGATTACTTAACTGAAGTCCGTGAAACAAAAAGACTAGCTGAAATCGATGAATCACTTAATAAGGTAAACTATGCAATTGATGTAATAAGAGATTATACAAAAGATTTACCAGATGAAGTTTATGATAAAGTAAGTGACTTATCCTTAGATGAGGTCAATAAACGTGGATCAAACTTCACTTTTGATTTGATTTATGAGAAATTAAGAGGGTTGGTTACCAAACGTGAAAAACTAGTACAAAGTAGGGATAGCCTAAACCAAAGGTATAATGATTTATCTCCATGGCAAGATATAAATGTTAATGTAGATAAGCTTTATAAATCAGACAGGTTTTTCTTAGAGACAGGAACAATATCAGGCAAATTTTATGAAGATTTGCAAAATGCTCTTGTAGAAAGAAACTTAGATGGTACCTTGGTTTATAAAATAAGTGAAAAAGATGGCAATTATTATGTAGTTGCTATTTCAACTAACAAAGAAGCAGAAAAATTTTCTGAAATTTTAAGAGAATTTGGCTTTACTAGAGTAAAAATTGCTGCAGATAATGAAGTTAATACATACTTAACCGATTTAAGTGGCCAAAAAGATGAATTAAATGCTGAAATTGAGGCAGTAGATAAGCAAATAACTGACTTTAAAAAATACTTGCCAGACCTTTACATTTATCAATCTTATGTTACCAACTGCAGAAAAAAAGAAGCTTCAAGTGAGAACTTCCTAAAAACTCGTCAAATGAATATCATTGAAGGCTATGTTCCTAGTGATAAAAGTGCAGAATTTAAAAAAGACTTAGATCAACTTTTAGCAGATAAATACATCTTAGATGTAAAACCAGCAGAGAAAGATGATCCTAATGTACCAATAATTCTAAAAAATAATAAATTAATAGAACCATACGAAAATGTTGTTGCAACCTATGCTTTACCAAAATACAGCGAGCTAGATCCAACAGCAATCGTAGCACCTTTTTATACAATCTTTACCGGATTTATGATTGGTGACTTAGGTTATGGACTTCTTGGAGTTATTGCAATACTTCTTGCATTAAAACTAAAAGATTTCCCAAAAGAAACAGAACAAACTTTAAAGCTATTCCTTAGAATATCCATTTCAGCATGTGTATTTGGATTCATATTCGGATCCGTATTTGGCGGAATAATAGATGTACCGTTTGGTTGGGTTGATACAACCCAAGATATAAATCAGCTTATAACTTTAAGTATAGTTATAGGGGCAATAAGTTTATTCTTTGCCCTAGGAGTAAAAGGATTCATGGCTATTAGAGATGGCCACCCAGATGGTTTATTCTTTGATGTAATAAGTTGGTATATGGCAGTAGGTGGAGCAATTGCTCTAGCACTTACAGGTAGCCCAATCGCAAAATGGGTTATGATTGCAGGAATGGCAATCATCGTTTTATTTGCAGGACGTGCTATGAAATCATGGGGAGCTAGAATTGCAAGCGGTACCTATGAACTTTATGGAATCACCTCATGGATTGGGGACTTTGTATCATTCTTAAGACTTATGGCCCTAGTTTTATCTGGTGGATTCGTAGCCTATTCTGTAAACTTAATTGTAGAAATGATGGCAGGCAGTGGTATAGGCGGACTTATTGGAGGAATTATAGTATTTATAGTGTTCCAACTATTTAACATGTTCCTTTCATACTTGTCAGCTTATGTACACTCACTTAGATTAATTTATGTAGAAATGTTTAACAAGTTCTATGAAGGTGGCGGAATTAAGTTCCGTGAGATGGTTGAAGACACAAACTTTGTAAATATCATTAGAAAAGGAGAAAAATAATGAGTGAATTTTTTATTGAAAACGGTGGAACAATTTTTGCAGTACTAGCAGCAGCGATTGCAACATTATTTGGTGGAATTGGATCAGCAAAAGGTGTAGGTATGGCAGGTGAGGCAACAGCAGCACTAACAGTAGATGAACCAGACAAATTTGGTAAAGCACTTGTACTACAACTTTTACCAGGTACTCAAGGTCTTTACGGATTCGTAATTGGATTCTTTATTTACCAACAAATCATTGGTGGAGATGCAATCACATTTGAAAAAGGACTTTACCTACTAATGGCAGCTATCCCAGTAGCAGTTGTTGGATATGCATCAGCACAAAGACAAGCTAGAGTAGCTATTGCCGGTGTAAACATTCTTGCTAAAAACGAAGATGAATTCGTTAAAGGTGTTGTTTACTCAGTAATGGTTGAGTTATACGCAATCTTAGGCTTTGTAATCTCTCTACTACTAGTACTAAACGCTTAATATTAGGAAAAGATTATGAATAATCTTGAAGTAATATTAGAATCAATTATTAGTGAAGGAAAAACTGAAAGTCAAAATATATTAGATGATGCAAACGCAAAAGCATATGAAATAGTAAATGCAAAAAAAAGCGAAGCAGATAAAAAAGCAGCTGAGATTTTAGCTTCAGCCCAAAAAGAAGCAGAAACCATCATAAAAAACGAAGAAGTTTCAGCAAACCGTGAATCTCGTGATATAGAAATAGCAGCAAAAAATAAGGTAATCGATGAAATAGTAGATGCACTTTTAGAAAACTTAAAAAATCTAGATAGCAACTCCTATAAAACTTTTATAGATAGCACCTTGAAAAAATCTGGTATTTCAAATGGAGAACTTATCTTATCAGATGGCCATAAAGATGCTTTAAAAAATGCAGATTTTGGCGGACTAAAAGTCTCAGATGAAACAGTTGAAGATGGTTTTGTTGTAAAATCTGGCAAAATCGAATATGATAACAGATTTTCTTCAATAATAAAATACAATATTGATGATATAAGAAAACAAATTTCAGATGAAATATTTAACTAAGGAGGGTTTATGAATAGAGATAACTATATAGGTGGATCTATCTCAACTAGAATACGCGAAAATAACCTCCTTACTAGAAATGACCTAGAAAGATTAAATGATTATGATTCAGTAGGTGAAGTCCTAGGTGCTTTAAACGATTCTTCTTATAGAGAGTCCATTCAAGAGCTAGGACGTCCAGAAGAATATGAAAAAATATTAGATCAAGAGCTAAAAAATTCCTATGAACTTATAGAACAAACAGCAGGAGATGACAATATTCTCCAATACTTTAGAGAAAGATATAATTTTCATAACCTTAAAGTATTAGTAAGAGAAATTGTTCAAAATGAGTCTTATGCAAATTTATATAGTGATATAGGAAATATAGACCTAGCTTATATCAAAAGACACTTATCAAGTGATAATATCGAACTAGGCTTTTTAGAAGGTCTAGAAATCGAAGGCTATCAGCCATTTAATAAATCAGTAAATGACAATGATATTTATGTAGATTATGGTAAAACTGCCCTAGCAAAATTTAGGGATACTAACAATCCAAAAGATATAGATATTAGCCTTGATAAGTCATATTATGAAAAACTTTTAAAAGATGCTAAGGAAATAGACCTAGAAGAGCTTACAAAATATACAAAAGAAAGAATTGATTTAATCAATATTAAAACACTTTTACGTATCAAAGCTCAAGGTACAGAGGCAACTGATTTAAAAGATGCCCTAATCGATGGTGGTTATATTGACCCTGAAAGATTAGTAGAACTTGCACCAGCAGATATAAACCATCTTGTGGTAAAACTATCAAATGAAAATATCAATAAATATCTAGTAAGGTCTTTAGATGATGATAAAACATTAGACCAAAACTTACTAGACCTTGAAAAAGCAATTGATGATCACCAAATGGATTACTCAAGACTTGCGAAATCTATGACCTATGGCCCTGAAGTTTTAATGAATTATATCATTTCTAAAGAAGCAGAGATTAAAAACTTAAGGATCATTCTAGTATCAAAACTAAATTCATTACCAAAAGAATTTACATTAGAAAGGTTGCGTGAGACTTATGCATAGAGTAGCAGTAATCGGGGATAAGGATTCTATCCTTGCCTTTAAGGCACTCGGTGTAGAAGTATATACAGTTATAGATGGCGAAGAAGCAGCAGATACTATAAATAATTTAGCCAAAGAAGATGTTGGTGTAATATTTATAACAGAAAAATTTGCTAAAGAAATCCCATCTACAATTGATAAATATAGAGATCAAATGACTCCAGCTATCATTTTAATCCCTGGAAATAAGGGATCAATGGGCATAGGTCTTGCTGATATCAACAAATCAGTAGAAAAGGCTGTTGGAGCCAATATTCTAAATTAAAGGAGCTTAATTTGAAAGAAGGTAAAATTACTAAAGTATCAGGACCATTGATAGAAGCTAGCGGATTATCTGATGCGAATATCTATGACGTGGTTGAGGTATCAAAAGATAAGCTCATCGGCGAAATAATTGAGATGAGAGGAGATGTTGCAAGTATTCAGGTTTATGAAGAAACAACAGGAATAGGACCTGGAGACCCAGTAGTTTCTACAGGACACCCTCTATCAGTTGAACTTGGACCTGGTATGCTTCGTCACATGTACGATGGTATCCAAAGACCTCTAGAAAAACTTGAAGACCTTGCAGGATCATTCTTAGAAAGAGGAGTTACAGCATCACCACTAAATCGTGAAACAAAATGGGAATTTGTCCCAACTAAAAATGAAGGCGATGAAGTTGTTGCTGGGGATGTCCTAGGTACAGTTGAAGAAACACATGTACTTACACATAAAATCATGGTTCCATACGGAACTAGCGGAAGAATTAAAGATATAAAATCTGGCGAATTTACTGTAGATCAAACTGTAGCAGTAATTGAAACAGAAGATGGCTATAAAGAAATCAATATGATTCAAGAATGGCCAGTAAGACAGGCTCGTCCATCAAGAAGAAAACTTGACCCTAATGAACCACTTATTACAGGTCAAAGAGTTATTGATACATTCTTCCCAGTTGCAAAAGGTGGTACATCTGCTATCCCTGGACCATTTGGATCTGGTAAAACAGTAGTACAACACCAAATTGCAAAATTTGCCGATGCAGACATGGTAGTTTATGTAGGTTGTGGGGAACGTGGTAACGAAATGACCGATGTACTTAACGAATTCCCAGAACTAATAGACCCTAGAACAGGCGAATCAATAATGGAGAGAACAATCCTTATTGCAAACACATCAAACATGCCAGTAGCAGCTCGTGAGGCAAGTATTTATACAGGTATTACCCTTGGAGAATACTTCCGTGATATGGGCTATAACGTAGCGATGATGGCAGACTCAACAAGCCGTTGGGCAGAGGCCCTTCGTGAAATGTCTGGTCGTCTAGAAGAAATGCCAGGGGATGAAGGTTTCCCAGCATATCTTGCATCTAGAATCGCAGACTTTTATGAAAGAAGTGGTAAAGTTGAAGTTTTAGGAAATAGAGATGAAGTAGGATCACTCACAGTTATTGGAGCTGTAAGCCCTCCAGGTGGGGACCTTTCAGAGCCAGTTACCCAAGCTACTTTACGTATAGTAAAAGTATTCTGGGGACTAGATTATGACCTATCTTACCAACGTCACTTCCCAGCTATTAACTGGTTATCATCTTATTCTTTATACCAAGATAAGATGGACCAATATATTGACCAAAATATCAACGAAGAATTCTCAACTATGAGAAAACGTGCTATGAGCTTACTAGCTCAAGAGCAATCACTTCAAGAAGTTGTTAGACTAGTTGGTCGTGATGCCCTAAGTGATGATGATAAATTAAAACTAAATGTTACAAAATCAATCAGAGAAGACTACTTACAACAAAACGCCTTCCATGATGTAGATACATTCTGTTCACTTAAAAAACAAAACATCATGCTTGATTTAATTCTTTATAACTATGATAGATCCCTAGAAGCTTTATCAAATGGAGTGGAGCTTGAAAAACTAGAAAATCTACCAGTACACGAAAGAATTACAAGAGCGAAATTTGTAAGCGAAGATGATATAGGAAAACTTACAGACATCAAAGCAGAAATTGACAATGAAATTAGTCAATTATCAAGGGAGGCATAATGTTAAAAGAATATAAAACAGTAACCGAAGTTGTTGGGCCTCTAATGCTTGTTGAAGGTGTTGAAGGTGTAAGCTTCGATGAACTTGTAGATATAGAAATGCATACTGGCGAACGCCGCCGTGGTCGTGTTATAGAAATAGAAGAAGGCCGTGCTATGGTCCAACTTTTCGAAGGATCAACAGGTATTAACCTTGAATCTACTTCTGTAAGATTTTTAGGACGTCCACTAGAACTTGGCGTTTCAGAAGATATGGTTGGCCGTGCCTTTAACGGACTTGGTGAACCAATCGATGATGGCCCAGCTATCATTCCAGAAGAAAAACGTGATGTAAACGGTACAGCTATAAACCCTGTAAGCCGTGATTATCCATCAGAATTTATCCAAACAGGTATTTCTACCATTGATGGACTAAATACTCTTGTACGTGGACAAAAGCTTCCTATTTTCTCAGGAAATGGTCTGCCACACAACCAAGTAGCAGCACAAATTGCCCGTCAAGCACGTGTACTTAATGATGATGAAGGTTTCGCGGTAGTATTTGCAGCTATTGGTATTACTTTTGAAGAAGCACAATTCTTCTTAGATGACTTTAGAAAAACTGGAGCTTTAGATCGTTCTGTATTATTTATGAACCTTGCAGATGATCCAGCTATCGAACGTCTATCTACACCAAAAATGGCCTTAACTTGTGCAGAATACCTAGCATATGAAAAAGACATGCAAGTACTAGTAATCATGACAGACATGACTAACTACGCAGAAGCCTTACGTGAAGTTTCAGCTGCTCGTAAAGAGGTACCAGGACGTCGTGGTTACCCAGGATATCTATATACAGACCTTTCTACAATCTATGAAAGAGCTGGTAAACTTCGTGGTAAACCAGGAACTATTACACAAATTCCTATTTTATCAATGCCAGAAGATGATATCACTCACCCAATCCCAGACCTTACAGGATACATCACAGAAGGACAAATTATCCTTAACCGTGAATTATATAACCAAGGTGTTCAACCACCAGTTTCTATCCTTCCATCCTTATCACGTCTAAAAGATAAGGGTATAGGTAAGGGTAAAACTCGTGAAGACCATGCTGGTACTATGAACCAAATCTATGCAGCTTATGCATCAGGGGTTGATGCTCGTGAGCTACAAAAAATCTTAGGTGACTCAGCACTTTCAGATGCAGACCTTGCATTTGCTGAATTTGCTAAGCAATTTGAAGAAAGATATATAAACCAAGGATATTATACAAATAGAACTATCGAAGAAACTCTAAATCTTGGTTGGGAATTACTAAAATTAATTCCAAAATCAGAACTTAAGAGAATTGATGATGCCCTAATTGAAAAATATATGGATTAGGTGATAAAAATGGCAAGACTAAAAGTAACGCCAACTAGGATGAATCTTAACACCTTAAAAGAAAGGCTTGGCACTAGTAAACGTGGTTATAAATTATTAAAAGATAAGCAAGATGAGCTTATGCGTCAATTTATGATTTTAATCCGTGAAAATAAAACTTTAAGAGAAGAAGTAGAAAAAGAACTGTCTGATTCTTTTTCTGACTTCCTTATTGCAAGTGCCTTTATGAGCCCAGAATCAATGGAAGCAGCAGTTAGCTTTCCTACACAAAAAGTTGGTGTTGATATAGGTGTTAAAAATGTCATGAGTGTTAGAATTCCTGAAATGGAGTTTCAAGTAGAGCAAAATGAGGATGCAAGTATGTATTCTTATGGTTATGCAGAAACATCTGCAGGCCTTGACCAAGCAATTGCAGGGCTAAATGAAGTTACAGAAAAACTTTTAAAACTTGCAGAACTTGAAAAAACTACCCAGCTTATGGCAGATGAAATAGAATCTACACGTAGACGTGTAAATGCTCTAGAGTACCGTACTATCCCAGACTTGGAAGAAACTATCAAGTATATTAGAGCAAAACTAGAAGAAAATGAGAGAGCAACTATCGCAAGACTTATGAAAGTAAAAGATATTATCTCAGATCCTGATGTTACAGATACTTTGGATGAACCAGGATTTAGAGAAAGTCAAGATGGATTAAATCCAACAGGTGATAGTAGGCCTACTCTATCTAAGGAATAATAAGCCTATTTTAGTATAAAAAATGTAATTACGGTAGCTATCTTAAAAGTAGTGATACTATTGTAGTTATTTTTTATACTGGACTTATTTCCCTTAATGCAGAAAAGCTAATAGAAATGAAAGAAGAGGACCAGAGGTCTTCTTTTTTTGTATATAATTCCTATTATAAAAGCTATGAAATTGTTAGAGCAATTTTATTCCATTATTAAATGCTAGATGTCTTTTATATATAAAAAAAATAAGTATAATGTAAAACATACGTCAAAATATTTGAGTTTAATTATAAGTGATTATAGGTTTAGCAAATCAAACAGTAGCTTTTGCTAATTATATAAAATAGTACTCTTATAAATATTTAAAACTCATAGAGAGGTTTTTTATGGATACCAAAAAATTAAAACCAGCCCTTGGGGTCGCCTTGCTATCTCTAGGGCTTGCCATATATATTGCAATAACAGGAGAGGCTACTGAGGCGAGTATTTGGTCACTTTTTCCACCTTTAGTAGCTATTTTTGTGGCATTATTTACTAAAGAAGTATTTTCATCTTTATTTTTAGGGATTGTTACAGGTGCGATTTTAGCATCAGGAGGATCATTTGCAGTTTTTCTAAATAATTTAGTGCAAGAAGGATTTATTACTTCTATTTCAGCAAGTTCAGGGATTTTTATATTCTTAGTAGTTCTTGGAATAATGGTTGTGCTTATAAATCATTCAGGAGGATCCAAAGCCTTTGGAGATTGGGCTAATTCAAAAATAAAGACTAGGAAAGGTTCACAACTTGCTACATTTTGTATGTGTATAATGCTATTTATTGACGATTATTTTAATTGTTTAACAAGTGGATCTGTGATGAAGCCTATAACTGATTCTCACAAAGTATCCAGAGCAAAACTTGCCTACATAATAGATGCAACTGCTGCCCCTGTTTGCATGATAGCTCCTATTTCTTCATGGGCAGCCGCTGTTTCAGGATATGCCGAAAGTAGTCATATGTCAGGTATAGAGTTATTTGTAAGATCAATTCCCTTTAATTTTTATTCTATTTTGACCTTGGTTTTCGTAGTAAATATTATAGCCTTTGATAATGATTTTGGTCCAATGAAAAAATACGAACAAAGAGCCATGGAGGAGGGATATCTGGGTATTAGAGAAGATGTTTCTACAAGTGGTTTAGAGCAAAACTTAAATGGGTCTATAATTGATTTAATTTTTCCTGTAGTAATTTTAATTATATCTTGTGTTACTAGCTTAATTAATGTAGGAGGATTTTTCGATTTAGCAAGCCCGTATTATCATGATTTTGTAAATGCTTTTGCCAACACAGATTCATCGGTAGCTCTTGCCATGGGGTCTATTATTGCGCTAATAATAAATATAGTATTTTTTGTAGTGAAAAAATCTATAAGCTTTGAAAAGTCAATGGATGCTATTTCAGAAGGATTTTCTTCTATGGTATCAGCTATTTTGATTTTAACAATGGCTACAAGTTTAAAGAATATATCAAACGATTTATTGGGTTCGACCCAATATGTAGGTGGACTTATGGAAAATGTGGCAGGAAGCTTAAATTCATTTTTACCAGTTGTAATTTTTATAGTTGCAATATTTCTTGCCTTTGCCACAGGAACAAGCTGGGGAACTTTTGGAATTTTGATACCGATTGTAGTATCTATGTTTGAACCGACAGATCCATTATTTTTTATAGGAATATCAGCTACTCTTTCAGGGGCAGTTTGTGGAGATCACCTATCTCCTATATCTGATACAACTATAATGTCATCTACAGGGGCAGGTTGTATTCATATTGACCATGTTAAAACTCAGCTACCATATGGTATGAGTGTTGCAGCTATATCTGCGGCAGCATATATCATAGCAGGATTTACTCATTCCGCTCTTATACCTTTATCTTTTGGAGTGATAGTAATTTTTGCCTTGATGTATGTATTAAAATTAAAAAATAAAAAAGAGTTCAGTATATAATATGAGCTGAGCTCTTTTTTATAAAATTGTTTTGACAATAGCCAAAATAATGTATATACTCATTTTAAGATAGAAAAGAACGGAGAGAATATAAATGGACCAAGGGCCCTACCATATCTTAATTACAAGCCTTGTTGTAATATTACTTTTAATAATTAATGGTACTTTTACAGCTATTCATACAGGATTAATTACATTAAACCCAATGCGATTAGAGGAAGATAAAGAAAATGATGCAAAAACAAGGGCTATCCTAAAGATTATATCTGATCAGGATAGGTTAAATCAATCTTTTGGCATAGTAAATATAATATTTTCCCTTCTAACGATTGCTTATTTTACAAAAAGATTAAGTGAGTTAACTACTGATGGATTTTTCTTTAATGGAATTATTTCTTTAGGGTGGATGACCTTTATTGTGATAGTTATATATACAATAATAAAAGTTATATTTGTAGATAAGATTCCCCAAAGAATTGGCGTAAGATTTCCTATGCAGATAACTAGATCTACTGTAGCTATTACTAAGTTTATAATGTTTTTGACTAAGCCTTTAGTTTCTATAACCACAACTGTAACAAATTTCTTGATGGGAATCTTTAGCATAGAAGCTAAAGGAATAGAAAAAGCAGTAACCAGTGAGCAAATCAAATCCATTGTCCAAGTTGGAGAAAACCAAGGGATAATTCGCCCTATGGAATCAAAAATGATTCACTCTATCATGGGTTTTGATGATCTCATTGCTGAAGAAATAATGACAGCAAGAACTGATGTTTTTATGATAGATGTAAATGATGAGGAAAAAACTTGGTTGGAAGAATTTGAAAAGATAAAACATTCCCGTATCCCTGTTTATGAAGACGAAGTAGATAATATCCTAGGTATTCTTTATACCAAAGATTACCTTTTAGAAGCAACTAGAGTTGGGATGAAAAATGTCCATGTCAAAAGCCTGATAAAACCTGCATATTTTGCCCCAGATAAGATTGAAACAGATAAATTATTTGCCGATATGCAGATAAATCATATCCACATGGCAGTTTTAATAGACGAATACGGTGGATTTGCAGGTGTAGTAACCGTAGATGACCTCCTAGAAGAAATTGTAGGAGATTTAGATGAGGGAATTAATATTTCTAGCGAATTTAGAGAAAATCGCAAGGGAGTATATGTTGTAAAAGCTTCAATGAATATCAAAGATTTAAACGAAAAAATTCCTATAGATATAGATGAGGATAACGAAAACTTCGATTCCCTAGGTGGATTTATAATAGACTCCCTAGGATATATTCCAGAAGAAGGAGTCAATGAGACTCTAGTTTATAATGGCTATGAAATAAAAATCCTATATATTGAGGATAATAGGATAAAGGCTTGTAGGATAAGAAAATTAAAAGAAGAAATAAATGCTAATGAGAATGAAGTAATAATTGGCGAAGATTCTGAAAATTAAAATCACCCGATATGGGTGATTTTTTTATGTCAATATAAAAATTTTAAAAAGCAAAACTGACTCCAAAAATTGATAAATTCATAATTTCAAAATTCTAAAAATTGCAAACTCGCATACGCTCAAACAGTGCAATTTTTTAGCGAATCTATTCAATTAGAATTTATGGCAATTTTTTACGAACAGAAGACTTTTTAAAATTTTATTTTGTCTTAATGGGGATACATTCCTACTCATCTCCATCGCAAAGCATACCTAGTTTAAAGTATTCATCATACTTTCTAAAATAAAGGAGGCCTCCATCTAGCATATAGATATTGTTAAATCCTAGGTTGCGGAGCATTTTTATCATATTTGAGCTTAGAACACCAGTTTCATCGTAAAATAAAACTTTTTTATCCCTAGGAAGTTTCTCGTGTTCATCCCTTAATTTCTTTCCTTCAAAAAGTCTGGCACCCTTGATATGGCATTCTTTAAAAGCTGCTTCATTTCTGATATCAATTATCTCATACTCATTTTTTGTAGCACAAAAATCTGAAAATTTGACATGAGGTAAACGACCGTTACAAATATTTATAGCTTGGCTAGCTATGACATTATTTATATCTTCGGTGGTAGAATAATATGGCTGGTAACCTAGTTCTAAGTTGTATAAATCAGAAATTGTACCACCCATTTTTATAAGAGTGCCAATTACATCTATTCTTTTATCTACAACTCCCTTACCCAGAGCTTGAGCCCCGTAAATTTTCCCAGTTTCTTTTTCAAAGAGCAATTTCATATAAACCATTTCTGAACTTGGCATAATCCCTACCTTATCCGAGTGGGAGATGAGGGTTACATCGTAATTGTAGCCTAGTTTTTGCAAGGATTTTTCATTTAATCCTGTCATACCGATATTTAAATCAAAAGACTTGATTAAAAATGTGCCTATATATTTTAAAGGCTCTGCGTCCTTGCCTAATAAATGCTTGGATAAAAATTTGGCTTGCCTATGGGCTGGCCAGGCTAGTTTTAAATTTTGTTTTTCATTTGTAATAAAGTTTGTAATATCAATGGCATCACCTATGGCATATATGTTTGGATCGGTGGTTTGATAATTTTCATTAGTTACAATTGATCCCTTATCTGTGATTTCAAGCCCAGCATCTACTGCTAGTTTATTATTGGCAGCCATACCTAGGGCAAGGATTACCATATCAGCCTTTACTTTTTTGCCAGAATCAAAAACAACTTCATTGTCGCGAATTTCTACTAGTTCTTTCTCGTGGATGATATTTACATTGTTTGCTTTTATATTTTCCTCAATAAAAGGTGTCAGTTCATCATCTATCATGCCTAAAACCTTGCTTCTGACAAACATAGAGACATTTGTATCTTCTAACTCATTTAAGGCATGGGCTGCCTCAAGAGCTATAAAACCACCACCAGCTACCAAAATATTTTTTGCATCATGATCTTCATAGTAGGCTCTGATATTTTCTACATCCATGACATTACGGATGCTAAATACATGGTCCTTATCAGTACCCTTTATAGATTTTGGAACATTTGGGTGGGCGCCTGGTGCTAAAACTAGGTAGTCATAAGTTTCGTTAAATTCTTTGTCACTTCTTTTATCTAGGACTGAGACATATTTTTCTTCACGGTTGATACTTATAACTTCATGATAATTGTAAGCATCAATATTGTAGCCTTTTTTAAATTTTTCACTGTCCCTGTGGACTAAAAGGGTGCTGTCCTTTATTTCATAAGACAAATAATAAGGTAGCTCGCAGTTGCCAAAGCTCATATCCCTATCTTTTTCAAACATTACTATCTCTACATTTTCATCTAAGCGGCGCAGAGAAGCTGCAAAAGTCGCCCCAGCTGCTACCGCTCCTACAATTACTACTTTCATATGTATATCCTTTACTATTTACTCAACACTTTTTAAATATTTACCCAATTATGATTTGCAAAAAAAATTTATCGTGGTAAATTAAAAATATAATATATAACTATGACAGGAAAAGTAGTAATTATGAGTATCCACAGAGAAAGGCTGGTGCTGAGAGGTCTTATACAAGTTTTTATGAAAAACCACCCTGGAGTTTTTTAAGAGATTAAAACGTTGGTCGCGTTAAGACCTTAATGAGCACAAATTTTAGGTGGAACCACGGAATCAACCCGTCCTTTTATCGGTAACGATAAGGGCGGTTTTTTTGTGGATTAAAAGGAGAGATTATGATAAAAATTACATTACCAGATAATTCGGTAAAAGAATACGAAGCTGGCGTAAGTGTTGGCCAAGTTACAAAAGACATTTCTGAAGGACTATATAGACAAGCCCTTGGTGCAGTTGTAAATGGTGTAACACGCGGATATATGGAACCAATCAATGAAGATAGTGACTTTAGAGTTGTAAAATTTGATGATCCAGAAGGTAAAGAAATATTCTGGCATACATCAAGCCATGTAATGGCAGCAGCAATTAAAGCTTTATGGCCTGATACAAAATTTGCCATAGGACCAGCAATAGCTGATGGTTTCTACTATGATATGGAACTAGACCACAGATTTGTTCCAGAGGACTTTGAAAAAATTGAGAAAAAAATGCTAGAAATAGCTAAAGCTGACCACAAAATGGAAAGAATTGAAATTTCTCGTGCTGAAGCTTTAAAAATGTTTGAAGAAGAAGGCCAAGACTATAAGGTAGAGCTTATAAATGATTTGCCTGAAGATGAACTAATCACCCTTTATAAAATGGGAGATGCCTTTGTAGATTTATGCCGTGGCCCACACTTAGAATCTACAAAAAAAATTAAGGCAGTGAAACTAAAAACTATAGCTGGCGCCTACTGGAGAGGTGACTCTGATAGACAAATGCTTCAAAGACTTTATGGTATTTCTTTTGAAAAAGCCAAACAACTTGAAGAATGGCAAGAGTTACAAAAAGAAATTGAACGACGTGACCACAGAAAAATTGGTAAAGAAATGGATTTATTTGCCTTCCATGAAGAAGGACCAGGATTCCCATTCTTCCATCCAAACGGCATGATTCTTATGAATGAATTACTTGGTTGGTGGAGAGAAGTTCTAGAAGAACGTGGTTATGGAGAAATCAAAACTCCTTTAATCATGAACGAAGAACTATGGCACAGATCAGGCCACTGGGACCACTACAAAGAAAATATGTACTTTACAAAAATAGATGATGAAGATTATGCTATAAAACCAATGAACTGCCCAGGATCAGTTTTAACATACGCATCAAACCAACATTCTTATAGAGATTTACCAATTAGACTTGCAGAATTTGGTCAAGTTCACAGACACGAACTATCAGGTACTCTTCACGGATTATTTAGAGTAAGAACATTTACCCAAGATGATGCCCACGTTTACTGCTTACCTAGCCAAATCAAAGATGAGGTTTACAAAATGATAGACCTAGCAGACCTACTCTATTCTACATTTGGTTTTAAATATTCACTAGAATTATCAACAAGACCAGATGACTTCATGGGAGAAATCAAAGATTGGGACTTTGCAGAAGACCAATTAAAGGCAGCCTTAGAAGAACGTGGTATGGACTATGAACTAAATCCTGGCGATGGTGCATTTTACGGTCCAAAAATTGACTTCCATTTAGAAGATGCAGCTGGACGTACCTGGCAATGTGGTACTATCCAATTAGATTTCCAACTACCACAAAACTTTGATTTAACATATATCGATGAAAATGGAGAAAAACAAAGACCAGTTATGCTACACCGTGCCCTACTAGGTTCAGTAGAAAGATTTATCGGTGTACTAACAGAACACTTTGCAGGCAGATTCCCACTATGGTTAAACCCAGAGCAAGTAGTAATCATTCCAGTATCAGATAAATACTTAGATACAGCAGAAAAATTACAAAAAGAAATTAAAGATGCTGGCTTTAGAGTATCTGTTGATAAAAGAAGCGAAGGGGTAGGCTATAAAATCAGACAAGCCCAACTAATGCGCGCTAACTACATGCTAGTAGTAGGGGAAAAGGAAGAAGAATCAAAACTTCTTACAGTTAGAAATAGAGATGGTGAAGAAACACCAGAAGTTTCAGTAGAAAGCTTAATTCAAAAATTAAGCGAAGAAAGAGATAGCAAATCAGTAAATCCTTCTTTCTAAGCAAATAAATATAAAAAAAGCCTGGGAAAACATACCTAGGCTTTTTTGCTTTAGCAGGCCACCATTGACATAAAATTGCAAGTCGGGTTTACTATATAAGCTTAAATATAATATATAATTATTTTTTAGGGAGTGTTTATGGAAGAAATACAGATAACAGAAAATAAACTAGGAACATTACCAATTGATAAACTATTGCTAGAAATGGCAATACCAATGGTTATTTCAATGCTAGTTCAATCAATCTATAATATAGTAGACTCAATGTTTGTAGCAAGGATATCAGAAGAAGCACTAACAGCAGTTTCGATTGCCTTTCCAGTGCAAAATATCTTAATTGCTTTTGCAGTAGGTATAGGAGTAGGGGCTTCAGCCCTTTTATCTAGGTTTTTGGGAGAAAATAACCGTGACAGGGTAGGATCAGTAGCCATCCACGGTATCGTAATTTCAACAATTACCTATGTAGTTTTTGCTCTCTTAGGCTTACTATTTACAAGCGCCTTTGCTGATGGCCAAGGACAAAGTGCTGCAGTTACAGCGTATACTAAAGAATATACTTATATAGTAACCATATTCAGTATAGGAATATTTTTCCAAGTACTAGCAGAAAAACTATTGCAAGCCACATCCCTTACAAAATATACAATGATAACTCAAATGTCAGGGGCAATCATAAATCTTATACTTGACCCAATCTTAATATTTGGTCTATTTGGTTTTCCAAGATTAGAAGTAAAAGGAGCTGCTATTGCAACAGTAATAGGACAATTAGGTGGGGCACTAATAGGTTTTTATTTTAATAAAACAAAAAATAAAGATATCAACTTTAAATCAAAAAAATTTAGATTCCATGGAGATATAGTAAAGCAAATCTTTATGATAGGCCTACCAACCACCGTTATGAATACTATAGGATCTATAGTAGTTTTTGTCATAAACTTAATCCTAAGAGACTTTGGAGCAAGTGCCATCGCAGCCTTTGGGGTAATGTTTAAATTTCAATCCTTTGCCTTTTTACCAGTTTTTGGTATATCAAATGCGCTGACAACCATAGTATCCTATAACTATGGGGCTAGAAAAAAAGATAGGATAAAAGGATCCATAGGGCTATCTATGAAAAGCTCATTTATATTAATGGCCATAGCAGTACTAATAATGTGGATATTCCCAAGACAATTATTAGGATTTTTTAATGCAACAGAATCTATGATGGAAATAGGAGTGCCAATGATGAGAATAGTTTCCCTATCCTACATCACAGCAGTCCCAGCAATAGTAGCAGTAGGAGGAGTTTTCCAATCTCTAGGAAACTGGCAAATAGCTATCTTCCAATCATTCCTAAGACAATTAATAATCCTAATCCCAATATTTTATGCCCTAAGCCGCACAGGCAATCTAAACATAGCATGGTGGGCATTCGTAATAGCAGAATCCCTAAACTCAATCCTATGTACATGGATGCTAAGAAAAGAAGTAAGGAATAAGATAGACACTCTAGAACCAGCAAAGACAGTAGCATAAACTACTATCTTTTTTTCGGGAAAAATTTTGGGTTTTTTCTATATATAAGTAAGAGTTCCTAATCTTACCTATTCCTCCTAATAGAAGAACTCATCTGATAAATTTGCCACCTTACTCCTCTAATGGCGACTCCCATGGTATAAATATTTTCTGGCAATGATATACCATTCATGGCATCTCCTATGTGTTGGAGGTGGGCTCCGTTTGCTTTTGCTGCTAGGGCTATTTGCCTTATGGTATCTTTGTCTGCGGTTTCTTGGCTGGTACCTATGGCTGACATTATTAGGACTTTTTTATCTATTTTTTTGTCCTGATTATAATCTCTAATGTAGTCGGCTATTTCTCTTAGGTCATTTTCATTAAAATGGGGAATAGTGTATGGGGCTGGTAATAAGAGGATATTGCATCCTGCATTTATAAAATCTTTGGCTATTTCTAGGTTCATTACAAATTCATCAGTACCTGCTGCATGCATTTTGCCGGCTATAATTAAGCCATTAAAGGTTTCTTTTGCTTCTTTAATTGCTTGTAAAATTGCATCATTTGTCACTCCTGTGGCTGGGTTACCTGTTAGGCATATTAAATCTAGGCCGTAGTCATTGGCTTTTTTGTAGTTTTCTATGCTGGCTTTACGGCCACTTGCTATTTCTTCCTTACCTTGGGTCATAATTGCATTTTCATCTACGGGTTCTAGGTTTATTCCAAGTGGTCTTGATGTAGCTTTTTTAAGCCAAGCAATATGATTTTTTTCACCTTCTGGTACTCCTTCTATCTTTGGATTATTTAAGTCTAGAACATTTAATAATAATATATCAGCGCCAAAGGCTTTTTCTATCTCAGCGTTTGTTAGTCCATTTACATAAGGTTGGTAGGTTACGACAGATTCTGAAACTATAACCCTACCTTCACTGGCTAGAATTGCTTGTTTTAATTCTAGAGGACTTGCATTTAAAAAGTCTGCTCCTTGAAAGTTTAATAGTCTTTTCATTTTTTACTCCTTTTAGTGCTTTTACCCATAATTACTTATTAGTAGTTAATTGAAAAGTCACAAATTGTGACATATAATATATGTAAGAGAAGCCACCTCTAACAAAGCCCTTGGCAACAAGGAAAACTGATGGTAATAGAGTAGTATTACTCACTAAAAAAGACAGTAGCCGCGAACTACTGTCTTTTTCTTTGCTAGTTTTCTGAGTTTATATACTTTGATATTATCAAAAGTATAATTCCAACTAGCAAGGGGAAAATAAAATTTTCCATTACTGATGGTAACATTTCATATCACCCCCTTTCACCACTTAGTTAAGTGGCTATTTAATTATAGCATAAGTTTTCACTAAAAAATCAGCAAGCACGGCCTGCTGATCTTTCTTTTACTTTCGATTTTATTTACCTAATAGCTTTACAAATTCATCATGGACTGCTTGAACTTGTGGGCCTATTATTACTTGGACTGCTTTTGGTCCTGGTTTGATTAGTCCTGCTACTCCTGCTTGTTTTATTTTTTCTTCATCAACTTTTGCTGGATCTTTTACTGTAAGACGTAATCTTGTTGTACAGTAGCTGGTTGTATCAATATTTTCTGGGCCGCCTAGACCTTCTAGGATTTCTCTTGCTGTATCAGAGTAGGAGCCTTTTACACTTGCATTTTGTTCTGCACGCTCTTCTGCTGCTGATTTATCAGCTGTTGATACTCTTCCCTTATCTTCTGTTTCTATTACTGTTGACTTATGAGATTTTGAACTTCTACCTGGGGTAGCTATATCCCATTTATCGATTAATGTTCTAAATATAAAGTAGTATATTGCAAAGAATGCAATGCCCATTATAACTAGAAGTAGCATATTGTTTCTCATAGGATTTCGTGATGATAGGAAAAAGTCGATAAGTCCTGCTGAGAATCCAAAACCTGCATAAGCTTGTAGTTTTGCTGCTACAAACACAGAAATACCTGTAAGTAGTGCGTGGATAAAATATAGCTGTGGTGCTGCAAACATAAAGGCAAATTCAAGTGGTTCTGTAACTCCTGTTAAGAAAGAAGCTAGCGCTCCTGCAAACATTAGAGCCTTGATAGTTTTTTTATTTTTTTCATCTGCTCTTTGGGCCATAGCTAGGGCTGCACCTGGTAAACCAAACATCATTATTGGGAAAAATCCTGCTTGGTACATGCCTGGATGGTAGGTAGCTGTGATTGTATCTTTTGCATTATTTAAGAAGTTTGGTATATCATTTACACCAACAAGGTCAAACCAAAATACTTGGTTTAAGGCGTGGTGAAGACCTGTTGGGATCAATAGTCTATTGGCAAAACCATAGATACCTGCACCTACTGCACCAAGACCTAGTAAGAATTCACCAAAGCTTGCTAGAGCTGAGTAAATAATTGGCCATAAGAACATTAAAATAACTGAACAAATCAAAGCATAAACAGATGCCATAATTGGTACTAGTCTTCTACCTGAGAAGAAGGCTAGAAAATCTGGCAAGCGTGTTCCATGGAACCTATCATAAGCCTTTCCACCTAAAATACCTGATAAAATACCTATCAAGACATTGCCATTTCCTATTTTGCCAAAAGCTGAGTATTGGAAAGGATCAGCTGCTTGCCACGCTTCTATATCTAAGCCTCTTAATTGAGCAACTGTTTCTGGTGATAACATTTTTGATAGGGTCAAAAATGCAACTAGACCTGCAAGAGCACTTGCTCCGTGGTTTTCTTTGGCAATACCAAAGGCAACACCAACTGCAAATAAAATACCTAAATTATCTAAAACAGCTCCACCAGCAGAAATTAAAAATGCTGCTATAGGTGAGCTTGCACCCCAACCATCTGGGTCAATTAGATAACCAAGGCCTAGTAGCAAGGCTGCCAAAGGCATAACCGCTACCGGTTGCATTAGGGATTGACCTAATCTTTGTAGTTTTTCTTTCATAAACTACCCTCCTATAAATTATTAATATACATTAACTAGATAAACAAAATCGTTTACATATTTATAATATCACAATTTATGCAATTATAAAACAGTTTCTTGCATATATACTAATGAATACCCACAAAGATATAATCTAAGAATTTTACCCTAAGCTTATACAAAAATTCTCCTATAATAAATGAAATAAGTACACTCATAAGAGTAACTACCAAAGGACTAGCATTTACTACAGCCTTTAGTAAAACATAGTTTACTTTATATGGATAAAGGTAGGTGAAAAATAGGTATCTTTGACGATTTACAAACTGGACATCTGGGCTTTGCTTTAAAATGAGGTAGGTTAGTATTATTGTAGAAAAATAAAAGCCTGGATAATAGTCTAAGTACATATACAAATAAATTTCACCTGCTAATAATAGGATGGCTAGGACTAGTAAAAAATTATTAAATTGGATGGCGGGTTTTATCCTGATGGCCATTATATAAAAGAAAAAATATACCAATAGATCCTTGTAATAAAAATCAAAGGGCAAGATAACACTATTTTGCATAACAAGGTAGAGGATAAGACTTGCTACCCCAAATCCTAAAGTAGCTCTTGCTCCAATGATGCGAGATAGGATGATTTCTATAATAAAAAAGCAAAAAACTACAAATATTACATCATATAAATTTGTCAGCACATATACCAAGTCCTCAAGCCTTTGCTTTTCAAAAATAAACTTAAAATCTCGCATAAAAAATATTAAAAATCCACTATATATTATGAGGGGGATAGCCATAAGCAAAACTTTTTTTGTATCTATAAATGAAATTATGTATGCCAAGTAGCCTACCAAGTAGCAGTTGATAAGCATAAGCAAAACTTCTCTATTTATAGCTAAATTTTCTCCTAAAAAGGGTAGAAAAAATGAGAAGACTAAAAGTATTAAGGCTAGCAAATCCATCAAATTAATTCTAAAACTTTTCATAACCCTATCTTATCACATTTATTAAAATTGTATAATAGATGGTATAATTAAAAGCAAGGTGAAAATTATGGCAAAAAAAGCAAAAAGAGTTCAAAGAAATAATCGTAGAAAACCAAAAAGACGTAGACTTTTCATATTTCCTTATGTGATTATGGCTTTATTGATAGTTGGGATACCATTTTCTATATACCAGTTTTATGTATCTAATGTAGATAGGACTATAAAAGGTCTAGAAGAAGCCATCAAAACTTATGATACAGAGTATATAGATCAAAAAACTGACAGGCTTCCTATTATTCTAGAAGTGTTAAGGACCTCCTACTCGGATAATAGCAAAAAACAGGAAGAATTTTATAACAATAATTTCGAAAATTTAGAAATTGAAGTAGCAAGCCAGGAAAAAAAATCTCGTGGCAAGGAAGTAAAACTAAAAATAAGCAATGTAAACTACATAGATGTCTACGAAAAAATAGATGATAGTGAGGATGATCAAAAAATCCACAACGACTACATGGCAGCTTTAGCTGATCCTAACCAGGAGAAAAATACTAGGGAAGCAACAGTTTTTTTAAAAAGAACTATAAGTGGCTATGATACCAACGAATCAAGAGACTTTATAAATGCAATCTTAGGTGGAGCGCTGGAATACGCTGAAGACTTTGATAAGGATGATAGCTCACAAAATGTAACAGATACCATGGATGATGCGATAAATAATGATAACTAACACGGTAGATTTCCGTGTTTTTTTATTAGCATAAAATCAAAATAAAGTTATAATCAATGTATAAAATATAACGGAGATTATAATGTTTGAAGATAATTTAACTATTAGGGAGACTAAAAAAATTCAGAAAAATAGAAATCCAGTGTTAGTTGTACTAGCAATTATTTTTCTACTAATCTTTCCTAAACTATTGTTTGAAGATATTTTTATCCTTAAATCAATAAATAACATAAATGCTATTAAAAACTTAGCACCTAATGATAGGTTTATTTTAACCATGCTTTATGGAACAGCTATTTCTAGCATTTTAATGTACATATTTGCCAAAAAATATCTAAATAGAAATAATTTATCCTTGGGACTTTCTAGCCCTGATAAAATTAAAAACTACCTAAAAGGCGCCCTTATAGGTCTTGTAATGATAAGTGGGGTATTTTTGCAGCTAAAAATATACAACCAATCCCAAATAAGTTTAAATATATCAAATGTACCGGCAGGGGTTTTTCTAGTCTTTTTTATAGGCTGGATAATACAAGGCTTTAACGAGGAGTTAATGTGTAGGTCTATTTTGATGAATTATTTTGCAGCTTTTAATGGGGTAAAATCAGCAATTATTACCAACAGTTTAATATTTGCTATCCTACACCTTGGCAACGATGGCTTTGGTATATTCCCTTTTATAAATATTTTTCTAATGGGAGTAATATTTTCCTTATTATTTTACCTATCAGATGATATATTTTTACCAGCAGCAGCCCATACTTTTTGGAACTTTGCCCAAGCTAATGTATACGGCATCAACGTTTCAGGCATCACCCAATCAAATATAAGTCTAATAAAAACTCAGCTAACAGGTAATCCATTTCTAACGGGAGGAGCCTTTGGTGTAGAAGGTGGCTTTATAACCTTTTGGATAGAAGTAATAGTAGTTGGGGTTTTACTAGGAGGGGTCAAAAACAAATCAAAAGAAAAAGAGAATAAGTCAATAAATAAAAAAACTGGTCTATAGGAAAACCTATAAATCAGTTTTTATTTTTGTTTTTAAATAAATTCTATTCTAAATTAGACCAGCCAGCTTTTTTAATTAGGTAAATCATAAGTGATAAAATAACCGCTACTACAGAAGAAAGCACCATTCCGCTTAGTTCTATTGATCCAAATTGAATTGCTAGGCCACTAAGACCTGCTATAAATATTACAGAAGTTAAAATTAAATTATCACTTTTTGAGTAGTCTACTTGTTGGTCGACTAAAAGTCTTATCCCGCTTGTACCAATCATTCCATAAAGCAAAAATGTCACTCCACCAATTACATTGCCTGGGATAGTAGAAATAAGCGCTGATAGGGGCCCTATAAAGGCCATTAGGATAGAAATTACAGCTGCAGTAGCAATTACTTTTACAGAATAAACTCCAGTTATAGCCATAACACCAATATTTTCCCCATAGGTTGTAGTTGGAACACCCCCAATTAATCCAGAAACTGCAGTTGAAAAGTTATCTGCAAATATAGAACGGTGGAGGCCGGGTTCTTTTATCAAATCTTCACCAATAATATTGCTAGTAACAACTTGGTGGCTGATATGTTCAGCTGCAATTACTAGTAATACTGGTAGCATGGCAAAAATTGCTTCTGGTGAGAATTTTGCTAACTGAAATTGTGGAAGGGTGAAAAAACTTGCTTCACGAACAGGAGTTAAATCTACTTGACCATTGAAATAAGCTACTATGTAACCTACAATAATGGCAATCAAAATAGGAATAGTAGACATAAATCCTTTAAACATTATAGATCCTAAAATCGCTGTAAAAAGTGTTACTAAAAATACTAACCAGTCCCCAGATGAAATTGTATCAGTCATAAGGTTTGCACCGATAGATCCACCAGAAACAGTATTTGCTGCCAGCTCAAAACCAATTAAAGCTACAACCGCACCCATGGCCGCTGGTGGCAGCACCACATCTATCCAAGATGTGCCAAATTTATAAATTATATAAGAAAGTAAACATCCCAAAATCCCAACAGCTACAAAAGCTCCTTGGGCGTATTCAAATCCTTGAGACTGGATTATAGCAATACCTGGTGCAAGAAAGGCAAATGAAGATCCAAGATACGCTGGAGCCTTGCCCTTAGTTATCAAAATAAAAAGTAAAGTACCAATACCATTCATCAAAAGAACAATGCCAGGATTGATGCCAAATAGTATAGGAACCAGAACAGAAGCACCAAACATAGCAAAAGTATGCTGTAAGCCTAAAGGAACAAGCAACTTTTTAGGAACATCATCATTTACTTTATAAATTCTTTTATTATCTTCCATCAAAACCTCCTTTAAAAATTTCCAAATCTTCAATATTTTAGACCACATTAAGGATTTTGTCAAATAATTATAATGTTATTTATATTATAAATTTATAGTTTTGAAGAAAACGTTAATATATAATATTAAAGCTCTTATTATTATTTAAGTAATTATTAACGTATAACTGTTAATTTATGTAAATAATTATGCTATAATAAACTTAGAAAGGAGAATCTATGCATAGGAAAAACGTTATCATAGGCCTGGATCTAAAAAATCAAGAGGAAGTTTTAGAATATTTATCTAAAAAAGCTTATGAGTTAGAAATTGCTAGCAATGCAGATAGTATTAAAGCTGACTTGATAAACAGAGAAAAAGAAATGAGTACTGCTTTGGTAGAGCCTCTTGCTATACCACATTCTAAAAGCAAAAGTGTCTTAAAAAATACAATTATATTTTTAAGATTAAATGACACTATTGATTGGTCTGGATCTAAAGTTAAGATTATAATTGGTATCTTTAGTAAAGAAGAAGGTGGAGAGCATATTAATACTCTAGCAAATCTATCAAGAAAATTAATTGATAAAGAATTTTTAAAATTTTTACAAACAGCAAGTAAAGATGAAATTTATGAAAATTTAAAGGGAGTAGGAGAATAATATGAGAAAATTTGTTGGTTTATGTGCTTGTACAATGGGATTAGCTCACACATTTATGGCAGCCCAGTCAATGGAGGATGAAGCTAAAAAAAGAGGGTATGAAACAAAAGTTGAAACACAAGGATCAGATGGGATTCAAAATGAGTTGACAGCAGAAGATATCGCCGATGCAGATATAATTTTATTATCTACAGCTATTACTCCACAAAATATGGAGAGGTTTGAAGGATATGAAATTTATGAAGTTTCATTAGCTGAAGCTATTAAAGATATTGAAACTGTTTTTGATGATATAGAAGAAGACTTAGCTGATAACTAGGAGGAAAAAATGCCGGTTACTAAAAGAAAAGTGGGAGATGCTAATAGTACAGTAAAAAAATCTACAGTTTCGAGTAAAAATTCTAATTCAAAATTCAATCAATTTCAAAAGCACTTGATGACTGGTATTAGCTACATGATTCCGGTTTTGATAATGGGTGGATTATTAGGCGCTTTATCACAATTAATACCCTATATGTTTATGGGAATTGATCCTGCAATATCGATAGTGGATGCACTAAATTCTGGTTCTTATACTGATAGTTCAGAGAATTTACTAAAGTTTGCTTATATATTACAAACTTTTGGCTTTAAGCTATTTGGTTTTGCTATACCTATATTCGCAGCTTTTGCCGCTCAATCTATTGGTGGAAAGACAGCTCTTATTTGTGGATTTATTGGAGGGGTAGTTGCGAACAATCCAATAGAAACTTTAACGTACATAGATGGAGCATATGAGCCTGTAGCTCCAGCACCATCAGGATTTTTTGGTGGTCTATTAATAGCTTTTTTAATAGGGTATTTTGTTAAATTTTTGAATAAAAAAATCAAAGTAAGCCACAATTGGATGGCCTTTAAAACAACGTTCTTAATACCTCTAATATCAGTATTGGCTACAATGATTTTAATGATTTATGTAATTACTCCAATCGGAGCTTCATTAAATCAATCTGTAGAAAGATTATTAACAAGTGCTGGAAAAAGTGGAGGAATTGTTTATGCAATATTGCTTTCTCTAACTACTGCATTTGACTTAGGAGGCGCAGTTAATAAGGCTGCAGGCTTTGTTGCAACAGGTCTTGCAGTAGATAGAATAATGCCACTTACTGCAAGAGTTATTGCAATAGTAACTCCATCAATTGGTCTTGGACTAAGTGCACTATTAGATAAATATATTGTAAAAAGAAGAGTTTATGATAGACAATTGCGAGAAGCTGCCAAAACATCTATATTTTTAGCTTTTATGGGCATAAGTGAGGGTGCTATCCCATTTGCCTTAGAAAATCCAGCATTTACTATTCCTCTCTATATGGTTGGAGCATTGATTGGAGCTTTAGTTGGTGTCGGTTTTGGTGCAGTTCAATGGTTCCCAGAATCTGCTATTTGGGCATGGCCCCTAGTTGAAAATATAGTGCCATATGTGGTGGGGATTTTGGTTGGATCTTTATTTATTGCTATTGTAAATGTGCTTTATAGAAACAATCAAATTAAAAAGGGAAAATTGGTGGTTCAAGAATGACTGATATAAAAGTAATAGCTCACACCCATTGGGATAAGGAATGGTATTTTACTGATAATAGATCAATGGTTTATTCTTTAATTGATTTTGATGAAATTATCGATTACTTATCTAGTGATGATGATATAAGTACGTTTTTGCTTGATGGTCAAACGTCTATAATCGAAGATTATTTACGCTATAGACCTGAAAAAAAAGATCAGATTAAAGAACTTATATCTAAAGAAAAAATAATTACAGGTCCATGGTATACACAAAGTGATACATTAGTTATTTCTGGAGAAAGTTTAATAAGAAATCTACAAATTGGTATAAATCAATCTAAAAATTTAGGAGGATATCAGTCCATAGGCTATCTTCCAGATAGCTTTGGTATGAGTGAACAAATGCCATTAATTTATAATCAAATGGGATTAAAGTATGCTTTTTTTAGAAGAGGAATAGCTGATCATTTATTAAAAGATAGAGAGTTTAACTGGATTAGTCCAAGTGGTGAAAGTATTAAAGCGTTTAATTTATATCACTATGGAATTATGGCATATCCACCGAATGAAGATGATGGATCATACATTGAGGAACTTGTAGATAAATTAAAAAAATTTGGGAATAGAAAACCATATATTTTATTTAACGGTGAAGATCAAAAACCAATCAGAAAAAATATAACAAAAATAATTCAAAATAGCAATTATGATATAGAGATAGACTCATTAGAAAGTTCATTGGATGAAGTTTTTGCAAATGCAGATGGTTTTGTAGATTACACTGGAGAATTTACCTTTGGCCAACATTCAAGAACTCATAAAAGTATATTTTCTACAAGAGCAGACTTGAAAATTAAACATAACAGACTAGAAAGATATCTATCAGAGTTTCTAGAACCTTTAAGTGCTATTTCCTACAAACTTGGTTTAAGATATGAAAAAGAATTAATAGAAGAATGCTTTAAATTAATGTTGCTTAACTCAGCTCACGATAGTATTGGCATGTGTAATTCTGATAAGACCAATAATTTTATAGAATATAGATACGATAAGGTTGACGATATTTCAAGAAATCTTGCTGATTCTATAATGAGAAGGATTGGTGATGGAATAAGTTTAAGTCAATTTAGTTTTCAAGTTTATAATGCTCTTCCATACACAAGAGAAGAATATATAACATGCAATATCCTAACACCATTTGAAAATTTCATTATCGAAAGAGATGGAGAGCCTGTTGATTTTGAATTAATAAAAATAGAAGAAGATAAAACAAATTTGGCTAAATCAATAAAAGAGATAGGTGTAAATAATGAGGCATCTAGTAATTTAAAGACTTACAAAAAAATATATGGTGCTAAGATCTTGATCAAGGATAAACTTCTTCCTATGGGTTATCAAACCTATGATATTAAAGAAAGCTCTGAAGGCTTTAAAAGGAATGTTCCAAGCAATGATAATTTTATAGAAAATGAATTTTACAAGATTCACATAAGAGATAATGGTCAAATTATTGTTGAAGGTGATTCGAATATAAATAAAATATATCTTGAAGATAATGGAGATGAGGGTGATAGCTATGATTATTCTTCACCTGATAAAGACTTATTTATTTCAGAAGGAAAAGTTTCAAATATAAAAGTTATCAAAAATGATTTATATCAAAATATAAGTTATAAATTAGCAAGAAAAGTACCGTCTAATCTAGAAAATAGATTATCTAATATTTTAGATAAAGAATTGATTTCTCATGTATCATTAACTCTCTATAAGACTAAAAAATATATAGAATTAAGTTATAAAACAAAAAATAATGCTATTGAGCATAGGGATAGGGTTGTTGTAGATACTAAAATTGAAGCTAAAAATTCTATAGCAGACCAACAATTCGGTACAATTGTTAGAGAAGTTGATTATAGCAAATATAAAAATTGGATCAAAGACGGCTGGGATGAAAAACCTAGAGGAATTGAACCCATGATCTCTTTTGCTGCCCTTGAGTCAAATCAAACTGTTTGCGGTGTATCAGATGGTGTAAGAGAATATGAGATTTTAGATAATAATAAAATTGATTTTACTATGTTTAGGTCAATTCCTTATCTAGGAAAACCAGATTTAAATGATAGACCTGGAAGAGCCTCTGGAGTATATGAAATCCAAATGGGTCATGCACTTTTAGATAAGGAAATAGAAACTACATTATATATTTGCGATTTGGAAAATGATTATTTAAAAATGCATAAATTTTCAAAAGAAGTTTTAAATAGGCCTATTTCTTACCAAGGGGGAGAAATATACGATAATACAGATCATTTTGTAATCAGTAAAAATAACTCATATCCTCAAAGTTATTCTCTTTTAGAAATAGAAGAAGCTGTGTTTTCAACTTTAAAACAGTCATATAAGAATGAAAGTCTAATTCTAAGACTATATAATCCGTATAGAGAAAGAAATATCAGTTTTAAATCTAGCTTAAATAATTTTGAATATGTTAAAGCAGATGAACTTACTAAGGATGAGGAATTAAATTTAATAGAACCGTGCGGAATAAAAACTTTAAAAATTTTATAATAAAGCTGATTAGATAAAAAATTAACAACCATCATTAATACTATTTATAAAACTATTTCAGATAACATAAATATAAAGATAATTAATTAATCGACTTCAAAATATATTACAGTATTTTGAAGTCGATTTTTTATAATTTATATTCTTATAGAATTAACTTGTGCTTTACAAAATAAATACTAAAAAGTAAAATAGATATAATTTGAGAAAAGATAAAGATAAGGAGATATTTATGGAAAAACAACCTAGAAAAAAATCAAAGCTAACTAGGAACATTTTTATTGCCCTAATTTTAGCTATTGTTCTTGGATTGCTCTTGCAAAGCCAAGCTGAAATTTTAAATGCTTATGTAAAACCAATCGGAGATATATTCCTAAATTTATTGAAATTTATTGTTACACCAATTGTTTTATTTTCTATTATGGGTGGAATAATCTCTATGAGAGATATTAAAAAAGTAGGGGAAGTTGGAATATTTACAATAATTTATTACTTTTTCACAACTGCTTTTGCAATTGTAATTGGCCTAGGTTTTGCCAATATTGCCAAAAGATTTTTCCCACTTATTGCTACTACTGACTTAGAGTATGCTATTGAAAATGAAGTATCTATGATAGATACTTTGGTAAATATCTTTCCAAATAACTTTTTGGCTCCTATAGTTGAGGCAAATATGCTTCAAATCATAGTAATGGCCATTATCCTAGGATTTGCTATACTTCTAATTGATAAAAGCAAACAGGCTAAGGCTATTGAAGCGATTGATATTATAAATGATATAAATATGAAAGCTATGGAGCTTATCTTAAAACTTTCTCCAATAGGAGTCTTCACTTTATTAATGCCAGTTATAGCAGAAAATGGTCCTATGATAATTGGCTCTCTTGCAAGTGTGCTTTTAGTTGCATACATTGCTTATGCTTTCCATATACTTGTTGTTTACTCATTTACAGTAAAAACTATGGCTGGTATCAAACCATCAGAATTTTTTAAAACTATGGCGCCAGCTATGATGTTTGGATTTTCTTCGGCATCAAGCATGGGAACTTTACCAATTAATATGAAATGTTGTGAGGAGATGGGTGCTGACCATGATGTAACAAGCTTTGTATTGCCACTTGGTGCTACCATAAATATGGATGGAACAGCAATTTACCAAGGGGTTTGTGCAGTATTTATTGCAGCTTGCTATGGTATTGACTTAACCTTAGGCCAAACTCTAACCATTGTTTTAACATCAACTCTTGCATCAATTGGTACAGCAGGTGTACCAGGTTCTGGTATGATAATGCTTGCTATGATATTACAATCAGTTGGCCTTCCAGTTGAAGGAATTGCCCTTGTTGCAGGTATTGATAGAATATTTGATATGGGTAGGACTACTTTAAATATTACAGGTGATGCTACTGCAGCTCTTATAAACTCAGCTAGACTTAGAAAAAAAGGAAAAATCGCATAATTTTTACAAAAAAAAAAGACAAGCCCTTTATGTTTATCTGGGCTTGTTTTTCTTTTACTAATTTGGCCTAGTGTTTTTTATTGTTTCTACTGAGTGATTCCATTTTTCTTGTTCTTTTTCATCTAATTCTAAGTGAAAATCTCTTATAATACCTTGTCTACCTACTACAGCTGGATGGCCAATATAACAGCCGGCTTCACTAGAATATGAAGAAACTGGCAGGATAGTTTTGCTATCGTTAAATATAGTTTCTACGATAATTGTAGCAGCATTTGCTATACCATATGATGTGTAGCCTTTGCCTTGGATAATTTCAAATCCCTTCATTCTAGCAGCTTCTTCTATTTGATCGAAGCTTTTCTCATCTAAGATTTTATTTAAAGCTTGGGTTGCGATTGAAACTTTTGACCAAGCTACAAATTGGCTGTTTCCATGCTCGCCAATTACATATCCATCTATGGAATCTGGATCAAGGCCTACATATTTTGCTACAGCATTTTTCATTCTTGCTGTATCGATAATAGTTCCTGTACCAATTACTCTTTCTTTTGGAAGTTCTGTTAGTTTTTGTAGGTATTCTGCAATAACATCACATGGATTTGTTATAGATACAATTATCCCTTCAAAACCAGAATCTTTTATGATTGGAGCCCATTCTTCTACACAAGTTCTTGTGTACTTAAATTCTTCTAACCTATCGCTATTATTTTGTAAGATACTAATATCACCTGGGGCAAATATTATAATGTCACTATCTGCTAGGTCTTTTTTGCTACCTGCAGTTATTTCTACATTGCCATCTCGTCTTACCATACCATCTCTGAAGTCATTGATTTCAGCATTTACTAGGCCATCTTTTTTATCAAATAAAGCAATACTATCACTTAGTCTTCTTTCAACTAGGGTATGGGCAACTGTTGCTCCCACATTTCCTAAACCTATTATTGATACTTTTTTCATTATTTCTATTCCCTTCTATTTTTAAAACATTATCAAATTAATTATAAGGCATATAGGTAAATTTTAACAGCAAAAAAGAATCCTAATGGATCCTTTTTATTAAATCATTTTTCCTCATAGCCTGGTTTGCCAAGCAATTTAAACATTTGGGTCTTATATTCTTCTACTCCTGGTTGGTTAAATGGATTGATACCAAGCATGTAACCACTTACTCCAACTGTAATTTCAAAAAAGTAAAATAGCTCTGCCAAAGTTTTAGCACTTACATTTTCTATAAGTAAGCGAATATTTGGTACATTACCTTTTACGTGGGCAATGGTAGTTCCTTCCATGGCTTGTTTATTTACATAGTTTAAAGACTTGCCTGCTAGGTAATTTAGTCCATCTAGATTATCTATATCTTCTTTTATATCTATATCTCTGTCATAGTTTTCAATCTCTAAGACTGTTTCAAATACATTTCTTTTTCCATCTTGGATCATTTGTCCTAGGGAGTGCAGGTCTGTAGAGTTATTTACTGATGCTGGGAAGATACCTTTTCCATCTTTTCCTTCTGATTCTGCAAATAACTGCTTCCACCATTCTGCTGTATACTGGAGCTTTGGCTCATAGTTTACTAAAACTTCTATATCTTTACCGTTTTCATAGAGCATATTTCTAATTGCAGCATATTTTATAGCATCGTTATTATTAAAATTACGGTTAGTATATTTTTTACGGCCTGTTTCAAATCCTGCCATAAACTCGTCAATATCTACTCCGCTTGCTGCTAGTGGTAAAAGCCCTACTGCAGATATAACTGAAAATCTGCCACCGATATCATCTGGTACTACAAAAGTTTCATAGCCTTCTTTTGTGGCTAAATCTTTTAAAGCTCCCTTTTGTCTATCGGTAGTAGCGTAGATGCGAGATTTGGCTTCTTCTTTACCGTATTTTTCTTCTAAGGCTTCTTTTAAAAATCTAAAGGCAATAGCAGGTTCTGTTGTTGTTCCTGATTTTGAGATTACATTTAAGGAGTAGTCTTTATCTTTTAGATAATCTAAAAGCTCTGACATATATTGGCCTGATAATTGGTGGCCAGCGTAGATAATTTTTACTTTTTTATTTGAGCCAAAGTAATTATCAAGGGCAAAGTCAACTGCTTTTATACCTAGGTAAGACCCACCTATACCTATTGAAACTAAAACATCACTGTTAGCTTGGATTTTTGCTGCGGCTTTTTTTATTCTTTCAAATTCTTCTTTATCATAATTAATAGGTCTATCAACCCATCCTAGAAAGTCTGCTCCCTCTCCTGATCCATCCATAAGAGTATCAAATGATTTTAGAGCTTTTTCTTCGTACTTATCAAGGTTTTCTAAGCCTATATTTGTGTAATCAACTTTCATTATATTCCTCCCTAAAACTTTATTCTTCACTACTATTATATACCCAGTTGCATCATTGTTAAAATATTTATAAATAAATATCGTATACTAATATATAGTAGACTTTTGGCTTTGTTGACATAAGATTTTATAATACCTATAATAAGGATAAGTTTGGAAAATATGCAAAAAAAGTGAGAAGAATTTATGAAAAAACGAGTTTTATTAACTGGAGGAGCAGGATATATTGGTAGTCATACAGGCGTTGAGCTTTTAGAAAATGGCTATGATGTAATTGTTTATGATAACCTATCCAATTCTTCAAAGATAGCCCTAGATAGGGTAGAGGAAATAACTGGCAAAAAGCTTACTTTCTATAAGGCTGATATACTTGATACAGAATTTTTGAAAAAAGTTTTGATAGATGAAAAAATAGATATTGTAATACATTTTGCAGCCCTAAAGGCTGTTGGAGAATCTGTCAAAAATCCTCTAAAATACTACCACAACAATATTACAGGTACCCTAAGTTTATTAAATGCCATGGAAGAAGTAGGGTGCAAAAATATCATTTTTAGCTCATCAGCAACTGTTTATGGCGATCCAGAAAAAACTCCAATTACAGAGGATGTTCCAAAGGGATTTTGTACCAATCCATATGGATGGAGTAAGTCTTTTATGGAGCAAATAATGACAGACCTACATACAGCAGATCCAGATTTTAAAGTTGTTTTGCTAAGATATTTTAATCCAATAGGAGCTCACAAGTCAGGATTGATTGGGGAAGACCCACAAGGGATTCCAAATAACTTGCTGCCTTATATTTCTCAAGTGGCAGTGGGTGAGCTTGATTGTGTCCACGTTTTTGGTGATGATTATAAAACTCATGATGGTACAGGAGTAAGAGACTATATTCATGTAGTAGACCTAGCCCGTGGCCATGTAAAAGCTGTGGAAAATATTGAGAAATTAGCTGGAGTTGAGATAGTAAACCTTGCTACTGGCAGAGGATACTCTGTTTTAGATGTTATAAAAGCCTTTGAAAAAGTAATTGGCAGAAAAATCCCTTATAAAATAGAGGGCAGACGAGAAGGTGATATAGATAAGTCCTTTGCAGATGCCTCCAAGGCCAAAAAAGTATTAGATTGGCAGGCAAAATACGATATTGACAGGATGTGCCAGGATACTTGGAGATGGCAAAAAATGAATCCTCAAGGCTATGAAGGAAAGGAAAAAATATGAAAACCACATTAGTAGTTATGGCAGCGGGTATAGGATCAAGGTATGGAGCAGGGATTAAGCAGCTTGCAAAAATGGATGACAATGGCTATACCATTATCGATTATTCTATCTATGATGCCAAAGAAGCTGGTTTTGATAAAGTTGTTTTTATTATAAGACCAGACATAGAAAAAGATTTTAAAGAAGTAATTGGTGATAGGATTTCAAAAATAATCGAAGTAGACTATGCCTATCAGACCCTAGATTTACCTAAAGATTATCAAGTACCAGCAGATCGCACTAAGCCATGGGGGACAGTCCATGCAGTCTTAGCTGCCAAAGAATTGGTAGATGAGCCATTTTTAATAATAAATGCAGATGATTATTATGGTAAACAAGTATTTAAAGACTTTTATGAGTTTTTAAATAACCCAGAAAATCAAACACCAGATAAGCTTCAGATTGCTATGGCAGGCTATAAACTAAAAAATACCCTATCAGACAATGGTAGCGTAACCCGTGGAGTTTCTGTAGGTAATGAAGAAAATAAACTAGTAAAAATAATAGAAACCCACGAAATAACACTAGGAGAAGATGGCAAAATATCCAGCAAAGAAAATCTAGCTAGTGATTTATTAAACTTAGATACCATAGTTTCTATGAATATGTGGGCGACTTTTCCTGAATTTTTAGATATGTGTGAAAAATACTTTGAAAAGTATTTGGAAGAAAATAAAGAAAACTTAAGTACAGCAGAATATGTTCTACCAGAAATGATAGCTAAAATTTTAGAAGAAAATAAGGCAGATGTGACTATCCTTCCAACCAATGATAAGTGGATAGGAATTACCTATAAGGAAGACTTAGTGCCAGCCCAAGAAGAATTTCAAGAAATGTTAAAAAATAAAGAATATCCAGCAAATATCTGGCGATAATTAAAACCTCTCTGATCTTAGAGAGGTTTTAGTTTAGTGAGATAAATCATTTAATAATGATAATCATTATTTACTTAACTAAATTATTTTATATAAAATTTGACAAAGATTGTTTCTAATTATATAATCATTATAGAAAGTACATAAAAAATATAATTCCAGGAGGATATACATATGTCAGTAAAAGGAACAAAAACAGCACAAAATTTAATAACATCATTTGTTGGTGAAAGCCAAGCAAATATGAGATATACATTAGCAGCAAAAGTTGCTAAAAAAGAAGGATACGTTCAAATCTCAAGAATTTTTGAAGAAACAGCTATGAATGAAAGAGAACACGCTGCAAGATTCTTTAAATTTTTAAGAGAAGAATACAAATTAGAAGATATCGAATTAAACGAAAACTATACAAAATGGCCAGTAGTATGGCACGATACTGTTACAAACCTTCAAGGTGCTATCGATGGAGAAAATGATGAAGCAGAAAATATGTATCCATCATTTGCAGATGTTGCTGAAGAAGAAGGTTTCCCAGAAATCGCAAGCGCATTTAGAAACATCGCAAAAGTAGAAGAAGCTCACAGAGAAAGATACAAAGCACTAAAAGCTAATATCGAAAATGATAAAGTATTCAAAAAAGACGAAGAAGTTGTTTGGATGTGTGGTAACTGTGGATTCCTATATGAAGGAAAAGAAGCACCAAAAATCTGTCCAGCATGTGCTCACCCACAAGACTACTTCGAACTAGCAAGATTTAACTACTAAAATAAATAACAAAAAGCAAACCTTATTGGTTTGCTTTTTTATTTGTAAACTAATATTTAATTTTCAGTATTTTCTAGGATGTTTTTCATTTTGACCCTATCATTAAGGGCTATAAATTGATCAACCTTTTCTTTTGTATCAAATTCTGTTGCAAGCTTAGCAAGTACATCTAGATGTTCGTCGCCTTTACCTGCTATACCTATAATTAAATTAACATCTTCATCATTCCATTTGATACCATTTTTGCAGACTAGGACTACTAGCCCTGTTTTTAAGATTTCGTCTTTATAATCAACTGATCCATGTGGGATAGCTAGGCCGTTGCCTATATTTGTATCAAATTCTTTTTCTTTTTTTATCATGCCTTCAAGATATCTTTTTGTAGCATAGCCACCTGCTACAAAGTGGTCATTAATAATTTCTAGAGCCTCAGTACGAGTTTTTATATCATCAGTGATTATGATGTTTTCTAAGGCTAGGACTTCATTTGTATTTTTAGCAGTATCTATATCTTTTGTTTGATAACTTGTAATCTCTTGTTCTGAGACAGTTTTTTGGACCCCGTCATTATTTTTTCTAACTACATCTACCACATCAGCAAATTCTGGTGGGTTTATGTAGGAGGAGATAGACATATGATATTTTTCTGGTTTTGCTTTCATAGCAAGATTTGTAAGTTCTTTGTGAGTTACTACAATATCTGCATCATTTGGTATATCTTGTAGGGCTGTGTGAACTACTTCTATATTATAGCCTGCTTCTTTTAATTTCTTTCTAAGAGATGACGCACTCATAGCTGAGGATCCCATGCCAGCATCACATGCTACAACTATTTTCTTAATTGGACCGCTTATAGTACCATTATTTTCTATTTTATTGATATTAAATACACCCGCTCCACTAGGTGCTTCTTCTACATAACCCTTATAATATCTTTTTACAAAGATAGATGCTACAAGGAAGGTTACTAAGGCGCTGACACCAACTGTGAGGAATGCTCCTATATATTTTCCTTTTTGAGTCATAGCAATAACTGAAATAATAGATCCAGGTGATGGAGTATATACTGGTCCATAATTTGTAATTTGCATGGTAATGATTGCTGCAATACCACCTGCAATATCAGCTAGGATTAAAAGTGGATTTGCTAATACATATGGGAAAAATATTTCGTGGATTCCTCCAAAAAAGTGGATGATTAAAGCTCCTGGTACTGCTTCTTTCATCTCTCCTTTACCAAAAAACCAATAAGCAAGTAAGATTCCAAGACCGATCCCTGGATTTGGAATAATCATAAATAATGGTGAAAAACCTTGGCTTGCTACTTGTTCTAGGCCGATTGGAGCAAGTATCCCATGGTCGATTACGTTATTTAAAAATAAAACTCTGGCAGGCTCTATAAAAATTGCTGATAAAGGAAGTAATTTATGGTCCATTACCCAGATCACACCACTTGCAAGGCCTGCAGTTATAGTTTCCATAATTGGCTCTATAAATAAAAATGATAGGATACAAAAAATCCCACCTATAATACCAAGGGAGAAGTTATCTACTATCATTTCAAAACCTTCTCTTACCTTGCCATCTATAGCTTGGTCAAATTTTTTGATAATCCATCCACCTAATGGACCTATAATCATAGCTCCTAAAAACATTGCTACATCAGAACCTACTGTTAGACCAAAAGTAGCCAGAGCTCCTGCGACAGCCCCTCTTTTACCATGGACAAGCTCTCCACCAGAATAACCTATTAGGATTGGTAAAAGGCTTTTTAAAAGTGGGTCTATTAATTGGGCTATTCTTTCATTTGGATGACAGCCAGTTTCTAAGAAAATTGCTGTGATAAGACCAAAGGCTATAAAAGCACCGATGTTTGGAATTACCATCCTCGACAGGTAGCCCCCAAACTTCTGAAATCTAGCTTGAAATCCAGAAGATTTTTTTGTATTTACTTGTGTTTTTTCCATTTCTTCCTCTTTTAACTTAGTTATCTAAGTCTTCTTGGTTAAATTTATCCCATGGAATATTTAACTTAGCACCATTGGCAATTATGTCATAGATATGCATTAAAAGTGGGAACTGGTCTTTTTCCACCTCTCCTTTATCAGCTAAAACTGTAATAGCTTCTCCCATTCTTTTGGCAATGACAACTGACTCTAAAGTTACTCCAGCTAATTCTTCCATAGCTTTTTCGTAAGTATAACCACGACCTAAAAGCGTACCTATCCTTCTAGTTCTAGTAAATGGAGCTCATGCTGCAACAAGTTACTTTGGTTATAATAAAGGCTATACAATGATGAATGAAGCCTTTGAATATGAAAATATCCTTAGAGATGTAAAAAATCTTATGACAGAATCAGGTAATGTTTTAATCAAAGAATATGGCCTAGATAAAGATGAGTTAGAAAGCTTTAAAGAAAGCAAACTAAATAGATTTATAAAAACAGCATCCCACGATACAATTGAGAGAGTGGGGCGTGATCCAGTTAGAAAACTAGGAGAAAAAGATAGACTAGTAGCACCTGCTATCAAAGCTTACGACAATGATATGCCATTTGATAATCTTGCCAAAGCCATCGCCTATGCTTTTAAATACGATGAGCAAAGCGATGATAAGGCTCTTGAAATCAAAGAATTTATAAATCAAAATTCAATTGAAAAAGCAATCGAAAAATATACGGGTATAAAAAAAGCGGAACGCGAAAAATTATTTGACAAAATTGTAGCAGAGTATCAAAATATTAATTAGAAAATTAATATTTAGGGGGAAAAATGAGAGTAATAGTAAGCAAAGACTATGATGAAATGAGTAGAAAAGCAGCAGACTTCGTAATAAGCCTAATGCAAGATAAACCACAATTAAAATTTGGCCTAGCAACAGGATCTACACCAGAAGGTTTATATAAAAATTTAATAAAAGCAAATAAAGATGGTGAAATTGGCTTTAAATATGCAAGTTCTGTAAACCTTGATGAGTATGTAGGCATTGATAAAGACAATGACCAGTCATACCAATATTTTATGAATGACAGGTTATTTAACCACGTTGACATCGACAAAAGTAAAACTCACTTGCCTTTTGCCCCAGAAGCAGATGAAAAATATGCCAAAGAATACGACCAATTACTAGATGACTTTGGTCCACGTGATGTTCAAATTTTAGGTATAGGACCAAATGGCCACTTAGCCTTTAACGAGCCAGATCAAAAACTAAACCAAAGAACATCTATTATCAAACTAACAGATGAAACAATTAAAGCGAATTCACGTTTCTTTGAAAGTGAAGATGACGTGCCAAAATATGCAGTATCAATGGGAATGGCCGATGCCTTTGATGCAAAAACTCTAGTAGTAATGGCAAGTGGTAAAAATAAACATGAAGCTGTAAAAAGACTATTAGAAGAAGATACAATCTATCCAGAATTCCCAGCAAGTTTCCTTCACCTACATCCAAATGTATATTTATTTGTAGATGAAGAAGCTTACAATGGCTAAAATATGAAAATAAAACCAGCCCTCACTAGGGCTGGTTTTTTGTTAGTTAGTTTTTAATTTAAGTAACTCGTCTAGCAATTCTTTATTATTTTCAAATTTGGATAAGTTAATATAAAACTTATTTTTTTGATTATCAATAGTTTGAATCCACAGGTAAGTTTCAACGTCTATTGAATATTGCTTTAAGTAGAATTTTTTTATTTCTTCATAATCAAAGCTATCTATCTTATCTTTGGCATAAAATTCTATAGAATCTTGGTTAAAACATATCTTATAGGGATGTTTCTTGCCTATGATTCTATTATAAAAATTATAAATAGAAACTATAAAGGCCAAGATAGCAAGAATTATATAAATCTGATTTATAATTAAAAACGAAGATATAATAGCAAAGATTAGGTAAATATATCCCATTATATTAATATCAAAGTTATAATTTTTGGGTTTATAATTAAAGCACATAATTAATTATTTTCTAATAAGCTAGCTTCTTTTATAATTCTTTTTCTATTCCAAATAGCTAGAATAATTGCAAGTATAGATGCAAGTACTATACCTAGGATGCCAAAATGATTTATATTTACCAAAAGCCATGTCAAAGGTCCTGCTCCATCACTTAAACAGGATATCATATTAGCTCCATCTGGCATTTGAAAGCCAACATCCATAGCCGCTTGGGTTATGAGTGGAGCAAGATCTGTTGATATGTATAAACCGAATACTAGAAAAATTATACCTATTAATAAGGTTCTAAAACCATTATTATTTACAATTGGCGCTATTAAAAGAATCATAAATGGTAGTACTGATAAGTCTGTAAATGGCATCACCTTATTGCCTGGTAACACTATTGCAAGGATTAGGGCAAGAGGCATTAGTAAATAAGCAACAGTCAAGGTTACTGGGTGGCCAACTCCTATTGCTGAGTCAAGACCAATATACATTTTTCCCCTGTTTGAAAAACGCTTTTTGATAAATTCCCCAGCAGCCTCACTAATTGGCTCAAGTCCTTCCATAAGCATGGCTGCCATTTTTGGAATTAAAACTAAAACTGCTCCAAGAGAAATTCCAAGGCCTAAGATACCAGAAAGGTCATAGCCTGCAACTATTCCGATGGCTACACCAATTATAGTACCTATCATCATTGGCTCTCCCAGGATACCAATTTTTTCTCTTAAATTTTCAAAATTAAAATCAATATCACGAACTCCTGGAATTTTATCTATTAGCCAGTTAAAAGCCATAGCAATTGGTGCATAAGAAGTAGAAAAACCATGAGGTAGAGATACGCCAGGTATGCCTAGAGATTCTTCAACCTTACCAGCAGTAATATCTGCTAAAACCATTATAATAATCATATTTATAATTGCAGTAATTATACCAACAGCAAAACTTCCTGTATAAATGGCTGCTAATGCTCCAGTAAAGGCAAAGTGCCAGTAGTTCCAGATGTCTACATTTAGAGTTTGGGTTGTATTTGTTAGAAGCATAATAAAATTGACAGCAACTCCTAGTGGTATGATTAAAACCCCTATCCTAGATCCTAGAGCAATGGCTGCAGCTGCTGGCCAACCTACATCTATTACAGATAGGGCTAAATTATATTTTTCCACCATGGTTTGCACAGCTGGAGATAGGGAAGTACCTAGTAATTCGTTGATAACAAGGTTTAGCCCGACAAAGCCAATACCAACTGTAAGTCCTGCTTTTAAACTCTTTGAAAAACCTAGCCCAAAGATTAAACCCAAAATAAGGATTACAAGAGGCATAAATACAGAGACTCCAAGTCCTTGGAGCCAGTCAAAAAATCCAACTACATAGGTCATATTTTATTCCTTATTTTTCCATTAAATCTAGGATTTCTTTTTCAACAGCTTCTTTGCCCATACCTGTTAAAAAAGGAATGCCAGATACAAAATCGCATTCTAGGTTGCTAGGTTTTGCAGTAGTAGATATTAAAAAGTCCGCATCACTAGATAAGCCTGGAGCTTCACTTACCTTGATTTGCTTGATAGAATATTGGTTTTGATAGCCGTTTTCATCCAAAAGATTTTTAATCTTTGAAATTACTGTTGTTGATGTTGCTATTCCTGCTCCACATGCTGCTAAGATTTTTTTCATTTTATATACTCTCCTTTAAATAATTTTTAAATCTTTCCTCTATTATATCATTATTTTCACTTTCTAATAATGTGTTAACCTTTTCTTTATCTTGGAATGTTTCTATAAGTGCTTTAAGGTATGGGACTTGCTTTTCTTTATTTTTTATAGCAAGCATAACAATTATATCTACATCTGTATAAAGTCCTTCAGTAGCCATTTGTTCAAATTTAACAGATTTTTCTAGAATATTAACTACCATAGCTTCTGAGTTGACATGATATGGGTCAGTGTGAGGTATGGCTATGGAGTAGTTTTCAAATTCTAAAGCTGTTGGGAAAGCTTTTTCTCGCTCCTTTATCGCCTCTATGTAAGAATCTTTTACCAAGCCCTCATCCAATAGAATTTGAGCGGTTTTTTCTAAAGCATCGTTATTATCTTTTAGCTTTTCATCAGTTTTTCTTCCTATAATTTTTATGTCACTTTCACTTGTCATTTTCCTTACCCCCTAAGTATATAAATTTTTATCTTTTAATAAAATATCTATAAATAAGTATAACAAATCCATGAAAATCTGCATATAAAAAATGGCTTAGAGTATTATCTAAGCCATTTATATTATAAAATCTTATACTGCCCAATTTCCGTTTTCAAAGATTGGAAACTCTTTATCATCTTTGTAGCCAGTGATTTTTAAATCACTTGTTCCCACCATAAAGTCTTCGTGGATTAGGGAATCATTTATTCCACGATTGTTTAATTCGTCATCTTTAAGATCTGCTCCACCTACTACACATGTTGGATATGCTTTTCCTAAAGCAAAGTGGCAGGAGGCGTTTTCGTCAAATAGGGTGTTAAAAAATAATATATTTGAATTGCTAATTGGGCTATCAAAAGGCACTAGGGCAATTTCTCCTAAATACTTACTACCTTCATCACTTTCTAGCATTTTTGCTAGTGTGTCCTTGCCTTTTTTAGCATCAAAGTCTATTACTTTTCCATTTTCAAAAGTAAAATTAAATTCATCTATGACTACGCCGTTGTAAACTAATGGTTTGCTTGCAAAAAGTGTTCCGTCTACGCCATCATATTGGGGAGCTGTAAATACTTCTTCTGTTGGCATATTTGGAATAAATGGATCGCCTTTTTCATTTTTGGATCCTGCTGATGTCCAAATATGGTCTTTTGGAAGTTTTACCCAAAGGTCTGTACCATTTTTAGATTCGTAATGAACTTTATCAAATTGGTGGTCGTTCAAATAAGTTGCTTTTTCGTTTAGAGTTTCAATGTGTTTTGTCCAATTTGACTTGGTTTCTTCCCAAGTTTCTTCTACACGGCTGACATCTAAGATGGTTTCCCATAATTTGTTGTAGGCTTCATCTTCGCTTAAATCTGGAAATACCTTTGCTGCCCATTTTTTTGTTGGAACTGAGATTACTAGCCAACTTACTATATCATTCATGGAGTATTTTACAAATTCTTTGGTTTTTATAGAATTTTCCTTGATAGCTTCTGAGATTTTAGCCTCATCTAGGCCGTTTAGTAGGTCTGGGTCCTCAGCATAGATTGAAATTCTATTTGATTTTTTATTGGCTATTTGATATCTTAATTTTTCTATTTTCCAATCTGGAACTTCGTTTAGAGTTTCTTGGTCTTGATTTTCATAAGTTAATCTTGTAATAGCATCATCGCGCCAATCAATTGATACATTTCTAGCACCTTTTTCATAGGCTGCTTTGGTTATAAGTCTTGCTAAATCTGGGTTCTCTACTGGAGCATTGATTATTACATCTTCACCAGCTTTGACATTTACACCAAATTCCACTGCAAGTTTTGCAAAGTTTTCTATTCTTTTATTCATAATATCCTCCTTATGTCATTATACCTTTAGCATTTTTAGGGTAAAATAAAATACATATAAATGTATAAATAATTATTAAGGAAGGTAATCATGAAAAATAGACATGAAGTTAATATAAATGAAACTTGGGCTATAGAAGAACTTTTTGAAAATGATGAAGTTTTCCTAGATAGCTTAGATGAGCTAAAGAGTCTATCAGATGATTTTACAAATAAATATAAATCTTTAAATTCAGCTGATCAAATCTATGAGGCCCTAGAAGCCTACGGTGAGATTAGAGCCTTAACTGATAGGCTAGCAACTTTTGCAAGTATTACAACAGAGGTTGATACAACTGATGGAAAAGTTATGAAAAGATTTGCAAATTTTGTAAATGAAATGAGTAAAATTGATGCAAATCTAAGCTTTTTTGAATCAATGCTTGCAAAAACAGATACAAATTTACTAGAAGAAGCTAAAAAGAACCATCCAGAATATAAATATTACCTAGAAAGAGTAATTGCTAATTCAAAATATTTACTTTCTGATGAAACAGAAAAAGTTTTGGCAAATCTTGTGCCAACCTTTGATGCTCCATATAAATCTTATGCTGATATCCGCTATGGAGATATGGCCTTTGAAGATTTTGAATATGATGGTGAAAAAATAATTTTAAACCACAATACTTTTGAAGAGTTTTTAGAAGCTGACCCTAGGGATGATTTGCGCCGTGATGCTTTTAAAAGATACCACGATGTTTTAAGAAAATACCAAAACTCAGATGCATCTGTTTATGTAACTCACGTGGAAAATGAAAAACGCCTATCAGATATTAGAGGTTATGATTCGGTTTTTGACTATTTATTATCCCGCCAAGATATAGATAAAGAAATTTATGATAACCACATCGACACAATTATGGCAGAACTGGCTCCTCATATGAGAAAGTATGCAAAAATCATTCAAAAAATCTACAGTCTAGATGAAATGACTTATGCTGACTTAAAACTTTCTATAGATCCAGAATATGAACCAGAAGTTTCTATTGACCAAGCTCGTGAATATATTGTAGAAGGGCTTTCAAATCTTGGCGAAGAATACGTAGAAGTTTTAAACCGTGCCTTTGATGAAAGATGGATAGACTATGCGCAAAATATTGGAAAAAGAACTGGAGCCTTTGCAGCAGGACCTTATGGATCACATCCATTTATAATGACAACTTACAATAATAAAATGAGTCAAGTAATGACTTTAGCTCACGAATTAGGTCATGCTGGACAATTTTACTATTCAAATAATACTCAAAATGCCTTAAACAACGATATGTCCATGTACTTTGTAGAAGCACCATCAACTGCTAATGAAATCACTATGGAAAGATTTTTATTAAATAAAGCCAAAGATGACCGTGAAAAACTTTGGGTTTTATCAACCATGATTTCAAAAACTTACTACCATAATTTTGTAACTCACTTTATAGAAGCAGCTTTCCAACGTGAAGTTTATAGAAAAGTAGAAGCTGGTGAAAATCTAAGCACAGATGATTTAAACCAATTATTTACTGAAAAATTAGAAGAATTTTGGGGAGATTCTGTAAAATTAGTAGAGGGAGCAGAGCTAACTTGGATGCGCCAACCACACTATTACATGGGACTTTATCCTTACACTTATTCAGCTGGACTTTCTGTAGGAACAATCATTTCAGATAAAATTGTAAATGGAACGGACAAAGACCGTGAAAATTGGATAGAAGTTCTAAAACTTGGTGGATCAGTAAGTCCGATAGAACTTGCAAGTGCTGCTGGAGTTGATATGACAACTACAAAACCAATTTCTGAAACAGTTGCCTTTATAGGTTCACTAATTGATCAAATAGATGAATTAGCAGAAAAATTAGGAATGTATAAATAATGTATAAAAAGAAAGCCGAAGAACTTTTTGATTATACAGTAAATATCAGACGTAGGATGCACGAAAATCCCGAGTTATCTAGCCTAGAAGACCAAACAGTAAAACTTGTAGAAGATGAACTAGAAAAAATTGGTATCGACTATGTAGAAATAGAAAATGGTGGCATCCTAGGACTTATAGAAGGAAATAAAGAGTCTGATGATCCAAAAACTATTATAATCAGGGCAGATTTAGATGCTTTACCATTTATAGAGCCTGACAAAAATTTAAAAAACGAACGTCTTGTAAAAAGTAAAAATTTTGGCGTTATGCATGCTTGCGGTCATGATGGACATACATCTATGGCCCTTACATCAGCTAGAATTTTATATGAAAACAGGGATGATTTTGCAGGAAGAGTTATATTTTGCTTTGAACGTGGTGAAGAAACAGGAGCTAATTATAAATATTTAATGGCATATTTGGGTAAAAATGAAATAGATATAGATACTAGCTTTGCCATCCACGTTGCTCCAGATTATGATTCTGGAGTAATGGCCATCAAATCTGGCGGGATAAATGCTGGATCAATGATGTTTGATATAACAATCAAGGGAGAAAGTGGCCACGGGTCTCGCCCTTATAAGGCAAACAATCCCCTAGATTGTTTTGTAGACATTTATAATGAGTTAAAATCACTTCGTATGAATAAATTTTCCCCATTTGAACCTATGACCTATTCTATAGGAGTAGTGGAAATGGGTAATCAATTTAACCAAATCCCTGACAAACTTAGGTTTAAGGGAAGTGTGAGATTTTTTGATAGAAAAGAAGTTGGCTATAAATTTTATAGAGAATTTCAACAACTAATAATTAATAAAGTAAAAGCCCATAATTGCAGGGTAGTTTTTAATTCTTATACAAGACCACATTTTCCAATTATAAATGATGAAAAATTAGCAGATTTTGCTAAAGAGGTAATGAGAGATGAGCTGGGAGATGAATTTGTTGTAACCGCACAACCTTCCATGGGCTCAGATTCATTTGCAGTTTACACTGCCCAATGGCCAGGACTTTATTTAATGCTTGGAATAAAAAATGAAGAGTTAGGTTCAGGTGCAGCCTTGCATAGTACCATGTTTGATTTAGATGAAAACGCACTTAAAAATGGGGTGGCAGCTACAGTTAGATATGTGGTAGAATATTTAAATAGTAATATAAAAGTAGAAGACGGCCCTTATAAAAATAATATTAAAGGCCTATTTATAGAAGAAAATAGGTCACAAGAAGAAATAGAGGAAATATATGAGCACATCTCGTAAAAGAACTTATGACCACAAATCAATAATTTATGCCATCATGGGTGGTGTAATGGTTGGCTTTGGTGGAACAGTTTTATTATCTGTAGACAACCCTTATCTAGGAGCATTTTTATTTGCTGGAGCTCTTTTTATAATCTTAAGTTTACAATATAGTTTATTTACAGGAATGGTAGGATATCTTTTCTACTATGATAAAAAAGAGTACACTAAAAAATTATTTATAGCTCTAATAGGAAATTTGATAGGAACCTTTGCAATAGCTATGCTTATGCGCCAAACAAGATTTGGACCAGCTTTGATTCAACAAGCCCAGCTAAAAACAGGTGTAAAATTAAATGATACGCCACAATCGTTATTTATATTGGCGTTTTTCTGTAATATGTTTGTTACAAATGCAGTTCATCAGTTTAAATATAATCGCTATCAAGTAGGTAAATACTTAGCAATATTTATTTCAATTATGACATTCGTATTATCAGGATTTGAACATAGTATCGCGGATAGTTTTTTCTTCTTTTTAGCAGGAGAATTTAACCTTATGGCCCTTAGAAATTTCTTTATAATTCTAGTGGCAAATATATTAGGTGGATTGGTTATCCCATCCTTATCATTGATGTATGATGATACATTTAGTATTGCAGGTTAATATTAAATAATAAAAAACTCACGAAAACTTTTGTCTTTGTGAGTTTTTTATTTGTTAAAAATCCCGCTCATTTTAGATAAAAGATTACATAGCGAAGACTTAGGTTAAAATAAATTTGTGCTTGTATTTTTATAAAACTTATTGATATAATATAGGCTAATCTATTTTAAACATTGTAAATTGTTAACAATCTATTTTAGAAAAGCGTAAGATAGGTGAATTTAGGAGAGAATTATGGAAACTTTTGGAAAACTTACCAGCTTAGCTGGTGACTTACTTTACACATGGATACTCATTCCCCTATTACTGGGACTAGGTATTTATTTTACCTTCAAAATAAAGGCTGGACAGATAACAAATATTGGCCATGCCAAAAATCTTATTACTGCAAAACCTAAGGATGAAAATGCAATCTCGCCCTTTAAGGCCTTTACTATTTCTGCAGCTAGTCACATTGGAACAGGAAATGTAGTTGGAGTTGCAGCAGCAATTTCTGTAGGAGGGCCTGGATCCATATTTTGGATGTGGATTACAGCTCTTATAGGTGGGGCATCTGCCTTTGTAGAAAATACCTTAGGACAAATTTTTAAAGAAGAAAGTGAAGACGGAGCCTTTAAGGGTGGACCAGCTTTTTACATAAATAAAACAATGAAGAGACCCCATCTAGCAAAATTATTTTCTATAATTATATGTATAGTTTATGGTTTTATGTTCAATGCCATGCAATCAAATACTATTGCATCAGGATTTGCAAATTCATTTAGTACAAGTCCGTGGATACTTGGCCTTATTGTTATGGTTGTTGTTGGTTTTGTTATATTTGGTGGGATAAAAAGAATTTCAGAGATTACTTCTCTTGTAGTACCAGTTATGGCTATAGCTTATATAGGCCTTGTAATATTTGTTTTAATTACGAATATTACAAAAGTCCCAGTTATGTTTACTATAATATTTGAAGATGCTTTTAATTTAAAGGCAGGCTTTGGCGGTCTTTTTGGAACTGCAATTTTAAATGGGGTAAAGCGTGGCTTGTTTTCAAATGAAGCCGGTATGGGTGCTGTACCAAATGCATCAGCGGTTGCAGATGTTTCCCACCCAGCTAAGCAAGGGCTTATCCAAGCTCTTGGCGTATACCTTGATAGTATTTTAATTTGTTCAGCAACAGCCTTTGTAATTATCCTAGCAGGAGAGGAAGTTTATTTGAATCCTAACTTACAAGGCCTTGACATAACTCAAGCAGCCTTGGCTACAGAAATAGGTCCATGGGCCCAACATTTCCTAACTTTTTGTGTGCTGATGTTTTCTTTTTCTTCTATAATAGGTAATTACTATTATGGAGAAAATAATATATTATCCATGAATTTAGGTAAAAAAGAGCTAGCTATTTATAGGTTTATGGTACTAAGCTTTGTATTTTTAGGATCAATAGGAGACTTTTCTATAGTTTGGAATACAGGCGATATTTTTATGGGGATAATGGCTATTATAAATCTATTTATCTTGATGGTAATTGGTAGATGTGCGGTCGCTACTTATTATGACTATCAAAAGCAATTAAAACAGGGCAAGGACCCAGTATTTAATCCAAGTGATATAAAAGAACTAAGGCCATATTTAGATGAAATTACTGCGTGGGATAATCCATCAGAAAATATATAGCAAATATAGGACTTATTAAAAATATTTATTGACAAAGTTGATTTTTAGAGTATACCGTGTTATACTTAAATAAGTTAAGTTGGGAAGGGAGTGTTTTGCACTCCCTTTCATTATCTAAAATAAATTTTAAAAATGACAAAATTTGAGAAAATAAGGAGTTAACATGAGTGATGTTAGAGTAAGATTTGCTCCATCTCCAACCGGATATTTACACATCGGTGGACTTAGAACTGCATTATTTAATTATTTATATGCAAGACATACAGATGGAACAATGATTTTAAGAATAGAAGATACTGATAGAACCAGATTTGTAGAAGGAGCCTTGGAAAACTTATTAAAGGCCCTAGACTGGTCAGGTGTCGAAATAGATGAGGGTGTAATGCTTGATGAAGATGGAAATGTAACCGAAAAAGGTGAATACGGTCCATACATCCAATCTGAAAGGGTTGAAGCAGGCATTTACAATGAATATATAGAAAAATTAATCGAAGAAGATAAGGCTTACTACTGCTTCTGCTCTCAAGAAAGAATCGATAAAGTACGTGAACAACAAAAAGCAGATGGTCTCACACCAAGATATGACGGACTTTGTAGATCTATTCCACTAGAAGAAGCAAAACAAAGAGTGGCAAATGGAGAAGAATATACAGTTAGACTAAAACTTCCACAAAACCGTGACATCTCATTTGAAGATAAAATAAAAGGTAAGATTACCTTTAATACAGATGATATGGATGATCAAGTTCTTATCAAACGTGATGGCTACCCAACCTACCACTTTGCAGTAGTTGTAGATGACAATGCAATGAAAATTACCCATGTAGTTCGTGGTGACGAATGGATTTCATCAACTCCAAAACACGTTTACCTATATGAAGCCTTCGGCTGGGATGCACCAGAATATATCCACCTACCAACCGTACTAAATGAAGACCACAAAAAATATTCAAAACGTAATGGTGATGGTATGGTAGAAGACTTTATAGCAGAAGGATATACACCAGAAGGACTTATAAACTTCTTAAGCTTATTAGGATGGTCACCAGATAGTGAAGAAGAAATCTTTACTATAGAAGAATTAGCAAAACAATTTGATTTTGATAGGGTAAATAAAACTGGTGCTGTTTTTGATAAGAGAAAGCTAGACTGGGTAAACGGTCATTATGTGCGTGATCTATCAGTTGAACAACTTGCAAAAGAAATCAAACCTTTTATGGTAGAATCTGGAATGATTGATGAGAATTATTCAGATGAAAATTTAAATTTACTTGCAGAAACATGGCAATCAGCCATTGATAAATTCTCTGATGCACCAAAATTATCACAAAACTTCTTCTTAGATGATGATAAAGTGAATTGGGAAGAAGAAGCAAGTGAAGTATTAAAAGAAGAAGATAGCAAAAAGTTAGTAGATGCTTACTTAGAAAAATTAGACGAAGTAGATGAAATTGATGCTGATTTTGCCAAATCAATCATGAAAACTCTGCAAAAAGAAACAGGAATCAAAGGAAAGAGCCTATGGTTCCCAATTAGAGCAGCTATCACAGGATCAGTACACGGCCCAGACTTATCAAATGTGATGATTTTAATGGGCAAAGAAAAAGTAGCAGAAAGATTAAATTACGTAAAGGAAAATTTTTAAAATGAAAATTCATAACACGCTCACAAGAAAAACAGAAGAATTTGTACCGATAGAAGAAAACAAAATCAGGATGTATGTCTGTGGGCCCACTGTTTATGATTATATGCACATTGGAAATGCAAGACCTCTAGTAGTATTTGATACCTTTAGACGATATGCTAGATATAGAGGCTTTGACATTACCTATGTAGTAAACTTTACAGATGTTGATGATAAAATAATTAACAAATCCATCGAAGAAAATATTACTACCAAAGAAGTAACTGAAAGATATATCAAGGCTTATATGGAAGATGCTAATGATTTAAACCTTGATGAGGCTAACACCATCCACCCAAGAGCTACAGAAGTGATGGATGAGATTATAGAATTTGTAGCAGGACTTGTAGAAAAAGGTGCAGCTTACGAATCTGATGGAGATGTTTACTTTAGAGTAGAAAAAGCAGATAATTACGGAAAACTATCTGGTAAAAATTTAGAAGATCTAGTCCATGGAGCAAGTAATAGACTAGATAATAATCAAGCCAGTAAAAAAGAAAGTCCAGCAGACTTTGCCCTTTGGAAAAAAACAAAGATAGATGGGGAAGTTTCTTGGGACTCTCCATGGGGAGCTGGACGTCCAGGTTGGCATATAGAATGCTCAACTATGAATAAAAAAATACTTGGAGAAACAATTGATATTCACGCTGGTGGGGAAGACCTAGAATTCCCTCACCACGAAAACGAAATTGCCCAATCAGAAACACTAAACGAAAAAACTTTCGCAAATTACTGGATGCACAATGGCATGATCCAAGTAGATGGTACAAAAATGAGTAAGTCACTTGGAAACTTCTTTACCCTCCATGATATTAAAAAAGAATATGACCTAATGATTATTCGTTTTTGGCTTCTAACAACAAGTTACCGTCAACCAATTAACTTCACTCGTGAAATCATAGAAGGTGCAGCAAAATCATTAGAAAGAATTAACAACGCAGTATTTAGGCTAGAAGACTTAGTAGAAAATGCTAGTAAAACTGAGTTATTTGATGATGAGCAAAATCTATTAAATGAACTTGCTGAATTTGAAAATAAATTTATTGAAGTAATGGATAATGATCTAAATACAGCAGATGCCATTACAGTATTATTTGAGCTAGTAAAATTTGCTAACACAAAGGTTTCATCAGAAAACAGCAAGCAACTAATAAAAGCAGTTTTAGATAAGCTTCTAGAATTAGAAGAAGTTTTAGGTATAGAAAACCGCCAAAAAACAAATGCAGATATAGATGAAGCAAAAATCTTAGATTTAATCGAGCAAAGAAATATTGCCAAAAAAGAAAAAGATTTTGAAAAAGCAGATGCTATCCGTGATGAGCTAAAAGCTATGGGCGTAGCAATCAAAGATACCCGTGACGGGGTCAAATGGGAGCTTATCTAATGGATAAGATTTATGGCAGAAAACCAGTTTTAGAAACTATTGATGCAGGCCTTAAAATCCATAAGGCCTACATAATGGATCAAAAAACTCCAATTGTAGCAAAAATAATTGGTAAATTAAACAAAAAAAATATACCAATCAAATACGTTGACAAAAGTTTTTTTGAAAATGTAGACATGAACCACCAAGGTGTCATGATTGAAGTAGATAGCTACAAGTACGCAAGTCTTGATGACCTAGAAGATGCCAAAAGACTAATACTTTTAGATAAAATTGAAGACCCACACAATCTTGGAGCTATAATCCGCTCTGCCGAAAGTTTTGGTTTTGATGGGGTTATTATCCCAGAACACCGCTCAGCAAAAGTAAACCCAACAGTTTATAAAACAAGTGCTGGAGCTATAAACAATATCAAAGTAGCTAGGGTAACAAATCTAAACCAAACCATAGGATTGTTAAAAGAAAATGGTTTTTGGATTTATGGCTTAGCTGGAGAAGCAAGTGAGACTATTGCAGATGCAAATTTATCCGGCAAAGTTGCCCTAGTTGTAGGAAATGAGGGTGATGGACTTAGCAGACTAGTTCGCGAAAATTGTGATGTTTTAGTAAAAATTCCAATGCTAGGGAAAGTAAATTCGCTAAATGCATCAGTAGCATCAGCTTTAAGTATGTATGAGGTTTTAAGGCAAAATGGCTTTGAATAGGAGAAATATCACAATAATAGATGGCTATAATGTTATAAATTCTTGGCCAAATTTATCTGATATTTCAAGAACATCCCTAGAAACAGCTAGAGAAAAATTGATAGATGAGCTTGCAGAATATAAGTCTATGTCTGGTGAAGAGCTTGTAATAGTATTTGATGCCTATAACCTCGATAGGCCTAAAGAAACTATTAGCGAAAAATTTGGTATGAAGATTGTCTATACAAAAAGATTCCAGACAGCAGATACCTATATAGAAAAGCAAATTTTAAAAATAGGTCGCAAGCACAACCTAAAAGTAGTAACAGATGATGGGCAAATCCAAGTTCTAGCTTCAAACAAGGGCGCTACCAGGATGACATCAACTGAACTTAAAGCAGAAATATTTAACAATAAAAGAAAAATAAATCGTAAGAAAAAACAAGATTTTAATAGAAATTTCAATTCATTTCCCTTATCCAAAGAAATGATGGAAAAAATTGACCAAATCAAAGAAGATTTGGATAAATAAATAGATATACAAGGTAAAATAAATTCAAATAAGGGTGACATATGGATAAAATAAATTTAAAAGATGAAAGGGTAGTGGATAGGATACGCGATTTCTTTAACTCAGAAGATATGAGAGTAGAAGAGATTGCAACAGTCCTAGAAGAGCTATCCGAAGAAGAAAAAGAAGAATTAGTAGACTTTATCGATCAAGAAGAAATCGAAGAAGATGAAGAATACGAAGAAAAAGACGATATCGATCAGGAAGAAGATATTGATGAAGATGATGATGAGGAGGAAACGAAAGTTAAACGAAACGAATCCACAGCAATCACACCAATAACTCGCAGTGACATGATGAAAATGTCAGACCTAACCAATGAAGAAATCGTAGAACAATTCCAACTAGGTAATCAAAACGCCCTAGCAGCCCTAGTAGAGAAAAACCAAGGGCTAGTTAGATCAAGAGCTTCATACTTTTATAGGTCCCATGGTAATGATCTTGACTTAGAAGACCTAGTCCAATCTGGTATGCTTGGTATGATCCGTGCAGCAGAAAAATTTGACCTAACCCTAGGTTACAAATTTACAACCTATGCTTATAAATGGATAGATAAAGCCATTAGAAAAGCAATCAACAAAGAAGGCCACACCATAAGGATACCAGCAGGAAAATATTTAAAACTTAATAAATTAAAGCAAATATTAAAGGCCAACCCAGAAGCTAGTGATGAAGAAATCTATAAAATTTTGGAAAAAGAAGGTATAGATAAAAAGCAAGCAGACGATCTTTTTTTAATCAACCGCAACCAAGTAAATTCTACATCACTAAATATAAACCTAGATAGTGAAGACTCTACAGGAGATGAGCTAATGGATATGGTAGGCGATGAGTCAACACCAGTTGATATGCTAATTCTAGAACGCGATATGGAAAACTTCCTAATGCAAGCCCTAGACCAGCTTACAGAACGAGAACGCCAAATAATTATCTACCGCTATGGCCTAGATAATGAAAAACCAAAAACCTTAGAAGAAATAGGATCTATCTATGACTTATCCAGAGAGAGGATAAGGCAAATAGAAAACCAAGCCCTAGGTAAATTAAAAGAATATTCAGATGCTGAAAATTAAAAAAGATACGAGATAATTCGCATCTTTTTTTATAAGGAAAGGGTAAGAATGAATAAAAATCGTAAAATAATGTTGATAATTTCTTTAGTTTATCTAGCGATATACGTATCATTCGAATACTTAGTAGAAGATTCTTATAAGTACTATAGATACTTTATGCTAGGATTTGCCCTTATCTATTTAATAGATATGATAGTAAATTCTAAAAATGAAAATAAATAGCACCACGGAAAATAATTTGTCCTGTGGTGCTTTTGTTTGAGCTTTTTAATTTTAGAAATGTATTTGTAGAATAGGCAGGCACTACTACATGCAATATTCTTAATAACATTAAAAAATATTTATTTAAGTAAAAATTTAATATAAGAAAATAGTACATAAAAAACCAAAATAATGGCAAGGGCTGTTTCAAACCATAAGACAAGGCTTATAAATCCTGTGCTAATACCTTGTAAAGCCAAGTAACGCCTGCTAAGTTTTAGGGCAGTTGCATTTATTACAAAGGGAAAGGTAAAGCTTGAATAGGATGGGTAAAATTTTAATTTTAATAATTTTGGCAACTTACTAATTGCAAGAAAATATACTGCTTGGCCAAGAATTATCATAAAGATTATAAAAGCAAATGAATAATCTATAAAACTATTAAAGTATCCAGTTAAAAGTAAACCACCATTGCTTGCAGCTATACAAACAAGGGGCATTTTAGATTCGTCTTCTTCTGGAAAGTGCCTATCCTTATATAAAACCATGTATAAAAGAGGCAAAAATGTCACCATACCAAAAATCCAAACAAGTTTTCCTAAATTGAGGGCCCCATAATATGAAGCAACTACAGCTCCTGCTCCAAAGCTACCAAAGACTATCATAAAAGATCCATATACTTTTTCGCGGGTCAGCAAATGCCTATAATTTATTAAAAAGTAAATTATTATTAAAAAGTGAAGCAAAACTCCAAGGTAAAAAATAACTTTACCCAGGGTAAAATTTATATATTCTGAGTAAAATTTAGATAGCATAACCATTGCCATAGCAAAGGTAGGGGCCACAGAAATGGCAACTGGGTCATGTAATTCTTCTTTTAAAAGTTCTGGGTAGACTAATAGCCTAATTATAAATATAAATCCCATAAGAGCTGAGATGAGGGCAAAAATCGGTGCTACTACTCCACCTAGTAGATTGCCTAGGGATACTACACCAAGAGTAAGCCCGCCTATAGCCATGGGATTTTTTTTGATAAAATTTTTAAACATTGTAACTCCTAATTATTATTTATAAATATTATACTTTAAAATATGGCGTTTATGGTAAAATTTGTGCATCTTAGTATAGTAGAAAAAAGTGAGGAATTATGGAATACGAAAAACCTTTTATATATATAGATACAAATTTTGCAAAAGATGAGGCTCTTATGACCTATATGGCCTTTAAATCTTATGATTTTGAAATCCTTGGTCTATCCACAGCTGATGGTGAAATGAATCCGGTCTTAGCGGCAGAAAATATTGTAGGACTTTCTAGTGAAGAAGGTTTATTTTTACCAGTTGCTGCTGGCAAGCCATTTAGTGATTACCACCACTTGGATAAGGAAATTTTTACAACTAGTAAAGACTATATAGAAACCATGCCAGCCTATGAAAATATAATTGATAAGGCGGAGGATTGTGGCAAACTTGATATAATTGCAACAAGTGGACTAACAAATATTGCAAAAGCCCTAGAGGAGGCCCCAGAGATAGAAGATTATATTTCCCATATATTTATCCTAGGTGGGGAGACAGATGGAGAAGTTTCAGGAACTTTTATTGAGGATCCTGAAGCTGTGGATAAAATATTAAATACCAGCATAGATTTATTTTTATTACCTTTAGGAATAGCAAATGATCCACTTCTTTCAGATGAGATGATTGATAAACTTTATGGTAAAGATAAAAATTTAGATAAAATTTTGACTGAATTTAAAAACAAACCTTTAGAAGAAAGATTATTAGCAGCTCCACTACTTTTATATTTAAGCCAAGCTCCAGAAGCCTTTATCTTTGAAGAATCTGGTTTTGGTGTTATTACCAGCGACCTTGAAGGGGAAGTTGGTAGCCTTTATAGAAGCAATAGCAGAAAGAAAAATTATAGGGTAACCAGGGTAAATGAAGAAGCCTTTTACGATTTTCTTCTAGGTAGCCTATGAAAATAAAACCTCCAGGGTTAAGAATAATAAAAACTTTTATAGCAGTTACCATTGCTATGCTTATCTCAGCCTACCGACCAGGTAATGGTTTACTATTTTATAGCGCCATTGCTGCTATTATTTGCCTAAAATCTGATGTTGAAGGATCCAGAGAAATAGGGGTAAACAGGATAATTGGTACGGTTTTAGGTGGGTTTTGTGGACTTATCTACCTTTTGATATTTCCAGCAGACTATTTGCCAAAGATTGTGGAGTTAGTGTTAATAAGCCTTCTAGCTTCTGTTATAATTTGGGTGATGGCCATGGCCGATAAACCCAAGGCCATATCTATTATGGCTATAGTTTTTTTATCAATTACTATGAACCACGGCAAAGAAGATAGCTTACCCTTTATATTTGCCTTTAGTAGGACCCTTGATACCATGATAGGGGTCATATCGGCTATTGTTGTAAACTGGTCTGACTTTGAGATGAGAGAAAAGTATCACCAAGCCTATAAGAAATAAAAAATGAAAATATAGATAAATTTTGCTAGGAATATGGTATATAATAATATATATAAAATAAATATTTTAGGAGAATCATATGAAAAATAGTAAAAAATTAGCCCTATCCCTAGCTATCTCTTTTGCCCTTTTAGGAACAAATCCAGTTTTTGCAGCTACTAGATTAGATTTGGGTGTAAATACAGGAAATGTTAGTTTTAGTGAAGGAACCTTTAATTTAGAGCAAAATGAAAATCTTAAAAACCAAGTTTTAGCAGAAGCTCGTGCTATCAGATCCAGACTATGGGATGAAAATATTTTATATACCCTAGATTCTAATGCAAATCCAAGTGGTGAGCGCCTACAAGATGTAGTAAAGGCAAATGGTTATGCAAATAAAGAAGCTTATGTAAATGGCTTAACTTGGTCAAATGACTTAGAAAAAATTGCCATCCAGAGAGCCTACGAGCAAACCCTAACAGGACTTTCCCACCAAAGACCAGATGGATCTAGTATGGCTACAGCAGCCACAGTAAATGGTATCCACCCAGGTGCAGAAATTTTGGCATCAAGTACAGATAGCCAAAATCCAAAAAAATCTTTTGGTCAATGGTCTTTTGAACCATCTAAGAGAAAAAATAATAAGTCAGAATATCAACTGCTAAAAGAAGCTAACGGAGTTTCTAATGCTGATAACGGACACTTACACATAATACTTGACCCGGAATTAAAGCACATCGGTTATGCAGCCCTAAATACAAATGCAAAGTGGAACTATGGAGTGGGAATATTTGATTTTGCTATTGCAAGTAATAACCAAGCTTCAGCAAACTTAGTAGGTAGTTTTAATATTTATGCAGGAGATATTAAAAGTGCTCCAAAAATAGATAATAAAACAGTAGCACCAGCAAAAACAACAGAGCTATCAGCTGCAAGTATTGAAAAACTAAGAACTTCAGTAAGCAATGCAAAAAGAACCATAGCAGGGGCAGAGTTATTAATGAAAACAATGCCAAAATTTGCCAAAGAAAATGGGGCCAAAATCAATGAATTAATAGCAAATTCACAAAAAATAATTGACCAAGCAGAAAAAATCTTAGCAAAATATTAAGACCAATTTAAAAGACAGATTGCATCTGTCTTTTTTTAATGTAAGTATGTTTTTAATAATTAATATGTTAAAATATTATTAATAATACATATTAAAGGAGAAGATATGAAAATAAAAAAGATATTGCCAAAAGCCTTAGCAGTAGCTATTTTAACATCAACGCTTGCCAGCACAAGTTTTGCTAGTGGTAGTGTAAATACAAATTCAGGTTTTTATAGGTCAAGAAGAACTAGACAAGCTTATATGAATCTAACAGCAGACCAAAGACGCGAGATAGATGCCATCAACACTAACAACAATACTCAAATAACTATAAAAGAAGTAAAAGCCCACGGCAAATATAAACTACCAATAGTAAGGGGTCAAAATTATTTATATGCATTTATGGATGATAGAAATAATAATGGCATGGTAGGAGAAAATGAAACAGAAGCATCAGAAAGCTCATCAGGTACAGAAAATAATGACCAAGAAAACAATCAAGAAGCTCCAGAAGAAGTAACTGATGAAGAAATAGAAAACTTGGAAGAAGTAGAAGAAGAAAACTTAGAAGAAGACCTAGATTCTAACCAAGAAATACAAGAAGACCCTAGCTCTAATGAAGAAAAAGAAGAAGAACCAGTAGAAAATCAAATACCTAATGACTACCTAGATAGACTTGAAGCATCTTTAAAAAATGCCAAGACAACTATAGCTGGAGCAGAAATATTAGTCAAAAACATGCCAAAATTCTCAACTCAAAATGGAGAAATAATCAACAATTTAATAGAAAAACAAAACCAAATTATAGCAAGAGCAGAAAAAATATTATTAGCTAATGGCAGAGAAATTGTAATTGATTAATAATTTTTAAAAGTATATAAACAATTTAATAAAAAATGTTTGATTTATAACTTAATTGGTTATTATATTACTATAATAAACTATTATAAGGAGACATTATGAAAAAAATTAAAAAAGTTACCGCAGCGGTCCTAGCTATATCCTTTTCATTTTTAGGAGCTAGTGTCACTAGTGAAAGTAATCTCAGCTATGCAAGCCAGAGTCAATCTGCTCCAAAGATTGATTTAGGAGTTAGCCAAGCTAATTATCCTTATCAAGAAAGTGTTGTTACTTTAAAGCAAGATGACGCCACAAGGCAACAGTTTATGGATCATATTGTAGAACTTAGAACTAAGGCATGGAATGACAACTTAATAGTTCCTTGGTATGGTGAAGGTGAAAATACAAAATCAGTTAGGGATATTTATATTCAATGGAGTGATGGAGATCCTGAATGGTATAAAAATGCTTTTAATTACAATTATGGATTAGAAAAATTAGCTATACAAAGGGCCTATGAGCTTACATTAACTGGAGATAGTCAAAATAGACCCGATGGATCTCATTATAGCACAATGTATCATGAAGATTATAGTTTGGGTAATGCAGATACCTTTTGGGTATTTGATGAAGAGAATGAAGTTGATGTAGATACATTTTTTGAAATATTTGCTTCGGATAAGAAATATAATGAATTTAAAAATTCAAAAGGTAGCACGGAAAATACTATACTTGAAACTCTTGTTATGTATCAGCCGACTCAATTATCTATAGGCTATGGTCAAGTTACTAACAAAGAAACAGGAAGAAGTTTTGCTGTTGTAGCTTTTGACTTAGATCCATATGTATGGGCTGACGAAGAAAATTATGTAGGCGAATATACAATGAGTTTTGGTAATCCAAACTTTAAAAAAGCATCTAAAGAAACTTTGGACAAACTAGAAAATTCTGTTAAAGAAGCTAAAAGAACCATAGCTGGTGCTGAAATTTTAACTAATAGCATGCCAAACTTTGGAGAAAAATATGGATATGAGCTTGGTAGATTAATTGAGAATCAAAAGAAAATTATTAGCAAGGCGGAAGCTTTTTTAAGGGCTAATGGTAGATAGGATAAAAGCGAGATAAATTTCTCGCTTTTTTTGTTATAAAAAAATATTATAGGGCATTAATATAGTGAAGTGTGATACACAAGGAGGTTTTATGAAAAAAGTTTTTAAAATTGCCACTCTCGCCCTTGCTTTTAGCTTTTTGCAGGCAAATCCCAGTTTAGCAAGTAGCAATGCTCCTATCTTGGACTTACAAGTAAATATGCCAAATAGTCCATATATAGAAGATGAAGTAGAGCTTCGCCAAGATGATGTTTTAAAAAATGATTTTTTAGAAGGTGTTAGAAAAATTAGAAAGGAAGCTTGGGAAGGTAATTTCTACTTTACTTATGATGGAACATGGAGCCCGACATCAACCATCCAGACCATAGCAGCAGAAGAAGGTTTTACAAAAGAAGAATACATAAATAATGTGTATTGGAACACCGAATACGAAAAAATTGCTATCCAAAGAGCCTATGAAAATCTTATGGAGGATACTGAAAACGGCAGGCCAGATAATTCATCATATCTTAAAGCTGGTACTGCAAAAATAAAGCACCCAGGTATGGAATTTAGATACTATTCTGATGGTTATAGTATAGCTACCAGTCAAATTTTTGATATCATTAGAGATATGACTATTCCTTATTACAAAACTATTGAGCTTAAAAATGAATTAAGACTTTTAATTGATCCTAGCAGGGTAGAATTTGGTTTTGCTGAAGTAAAACCAGTGGGAGAAGAAGCCTATTCTTACGCAATAATATCTGGGGGAGAAACGAACTTAAGCCAAGCGGTAACAGGTTATTATGGCTCCTATACCATGTTTTTTGGGAATAAGAATTATAATGACAACTCAATAAGCAAACTAGACAAGCTAGAGATGGCAATCAAAAAAGCAGAGCAAACCATAGCAGGTGCTAGGATGTTAATGAGAACTATGCCCCAATTTGCAAGGGAAAATAGTTACAAGCTTAATAGCTTAATCCAAAATCAAGAAAACACTATAAGAAAGGCCCAAAGTATTTTAAGAAATAATGGCAGATAAAAAAACGAGCCTAGGCTCGTTTTTTATTGTATAAATTAATTATTGATGGTTTAAGTACGCATCTATTTGGAAAGTGTCCCTGGCATTGACTAGTACTGTAATTTTATCCCCTAGCAAAATTTTATCGTCTGCACTTGGGATAAATTCCATATTGTCTCTTTCAATAGATATAACTAGGACATAGGCTGGAAACTTTATTTCTCTTAGCTTCTTATCAATCACATCTAGTCCATCAACTATAGGATATTCTATGATTGAGTAGTCGGCTAAATCTTTTTCATGGCTTATGAGGAGGTTTTTATCCTTTTAAATTAATTTTTTGGATAAATACGATAATTTATACCATTTATCATTTCTACATCATAGGGGCTATCAGAAAAATATCCCTTTAAAAATTCATACCTATAATCATGGTAGCTAGAATTTTCTTCTTTTAAATTAATATTATCATTGTTGGCTACTTCAAAACTTTCGTGGTGGTCATGGTCATGGCCTCCAGCACAGGTATTGTCCCTTGCATCTTCTGGATTTATATTTTGATTTTCATATTTACTGTGAAGGTTGGTATTGGTAATTAGATATAAATCACCTTTTTCATCAACTTGAGCAGATAAGCCTCTATCACAAGGCATACCGTCTAGTAAAAGCATATTTAAATCACTAAATACGCTATTAAAATCATCAAAATTTTTGCCTTTAGCATTTTCTTTACCAAATTCATACATTTTTTCTTTGGTATTCTCGCTATTATTTAAGGCGTAGTTTAATCTATTTTCAACTACATCTATTTTTGAATCTAACCACCCATGGATATTAGCTTGGTCAATTAGATTTTCTAAAGGTTCTTTTGATACTGGTTTATTTAATTTATCAACCTCACTGGTATCACCTTCTAATAAATAATTTGTAATCTCATCTTGAAATTTTATTTTCTCATACATCATGTAATGTATTGGTCCTAAATTTTCGCTCATTGTATCACCTCATATTGATTTTACCGGAAGTTTATGTGTTATACTATTAACTTAGGAGGATTTATGAAAAAATTAACAACAAAAAAACTTACCTACGTAGGGCTTTTTGCTGCCCTTACCTTTGTATCTAACTATTTACAAATTCCCTTGGTAACTCCTTTTGGAAATACTCGTTTTCACCTAGGGAATGTATTTTGTCTTTTATCCGGTATTATTTTAGGACCGCTTTATGGTGGACTTGCGGCAGGGATTGGACCAACTTTATTTGATTTATTTGATCCTGTTTATTTTACATCTGCTCCAACTACTTTTATAAATAAATTTGCTATGGCTGCTGTTGCTGGCCTTATTTTTAATAAAAGAGCCAATAGAGAAAGCAAAGCAAATATTGTTCTAGCATCTATTTTGGGCCAATTAACCTATATTGTGCTTTATCTAGCAAAAACATTTATCAAAAATTATTACATCCTTAACCTAACTTATGAAGCTAGCATGGTAGAGCTGGTTCAAAAAGCGGGTGTATCCTTTACAAATGGAATAATATCTGTAATCTTTGCATCAATAGTAGCCATTCCACTATTAAAGGCAGTCAAATTTGAGTAGTTAACTTATTATTGGGTATCTATTTTCTTAAGAGGTGACTTTATGGATTATAGGAGATTTGATAATAAAATTGTACTTAGGCTTAAAAAAGGTGAAAAAATCATAGAATCCCTAGAAAAACTTGCCAATGAAGCAAATATCTCAGCAGCTCACTTTCAAGGAATAGGTGCTGTAAATGAATTAAAAATTGGTTTAATGAAGCCCGGTGATGATGACTATACTTGGGATATTTATAAAGAGAATTTAGAAATAACTTCATTAATAGGAAATATCACTGTCTTTGAAGGTAAGCCAGTGGTTCACACCCACATTACCTGTGCAAATGAGGATTCAAAGGTCATAGGTGGTCACCTAGGAGAAGCTACTTGCTCATTTACAGCTGAAATATTTATAGATATTATAGATACTAAATTAGAAAAAGAGACAGATCCTGAACTTGGAATACAAATTATAGAATTTTAGGTGGAATATGCAAACTAGAGAAAAAATATTTGGAATAACTTGCCCAGCTTGCGGCCAATCTTTTGAAAACGAACTAAACACTGCAGTATTTGCTGCTACAACTGATAGAGAATTAATACTCACTAACCAATTTGGCATCCAGCATTGCCCAAATTGTGGCCATGAATTTATATTAAATTATAGATTTGCCTATACTGATGATGAAATCAAATTCATGATAGTGAATGACCCACAATTTGTAGATAAAAAAGCTAGACTTGCCTTTGTATCAAGTTTATCCTTACTTGATGAGTACCATAAAGAAGAGCAAGAAAAATATCTTACAAGGATGACTAGTGATATCGAGGAATTACGTGAAAAAATTGTGATTTTTGAAAATTACTTATCTGATAAGGCCATTGAAATTATGAAATATATCCTACTAGAAAGTGAAGAGCTAGCCTTTAACCACGATGATGTACTTTCGTTTAGACTAGTAGATGGCAATACATTTTTAATCAAAACCACAGATGGTGGCGAATATACCCTAGCTTTTGTAAGAGAAGTTTATGATAAGATAATCGTCCAATATGAAGGTCTTTTTGCAAGCGAAAGGGCTGAGAAAATCGATAAGAATTGGGCCTACCAATTTTTAAAATAGCAGAAAAACACAAACTAGCCTTTGGCTAGTTTTTTTATGTTTAGTTTTAATATATCAATAATAATAATTATTATTTGACTATTACAAATTTTTTTTATAAAATATAAATATATTTTATAAAAATACATTTATATGGAGGTATTATGAATAATAAAAAAACAAATACCCAAGCTAATGAAACCAAAGGCTTTCTCGCGTGGGTTGAAAGGGTGGGCAATGCCCTGCCGCATCCAGCTATGATTTTTGTAATTATGCTTGCAATACTAGCTGTAATCGCACAAATTTGTTACATGAACAATGTATCTGTAGACTTTTTTGATGCAAGAGAGGGCAAGGTTGTAGAAATAGCAGCTATTCCTTTATTAAATGCTGAAGGAATTAGGCATATTTTCCAATCGGCCGTTACAAATTTTACAGGTTTTGCTCCTTTAGGAACAGTTTTAGTTGCTATGCTTGGGGTTGGAGTTGCTGAATATGCAGGATTTTTTGATGCAGGCCTTAAAAAGCTTTTATCAAATGTCCCATCAGTAGTACTTACAGCTACCGTTGTTTTTGTAGGAATTATCTCAAATATTGCATCTGATGCAGGCTATGTAGTTGTAATTCCACTTGGGGCTATGATTTTTCTTACAGCTGGTAAACACCCAATAGCGGGTCTTGCAGCAGCCTTTGCAGGAGTTTCTGGAGGATTTTCAGCAAACTTAATTTTTGGTCCAACTGATGCACTTTTATCAGGGTTAACCAATGAAGCACTTAGGGCCGCAAGCATTGATGCGACTATTGATGTTACAGGCAACTGGTATTTTCTGATTGTTTCTACCTTTTTTCTAACTCTTATAGGTACCCTTGTAACAGAAATGGTTGTAATTCCAAACCTAGGTGAGTACAAAAATATTGATGCCCACGATACAGAATCAACAGTTACAGATCTAGAGAAAAAAGGACTTAGAAGAGCTCTAATTGCCTTAATTATTTATTTGGTAATTTTAGGCTTAATGATGTTTCCTGAAAACGCCATTTTAAAAGAGGCAGATAAGTATGGGGATGTAAATATAAATAACTTCCTATCCCACGGCCTTATTCCAGCCTTATTTTTACTTTTCCTAATCCCAGGTCTAGTTTATGGTAAGACTGTCGGTACCATTAAAGATTCAAATGATTTAGTAAAAGCTATGACTGAATCCATGGAGTCAATGGGCGGATACCTAGTACTAGCATTTTTCGCTTCTCAATTTGTGGCACTATTTGCTTATTCAAATTTAGGAACAATTTTATCAGTAAACGGGGCAAACTTTTTAAATAGTATAGGTCTAAAAGGTATCCCACTTATAGTTATATTTATATTTTTAACAGGCTTTTTAAACTTATTTATGGGATCAGCCTCAGCAAAATGGGCAATTATGGCGCCAATTTTTGTACCAATGTTTTTTGAGTTGGGACTTTCGCCAGAACTAACACAAATGGCCTATAGGGTAGCAGACTCATCTACAAATATTATAAGTCCATTGATGAGCTATTTCGCAATGATTGTAGTATTTATGCAAAAATATGATAAAAAAAGCGGTTTAGGAACCCTTGTTTCAACCATGCTTCCTTATTCTATTGCATTTTTAATCTTATGGACAGCTTTATTAATAGCTTGGATGGTACTTAAGGCACCTCTAGGTCCAGGAGCAAGTTTATTCGTTTAAATCTAGACTATAAGATACACAGGTTTTCATTATTGAAAGCCTGTTTTTTTGTGCTAAAAATTATTAAGAGAAAATTTTTAAATTGACACTTGACTATTTACTTTTTTGTGATAAAGTATGAATTAATATAAAAATATTTTTATATTAATTCAATAAAGAATAAGGAGGTCTTATGACTGACAAAAACAAGCAAACTCAGGCTAAAAAATCCTCAGGATTTCTAGCGTGGGTAGAAAAAGTTGGTAACTCATTACCGCACCCAACTATGATATTTGTAATACTAATTGCAATTCTTGCAGTTGTAGCACAAATTTGTTATTTAAATGGGGTATCAGTTGAGTTTTTTGATGCTAGGGAAGGCAAAGATGTAACTATAGAAGCAATCCCGCTTTTAAATGCTGATGGTATTAGACATATTTTCCAAACAGCTGTCACAAACTTCACAGGCTTTGCACCCCTTGGAACAGTTTTAGTAACTATGCTTGGTGTAGGGGTAGCTGAGTACTCTGGATTTTTTGATGCAGGACTTAAAAAACTTTTATCAAATGTCCCATCAGTAGTTCTTACTGCAACAGTAGTTTTTGTAGGGGTTCTTTCAAGTATTGCAACTGATGCTGGTTATGTAGTAGTGGTTCCACTTGGCGCAATGATATTTTTAAGTGCAGGTAAACACCCTATTGCAGGTTTGGCTGCAGCCTTTGCAGGAGTGTCTGGAGGATTTTCTGCGAATTTACTTTTTGGACCAACAGATGCAATTTTATCAGGCCTTACAAATGAATCATTAAGCGCTGCAAACATAGATGTGGTTATTGATATAGCTGGTAACTGGTATTTCATAATAACATCTACATTTTTCTTAACTATAGTAGGTACTCTTGTAACAGAGCTTGTAGTTGTACCAAACCTAGGTACATATAAAAATACAGAAATAGATAATACAGGATCTCAAATTACAGAACTTGAGAAAAAAGGTCTTAATAGGGCAGTAATTGGTTTATTAATTTATGCAATAATTTTAGGATTTTTAATGTTTCCAGAAAATGCTATCTTTAAAGAAGCAGATAGCGCAGGGGAAGTTAACCTAACAAACTTCTTATTTCACGGACTTATCCCAGCCTTATTTTTACTTTTCCTAATCCCAGGTTACATTTATGGTAAAACTGTAGGAACTATAAAAGATACCACAGAACTTGTAGGGGCTATGACAGATTCTATGCAGGCCATGGGTGGGTATATAGTACTAGCATTTTTTGCTTCTCAATTTATAGCACTTTTCTCCTATACAAATCTAGGGACTATATTGTCTGTAAATGGAGCAAATTTCCTAAACTCTATAGGCTTAAAAGGAATTCCTTTAGTAATTTTATTTATAATATTAACAGGATTTTTAAACCTATTTATAGGATCTGCTTCAGCAAAATGGGCGATTATGGCACCAATCTTTGTGCCAATGTTTTTTGAGCTAGGTCTATCACCAGAACTAACTCAAATGGCATATAGGATTGCAGATTCATCTACTAATATTATCAGCCCACTTATGAGCTACTTTGCAATGGTAGTAGTATTTATGCAAAAATATGATAAGGATAGCGGACTTGGAACCCTTATTTCTACCATGCTTCCATATTCAATTGCATTTTTAATATTTTGGGCACTGTTATTGATTATTTGGATATTGCTAGGCCTACCATTAGGTCCTGGCGCTGGCTTATATGTATAATAAAAAACTGGCTTAATTGCCAGTTTTTTTAAGCCTTTTATTGATTTCTTTTATATCTTCTTTATAAGACTTATAAGATTTTAACCAGGAAATAAAGTAAATGCCTAGAAAAATCAGTAAGCTTATAATTATGTTTGCTAGATATGGACTAGACAGTATTTTAAGATAACTAAGCATTATGATAAAGGCAATTATACTAATGCCAAATGCTAGTATGGTTCTTCTTGCTAGGGACCATTCGTATTTTCTATAAATAAAGCTTACATAGTAGATGACTGTAGAAGTCAATCCCATTGCTAGACACGCTTTCAAGTAGGCTTCTGAGATAGTTTTGCCAGCTAGAAACTCATCTGCTATCATTGGTAAGCCCTCATATCCACTTAAATAAGATGGGATAAGATTTAGCAAAAATACGAATCCGATAGATGTCAAACTTATTTTTATTGCTTGAAATAAATTGTTTTTTCTTTCCCTCATAATTTCCTCCTTATATGCCCAATATTTCCTTTACTTTTTTAAGTGTTCTTCTAGATACGTAACAGACATCCCCATTCACCATTTCACAAGATATGGTGTTGATATAATCCAAATCAAAGCTTTTAGTTTTTTCTAGATTGATTATTTCACTATTTGATATACGAATAAACTTTTGGGAAGAAAGCCTATCTTCTACTTGGTAGAGGGCTAGTCTTAATAAGTATTTCTTATCCATAGTTACTGTAAATACTTTCTTATCACTCGCATAAACCCTAATTATGTCATCCGGGTCTATAAATTCTAACTTGCCATTATAAAAACCTGTTAGGACATTTAATGAAGAATTTTGTATCTTTTCTTTTAATTTCAACGCCTCTTTATCTACTTCAGGGACTAAGATTAAGACCTTTTTTTCTTTAAGGTTTTGTCCACTTTTATCTCTACATCCATATTCTGGCCCTCCTTATGCTTATATTATAAATATAAGTTTGGAAAGCTTCCATAGTTTTGCGATAAGTGGTTCAATACGGGGGATGAATGGTATAATCTTCCCATGAAAATTTACTTAACCAATAAGAATAAAAGAAAAATTGTATATGATATCTTAAATATATTTTATGATGATAAGGAAATAATTTTTGCCGATGATGGTGATCTTATTATTTTAGATGGTGAAATCAAATTTTGTGGGCATACTTATTTTTATGAGGATAATTATCAGCTTAAGGCTACATTGTATAACATACTAGTAAGAGAAACTGGTTATAAATCTCCCTGGGGCATGCTTACTGGGTCTAAGCCATCCAAACTTTTGCAAAAACAAAGTCCAAATCAGATAAAAGAAAAATATTTTGTTTCTGATGAGAAAATGGACTTGTTAATAGATGTTCAAAACGAGCAAAATAAGTTAGAATTTGATAAAGATAATTTTAATTTATATATCAATATCCCCTTTTGTCCAACTAGATGCGAATATTGTTCCTATCCAACCATAATAGGACCCAACCACGATAAGAGCGAGTATATTTCATATTTAATAAAAGAAATTAACGAGATAAATCTACCTCAAAATTTAGATACTATTTATATAGGCGGAGGAACTCCTTCTTATATTAGCCATGAGGACTTAAAAAAACTTTTATCTACTATAAATAGTAAATTTACCTATAAAGAATTTACCTTTGAGGCAGGTCGTGAAGATACACTCGATAAAGAAAAATTAGAAATCCTAAAGGTAAATGGAGTCGATAGGATATCACTAAACCCTCAAACCTTTAATGAAAAAATAATAAAATCTGTAGGTAGACTACAAAACATGGACCATTTTCTAAAAATGTATAAGTTGGCTCAAGATTTAGGATTTATAATTAATATGGATTTTATAGTAGGGTTGGTAGGAGAAACTAGCAAAGACTTTATAAAAAACTTTGATACTCTAGAAAAATTATCTCCGGGTAATATAACCTTTCACGCTCTAGCAACAAAAGCTGGCAGCAAGTATAAGGAAAAAAATAAAAAGGGATCCATAGATGGTGCCCTAGCTATAAGCGAAGCTATAAAAAAATTTACAGAAAAAAATTCTTACAAGCCCTATTACCTCTACCGCCAAAAAAATATTATCAGCAACCTAGAAAATATTGGCTATCAAAGTGGAAATACTGCTCAAAGATATAATATAATTATTAATGAAGAGATTGAAAATGTAATAGGCTTGGGTATGAATGCTAATAGTAAGCTTATGAATGGTAAAAAGTATAGAAACGACCGTAATTTACGTGACTATTATGAGCATATAAATGAAAGTATAGAAGCTAAAAATAAGCTGATTAATGAGTATAATAAATAATAAATAAAAAAGGAGGCTTTTATTATGGAAATTAAAGATTTAAAACCTGAACTTGTTTGGAAATTTTTTAGCCAGCTAAGTGAAATTCCAAGAGGTTCTGGGGATGAGCAAGCCGTTTCTGATTATTTGGTAAATTTTGCCAAAGAAAGAAACCTGGAAGTGCGCCAAGATGATGCCTTAAACGTAGTCTTTAAAAAAGATGCGACAGAAGGTTATGAAGATAAACCAACTATCGCTCTTCAAGGTCACATGGATATGGTTTGTGTAAAAGAAGATGATTCTGACCATGACTTTAGCAAAGACCCTATAAAATTATTAATTAAAGATGGTTGGGTAACAGCTGATGGAACAACTTTAGGTGCTGATGATGGTATGGGAGTTGCTTACATTTTAGCAATCTTTGATGATGAAGATGTAGTTCACGGCCCACTTGAAGCAATCATTACAACTGGTGAAGAAACTTCAATGGTTGGTGCAAATAAGCTTGATACTTCAGATATCAAAGCTGATTATTTAATCAACATTGATACAGAAGAGGATGGTATACTTACAATCGGCTGTGCTGGTGGTTGTGACTTAGAGATCAGCTTTAAAAAAGAAAAAGAAGCTGCCCAAGGCGAGTTTTTAAAACTTGATCTTAAAGGTTTTGAAGGTGGCCATTCTGGTATGGAAATCGATAGGGGACGTTTAAACACTATAAAAACTGTTGGTAGACTTTTAGCTGGTATTGATGGAGTACAAATTGCATCAATTAATGGTGGTGTAAAAAGAAATGCTATCGCATCAACAGCCCAAGTTACTTTTGCAGTAGCTGATAAAGAAGCTGCTAAAAAAGAATTAGAACAAAGAATTGCTGATGTCTTAAACGAATCAAAAGATACAGATCCAAATGGAAAAATCATCCTTGAAGATGCAAGCTTTGACGGGGAAGTATTAACAAAAGAACTTTCAGAAAATATTATAAATACCCTTTATACCCTACCTGATGGATTAATTAAAAAACATGAGGGCGAAATTATTTCATCTTCAAACCTAGGTATACTAGAAGAAGACGAAAATGAAGTGAGAATAGTATCTATGATTAGATCACAAATTGATTCTGCTAAATTTAATAGAGCAGCAATTTCTAAAAAAATTGCCGAACAATTTGGTGCTCACTGCGAAGTAAACAATCCTTACACAGGATGGCAAAGAGAAGAAACAAAATTAATAGACATTGCCAATGATATTTGGAAAGAGCAAACTGGATCAGAAATGACAGTGGAAACAACCCACGGTGGTCTAGAATGTGGTCTATTTAAAGGTGTCCTACCAGAAGTAGAAATGATTTCATTTGGTCCAACTATAGAAGGCGCTCACTCACCAAGTGAAAGAGTAAATATAGAATCAACAGAAAGAAATTACAAATTCTTAGTTGAACTATTAAAAAGAGCCTAATATCTACTAGAAGATCCACCCTGATGGGTGGATTTTTATTTTACTTTGCTAAAATAGCTCGGAAAATGTTTGCATTTTCACAAATTATATTGTAATATAATTACATAAGAAAAAACCTAAAAAAGGAGGTACTATGTACGAGCAAAAAGTCACACTAACTAATGAAATTGGCTTGCATGCTAGGCCTGCATCAATTTTTATAAGGGCAGCGGTGAAATTTCCATGTGATATTACAGTTGAAAGAAATGGAAGAAGCTACAATGCCAAGTCAATTATGTCAGTTCTTAGCATGAGTGCTTCTAATGGTGATGAGTTAACTTTAAGAGCTAGCGGAGATAACGAGGAAGAAGCAGTAAAAACTTTAGTTGATGTTATAGAAAATCAAATAAATAACTAATAAAAATATTCACGAGCCTAGGCTCGTTTTTTTATTATCTAAATAAAGGTACAATGTGTAAAGGATTATAATTGATAATTCCTAGTAAAGTAGTATATTTTAAATGAAATTTACTACTAAATTTATAAAGAAGAGGTACAAATGTCTGAGTTATTAAAAATTGAAAATCTCCATGTATCAGTTGAAGATACAGAGATTTTAAAAGGTATAGATCTAACAGTAAACAAGGGTGAGGTCCATGTTGTAATGGGATCAAATGGTTCCGGTAAATCAACACTTATGAATACAATCATGGCAAATCCTGTTTATGAAGTAACAGAAGGAAAAATTTATTTTGAAGGCGATGATATAACAGAAGAATCTGTAGATAAAAGAGCTCGCCGTGGAATCTTTATGAGCTTCCAACATCCTGATGAAATTCCGGGAGTAAAATTAAATGATTTCCTAAGAATATCTGAAGAACAAATTACAGGTGAAAAACCACAAATGCTAGCATTTTCTAAAAAATTATCCAAAGAAATGGATAGCTTAAACTTAGCTGATGAATATGCTGGTAGATATGTAAATGTTGGTTTTTCAGGTGGTGAACGTAAAAAATCTGAGATTTTACAAATGAAAATGCTTAAGCCAAAACTTGCTATGCTAGATGAAACAGACTCAGGTCTTGACGTTGATGCTGTAAGAATAGTAAGTAAGGGAATTGAAGATTATTTATCAGAAGATAATGCAGTAATTATCATCACTCACCACAGAGAACTTTTAGCAAATATAAAAGCTGACTACGTTCATGTCATAAAAGATGGTAAAATTGCCCACGAAGGTGATGCAAGCCTAATGGATGAAATCGTAGAACGCGGATACGAATGGGTGTAGACTATGCCAAGTAATAATATAGAAGAAAAATTAAAAGAACTTGATCGTGGGTTTTACGATTTTATAGATGAATTTACCTACGATAAGATAACAGAAAAGGGTATTAATGCTGATATAGTAAACGAGATTTCTCGTGAAAAAGGCGAACCAGATTGGATGAGAATTAGAAGGCTAAAATCATTAGAAATCTTTAATCAACTAGAAAATCCAACTTGGGGACCAGACTTATCAGAGCTAGATGTAAATGATATTACAGCTTATGTAAAACCAAAAACAGATAAAAAATCAAACTGGGAAGCCCTTCCTGAAGAAATCAAAGCAACCTTTGATAGATTAGGTATCCCACAAGCTGAGCAAGAATCTCTAGCAGGTGTTGGTGCCCAATACGATAGTGAGGAAGTATATTTTTCTATCCAAAAACACTTGGAAGACCAAGGTGTAATCTTTATGGACTTTGCAACAGCCCTAAAAGAACATGAAGACCTTGTTAAAGAATATTTTCAAAGAGCAATCCCACCAACCCTTCACAAATATGCAGCCCTACACGGTGCAGTATGGTCAGGTGGATCATTAATCTATGTTCCAGAAGGGGTAAAAGTAGATATTCCACTTCAATCATATTATAGATTAAACGCTCCAGGAGCAGGACAATTTGAACACACAATGATAATTGCAGAAGATAATGCAAAAGTTCACTTTATCGAAGGATGTTCTGCACCTAGATATAACGTAGTAAACTTACACGCAGGATCAGTAGAAATTTTTGTTGGGAAAAATGCAGAAGTAAGATTTTCTACCATAGAAAACTGGTCAAGAAATATGTATAACCTAAATACCAAACGTGCTATCGTTGATGAAGGCGGAAAAGTAATTTGGGTATCAGGTTCCTTTGGATCAAAAGTTTCTATGCTTTACCCAACATCAGTTTTAGCTGGAGAAGGTGCAAGCGCAGAATACACAGGAATTACTTTTGCATCTGATGGCCAATACATTGACAATGGATGCTCAATGATTCACCTTGCTCCAAACACATATTCAACAGCCCTTACAAAATCAATTACAGCTGGTACTGGTAAATCAATGACTAGATCTCTAGTTCAAATGAAGAAAAATGCCAAAGGCAGCCGTTCAACAGTAGACTGTGAAAACTTAATGCTAGGTGATAATGCTCAATCAGATACAATTCCAGTATTAGACATTAGAAACGATGATGTAGACTGTGGTCACGAAGCAAAAATTGGATCATTAAACCAATCACAAATATTTTATCTAATGAGCCGTGGTATTCCAGAAGATGAAGCAAAATCAATGATTGTTCGTGGATTTGCAGAACCAGTTAGCCGCGAGCTACCACTAGAATATGCAGTTGAAATGAACCACCTAATAGATATGGAACTAGAAGGAGCAAACGGTTAATGAGTAGACTAAATGAAATGAGAATGTATACTTGGAATTCCCAAGGGCTAAATTACGTTGATTCAAATGTTAGCCTAAGTGAAAAACAAGCATACTTTAAAGATAGTGAAGGCCAAGCCATAAAAGAATTAGATGATACTTTTAAGGCTTACGAATACGGTCTTTCAGATGAAACAAAAAATGAAAACCAAGAATTTAGAAACTTTAGTATCTACCGAGATGTAGATGGTAAGAAAGATTTTGAATCTATTGAGCTAAAACTTGATGATGAAAATAATATCCTAGTAGCAGGTATTGATATCAATGCCCGCGAAAATTCTGAATCATCATTTTTAGTATCAGCCCTAGGTGAAGGGGAAAATTTATATTTAAACTCACAAATTAGGGTAAATGTAGAAAAGAATGCTAGAGTAAAATTAGTTGTAGTTACAAACTTTGGTGAAAACTCAACCAACTTACAAGCTATAACAACAATTTTAGGTGAAGATGCCCTCTTAGATATTTCATACATTGAAATTGGAGCTGATTATTCAATAGTAAATGTAAAAAATATCTTAAAAGGAGATAGGGCTCAAGTTATCGAAGATGGAATTTACTTTAAAGAAAAAGACCAGTTCCTAGATATCCTTGCCAACAACGACCACTACGGAAATGATACTGATTCAGATGCCATGTTTAATGGAGCACTAAAAGATAATGCTCATAAAAACTGGAAGGGTGTTGTTGATCTAAAACACGGTTGCTTTGAAGCAGACGGTAAAATTGGGGACTACTCAATGATGTTTTCTGACAATGTAAAAAATAAAACTGCTCCAATCCTTCTTTGTGCAGAAAAAGAAGTAGCAGGAAACCACGCAGCAAGTGTAGGTAGATTAAATAAAGACATGTTATTTTACATCATGAGCCGTGGTTTTGATAAAAAACAAGCAGAATCAATGATGCTAGAAGCAACATTCTCAAAAGCCCTTGATAAGATTGAAGATGAATCTTTAAGAGATGAACTAAAACAAAGAGTTCGTCAAATGAATACAAGGAATTAAAATGGATATACAAAAAATTAGAGCTGATTTTCCTTACCTAGATAGCAAAAGTCTAGGTAAGGAGATCATTTATTTAGACACAGCAGCAACAAGTCAAAAACCAAAACAGGTTCTTGAAGCTGTTGATAAATACTATAAATACCAAAATGCTAATCCTCACAGGGGAGCCCACTATTTAAGTTATGTGGCAACCGAGGCTTACGAAAATTCTCGTGATTATATCAAAGAATACATAGGGGCAGCTCATCGTGAAGAAGTAATCTTTACAAGAAATGCCACAGAAGCTATGAACCTTATAGCTTATTCCTATGCCATGGATAATCTAGAAGAAGGCGATGAAATCTTAATCACCATCCTAGAACACCATGCGAACATAGTTCCTTGGCAACAAGTAGCTAAAAAAACTGGGGCAAAACTAGTTTATGCCTACCTAAATGATGACCACTCCCTAGACTATGATGATTTAAAATCAAAAATAAACGAAAATACAAAGATAGTTTCCTTTACTGGAGCTTCAAATGTAAATAGTGAAATCATCGATGTCAAAAAAATTACAGGATGGGCTCATGAAGTTGGAGCGATTGCCATTGTTGATGGTGCCCAATTAATCCCTCATCTAAAAACAGATGTAGCTGACCTTGATTGTGATTTTTTAGTATTTTCTGGCCACAAACTTCTTGCACCAATGGGTACTGGAGTTTTATATGGTAAAAAGGAAATACTAGAAGACATGGTTCCATTTAATACTGGTGGGGACATGATAGAATATGTTTACGAACAAGAAGCGACCTTTGCAGAGCTTCCTTATAAGTTTGAAGCAGGAACCCAAGATGTAGGTGGAGCAGTAGGACTTGCAGAAGCGATAAAATATATGGAAAATATTGGGGTTGAAGAAATCTACAACTACGAATCAGAATTAACTCGCTATGCCTACGGTTTAATAAAAGATATTCCAAATATCAAAATCTTCTATCCAGAAAATGCAAAAACTGGAGCTGTTTTATCATTTACCTTTGAAGATATCCACCCACACGATATTGCATCTATCCTTGATAGTAAAGGAGTTGCAGTAAGAAGCGGCCACCACTGTGCTATGCCACTTCACAAATATTTGGGAGTAAGTGCTACAGCGCGTGCAAGCTTTGCTTTTTATAACACCAAAGAAGAAGCAGAAATATTTGCAAAAGAACTTTTAAATGTTAGAAAGGTAATGGGTTTATAATATGAATATGGAAGAAATTTATAGTCAAATAATCCTAGATCATTCTAGAAACCAAGCCAATAAGCACGAATTAGCAGATGCTAACATCAAAGAACCAGGCCACAACCCATCATGTGGAGATGAAATAGTTTTAGAACTAAAAACAGATGGAGATAAAATTGTAGATGCAGCCTTTACAGGTGATGGATGCGCTATCAGCCAAGCAGCTACAAGTGTAATGTGTGATACAATCATTGGTAAAAGCAAAGAAGAAGCCAAAGAAATGGCTGATATCTATATAAGAATGATTAAAAGAGAAGAAGTAAGTGATGAAGAACTAGAGAAATTAGGAGATGCAGTGGCTTTTATGAATACTCAAAATATGCCCCAAAGAGTAAAATGCGCCCTACTTTCTTGGAAAACCCTCGATCAAGTTATCTAATATGAATAAAAATAACTTAGAGTATATGGAGTTTATAACAAGTGCTGTCACGGCAGCCTTACTTTACTTGTTAACATACTTACAATATCAAAAGTCCCGTTCATATTGGTGGATTATACTTATAGTATCTATCCTTATGACGGCAAATGCTTATTTAAAGTATAAAAATATAAATAAAAACTAAGGCTTGAAACCAAAGAGGTTTCAAGCTTTTTATTTGCATCTTTAATTTAGAAATATATTATATTTTTAATTTTGATAAAAAATAGACTAAATACTTAGCTTATATAATAAAATAAACAAAAAATATTGGAAATCGTTTTTGGTTGTGTTATACTACATATAGGCAAAAGCCAAACATAATGTTAGAAGAAGTGGTAATATTAGTAAGTTTAGAACTTATATCCTAAAAATCTATAAGCTAAATATGTTGTTAATGTTATAAGAGTACATACTAAATAAACTTAATAACGTACTTACTAGCTTAGTAAATATTTAGAATATCAGTTTTAACACTTAAGGATTTGGTTTCTGCCATGGCAAGATGTTTCTATACCTGGAGAATATTTCTATTTTTGGGTAAAAATTTATATAAGATAGGTAAATATTTATCTAACATTAAATTTTAACGCAAAAAAATATTGATGTTTTTCATGGCATTTGGAGGTAATTAACTTAATGGATATTAAAAAGTTTTCGCAAGCATCTGTGGATGTTATAAATCATGCAAATAAGATTGCAATTAGGTATGCAAATTCTGAGGTGACAGACTTACATTTACTTTATGCAATTTTGCAAAATCCTAACAATCAAATAGAAGAGTTTTTAAAAGAATCTTCAGTTAATTTCCAACAATTAAAAGATGACGTAGAAAATGCTTTAACTAGGATAAGAAGTGCTAAGGGTGTTACAAAGCTTTATGTAAGTAGGTCTTACCAAAAAGTTTTGCTAGTAGCTGAAGAATTGTCTCGTAATTTATTTGAAGAAAAAGTAAACCTTGACCATATTTTTCTAGCTTTACTAAAGGAAACAGAAACTACAAGTTCAAAAATTTTAAACCAACATGAGCTTAACTATGATGACTTTATGCAATTTGTATCTAGGAAATTTAATGAACAATTCCTAAATGGAGTTGCAAAAGAAACTATAGCTAGCCTTGAAAAATACGGTCGAAATCTAACCAAAGAAGCTATTGAGGGTAAGCTTGATCCAGTTATTGGTAGAGAAGAGGAAACTCGTAGTTCAATCCGTGTTTTATCTCGTAGGATAAAAAATAACCCTATCCTAATTGGTGAAGCCGGAGTTGGTAAGACAGCAATTGTTGAAGGGATTGTCCAAAGAATTGTAAAAGGCGATGTGCCTGACAATTTAAAAAATAGGATAGTTTTTTCCCTAGATATGACATCGTTAGTTGCAGGTACAAAATTTAGGGGAGATTTTGAGGATAGACTTAAAAAAATCCTTGAAACTGTAAGAGACTCAGATGGCAAAATAATCCTATTTATCGATGAGATTCACAATATCATCGGTGCAGGAAATACATCTGGAACTATGGATACAGCAAATATTTTAAAACCAATGCTTGCCCGCGGTGAAATTTTTATAATAGGTGCAACCACAACTGAGGAATACAAAAAGTATATTGAACAAGATGGGGCCCTAGATAGAAGATTTCAAAAAATTATGGTAGCAGAACCAAGCGTTGAGACATCTATTGCTATCCTTAGAGGTATAAAGGCAAAATATGAAAAACACCATATGGTAAAAATATCAGATACTGCTCTTGTAGATGCAGTAAAACTTTCAAAAAGATTTTTATCTTACAGAAAATTACCTGATGTTGCCATAGATGTAATCGATGAAGCAGCTGCATTAACGCGAATGACCAAAGATCAGAAACCAGTCGAAATAGACAACTTAAACCGCGCATTAATCCAGCTTGAGATGGAAAAAATTGCCCTAGACGACCAGACAGATAATATATCAAAAGATAGGATCCTAGATAAAGAGAATGAAATAGAGGATTTAAAAAAGACTCTAGAAGAAAAGACCCAGTTATATAACAAAGAAAAAGAAAGACAAGAGCAAATTTTACTATACGAAAAAGAACTTGAAGGCATTTTAAGTGATATAGAAATAGCTCAAAATGAGCATGATATTAACCAATTAGACGAAAAGATGAAGTCTAAGAAATTGGTAGAAGCTAAACTTGATAAGTTAAATAGTCAAGAAGCTTACTATCCACTATCAACTAGCGTAACAAGTTCTGAAATAAAAGAGATTATTTCTAAATTATCTGGCATGCCAAAGGTAAAACTACAACTAAACAAAATCGAAAACCTAGATGATATTAGGCAAAAGATGAAAAGTGAGTTTGTAGGTAATGATCAAATGATTGATAAAATCATAGATACCTATTTAATTTCTGAAGGTGGTTTATTTAATAGGAGCAAACCTATCGGAAGTTTCCTAATTGGCGGTACTGGCGCAGGCAAAAGTTATATAGCAGAGCTAACTTCAAAATATTTATTTGATGGAGATACTAGCTTACTAAGATTTGATATGGGTGAATTTACCGAAAAATCATCTGTAACAAAACTGATAGGAGCTCCTCCAGGATATGTTGGCTATGAAGTAGGTGGTGTCCTTACTGAGGCTATAAGAACAAAACCATATAGCGTTGTAGTATTTAATAATATCGAAAAAGCTAATATTGAAATCCAAAGTTTAATCTCACAAATCCTAAGTGAAGGTAAGCTAAAGGATAATAAAGGACGCAGTATCGATTTAAAAAATACTATGATTTTCCTGACCACTTCTGAAAATATTAAAGATAATAATTTAGAAAACAATATCTCGGGTATAAGTAATGTAGTGGATTATGTTTTTTATCTAAACGAACTAGAAAAAGATTCTATCGATAAACTAATAACTATCAACTTAGATAAGTTAGAAGATGATCTTAAAGAAAACCGTATCGAATTAGTATATGATGATAATTTTATAAAAAATCTAACCGCTTATACTATAAAAATGGATATGGATATTAGAGATATCAAAAAATTTATCGAACAAGAAGTTTATCTAGAGATAAGTAAAGAAATTTTAGCAACGAAGTCAGATAATCCATTGCAAATAAACCTAAAATTTGAAGATGAAAAACTAAATCTGACAGCAAAAGAAAAAAATTGGAGGTAAAAATGGCTTTTCAAGTACCAGAATATGTTAGTCCAAACTTTTCAGATGAAAAGTATCAAAATGCTCAGGATGTAAAACTAGGTAAAGTTGAAAAAGATGGTGTAGCACCAGATGAATTTTATCTAACAACTTACATGCCAACTTACTACAAAGTAGATGGCGAATGGGTATTACCAGAACACACATCAATTAACTGTGTAGCAGTTGTTGAAGGTAGTGATGTAGTTATCAAAGAAATTAGAGATTTAAAAGCAGGCGAAGAAGTTGTACTTAGAGGCGATGATGAAGCAGAAAGCGGAATTGTTGTTAATGCTGAAGGTTTCCCAGAAGAAGTTTACTCAAGACCAGGAAAATCAGTAGAAACATCTTTCTCAACCGATTATGACAAATTATTTGATTTAATGGAACATGAACGTGACAGCGAAGATGGATACATAGTTTGGGTTCTAGGACCAAGTGTTGTATTTGACTATGATACAAGAAATGCTTTAAATAAACTTGCAGAAAATGGATACATCAACTGCTTACTTGCAGGAAACGCTATGTGTACTCACGACCTTGAAGGTGGATTCCTACAAACAGCTCTAGGACAAAATATCTACACACAAGTAAACCAACCAATGGGTCACTACAACCACTTAGACTTACTAAATGAAGTAAGAGATGCAGGTTCTATAAAAGAATTTATCGCAGGTGGTAACGTAAAAGATGGTATCATCAAAACACTTTCTGATATGGATATCCCATTTGTACTATCAGGATCAATCAGAGATGACGGTCCACTTCCAGAAGTACACGGAGATACAGATGATGCTTTAAACGCTACTAAAAAAGAACTTGACAAAGCAACATTAGTTATCTGTATTGCTACAATGCTTCACAGTGTATCAGTTGCAAACTTAGCTTCAAGTTACAAAAAAAGAGCAGACGGAACAGTTTCACCAGTATACTTATACTCAATAGACGTTACAGAAAACGTAGTACACAAAGTAGGTGCAGCTAGAGAATACATGGGGTTTGTACCAATGGTAACAAACGTACAAGACTTTGTAGTTAACTGTGAAAAAGCATTAGTTTCTCCAGCTCAAGGAGTACTTTCTGAAGATATGGAAATACCAGAAACTGAACACGTACAAATAACAGGCCACAAAGAACAAAGCAAGGAGGAATTATAAGATGAAATTTGAAATGCCAAAATATCATCACCCTGATTTTGATCAAGATTTCTTGAAAAATGCCCCAAATGTTAAACTTGAAGAAGTAACAGAAGAAGGTATCAGCCCACGCCACTACCACGCACTTTCTGTATTCCCAGAATACTTTAAAGTTAATGACAAATGGGTACTTGCAACAGAATCTAGAATGGATACTGTTTGTGTAGTAAATGATACTCCAGGTGAAGAAAGTGTTGATATCGTTGAATTTAGAAACCTAAAAGTAGGCGATAAAGTAGCTATCGGACGTACAGAAGATGCTTCAGAAGGTATCTACGTATGGACACAAGGTTTCCTTGAAGAAGGTAGCGAAAAAGATACATTTGCTTTCCGTTCAGGACGTTCAAGAGAAACAGCTTTCTCAATGGACTATGATAACCTATACGAAGTATTAAAACATGAAAAAGAAAACAATGGTTATGTAACAATGGTAGTAGGTTCTGCTATTGCCCTTGATAGAGATGCTAGACTTGCTTTACAAAGATTAATTGAAAATGGATTTATCAATGCAATCTTCTGTGGTACAGAAACAGCAGCATTTGACCTTGAACGTGGTCTATATGGTACATCTTGGGGACAAGAACACTTTGAAAAAGAACAAAACTCAACAAGAAATCTTTTTGAAACAATCAACTTAGCTCGTAAATATGGCTCAACAAAAGCATTAGTAGAATCAGGACAAGTTAAAGATGGATTTATCAAAGCTTGCGTTGAAAATGATGTTGACTTTGTAATTGCTGGTACTATTCGTGATAGATTTGGTCTACCAGAAACTATCAACAATGTTTATGAAGCACAAGATGCTATGAGAGCTCACTCAAGAAAAACATCTACAATCATCATGCTTTCAGCAATCCTATTTACAATTGCAACAGGAAACATGACTCCATCATACAACGAATTTGATGGTGAAATCAGACCAGTTTACATGTACACAGTAGATATCCAAGAATTTGCTGTAAATAAACTTTCTGATAGGGGTACTGTAACAGCTGTTACTATGGTAACAAATACCCAAGACTTCATTAGAAACGTAGACAGAGCTTTAAATAACTAAAAGTTATTTAAATAGCTTTAAAAGAAGGGTTCCGTGCCCTAAGAATAAATAGATAAAAATTAATTATTTTTATCCATATATGATTCACATTAATAGGCTGATTTTTACACTTAGATTTGTAGAATCAGCCTATTTTCTTATTAAAAACTTTCTTTTGAAAAAAATTTACTAGTTAGGTTTTTTATTCAAACTATGATAAAATAATATTGTAGAATGTCAATAATGCTACAATTATACTTATATTTGTAGCTTGCTTATAGAAAGGATTTTTTATGGAAAGTACAGTAACAAGCATTAGTGCTGAAAAAAAAGAAAAGCTTGATAGTATAATAAAAGAATTGCTAAAAGAAAAATTTGTTTTAGCATTTTCAGGTGGTGTAGATAGTACACTTATTTTAAAACTTGCATCTGAATTAAGAGAAAATCGTGATGACGTAGTTGCTATGACATTTGTAACAGAGTTTTCTCCTAAAGATGAATTAGATGAGTGTGTAAGACTAGCTGAAGAAATGGATGTAGAACTTACAGTAGCAAATGTAAGTATTATGGATAATGAAAAACTACTTAACAATGTAAACTACAGATGCTACCACTGTAAAGGTGGACTTTTTGAAAACTGCTTTAACCTAAAAGATGAACTTGGCTATGGATACGTAGTTGATGGAACAAACTTAGACGACTACCAAGTATTTAGACCAGGTATTAAAGCGCTAAAAGATTTAGGAGCTAGATCACCACTTTATGAAGCAGGACTTAGCAAAGCAGAAGTACGTGCTTATTCAAAAGAGTTAGGCATAGAAACTCACAAAAAACCATCAAAACCATGTATGGCAACAAGATTCCCATACAATACAAGAATCGACATTGATATGTTCCCAATGATTGAAGAAGCTGAAAATTACTTAGAAAGCCTAGGTTTTGCCGTAAATAGAGTAAGAATTTACGGAGATAACACAAGAATTGAAGTAGAAAAAGAAAAATTAGGCCAAGTATTTGAACACGCTGATGAAATTGTAAAAAAATTCAAAGATTTAGGATTTAAATACGTAAATATCGACCTAGAGGGATACAGATCAGGTTCTATGGATGAAGTTGTAGATGAAAATTTAAAAACAGAAGTAAATCCATGGTTAGCTAATGAACAATAAAGAATTTTTAGAAAAAATAAAAAATAATGAAATATCTATAAACGAAGGTCTAGACTACCTAAAAGATTTTAACTATAAGGACCTAGACTTTGCAAAATTAGATTTTCAAAGAAAAGAACGCCGTGGTTTCGGCGAAACAATATTTTGTGAGGGCAAAGAAGACTTTGCCCTTGCACAAATTTATAAGTCTTTTAGTGAGCGTAAAGAATCCGTAATTGGAACAAGGGCTACTCCTAACCAATATGAAAGAGTCTTAGAACTAGTACCAGAAGCAACATATGATCCAACAGCTAGGATAATTTCCCTAGTTTATGAACAAACTCCAAAAATTGGTAATATTGCCATTTGTACTGGTGGAACAGCAGACTTAAAAGTAGCTGAAGAAGCAAGGATAACTGCTGAATTTTTTGGGGCAAATGTTACTAAGTTCTACGATGTAGGAGTATCTGGCCTTCATAGATTAACTTCAAAAATAGATGAAATAGCAAAGGCAAATGTAATAATTGCCATTGCTGGTATGGAGGGGGCCCTACCAACTGTAATAGGGGGATTAGTAAATAAACCAATTATGGCTGTACCAACATCTATTGGTTATGGAGCAAATTTTAATGGTCTTTCAGCCCTACTTACTATGTTAAATACCTGTGCTGAAGGGGTAAATGTAGTAAATATTGATAATGGATATAGTGCAGCCTACAATGCTTGTCAGATTAATAAACTAATTGAGGAGAAGTAAATGGATTTATACTTTGAAATGAATTCCGGTATAGCAGGAGATATGACAATCGCAGCCCTACTTGACTTAGGAGCTAGCAAGGAAAAATTAGAAAAAGCTATCGAGTCTTTAGGAATCGATGGTTATGAATTAGTTTTTGATAGAAAAATCAAAAATAATATAGATGCTAATAACTTCGATGTAATTTTAACAAATGAGGGCCACCACCACGATCATGGACATGAAGGTGAAAAAACAGAAAATGATAGCCATGATCATGAGCACAGCCACGATCATACCCATGAACACGTGGATGAAAATGGTAATACTTATACTCACTCTCATGGAGTAGATCATCATGGCCATAGGCATTTAAAAGAAATTACTGAATTAATTAATAAGGCAGATATATCTGAAAAGGCAAAAAAAGATGCCCTAGGTATTTTTGATATAATTGCTGATGCAGAAGCAAAAGCTCACGGCATAGAAAAATCAGCAGTCCACTTTCACGAAGTTGGAGCAGTAGATTCTATAATTGATATTATAGGCACAGCTGTTTTAATAGATGATTTGGGAGCTGAAAATATTTATTTTTCAGACCTAAGCGAAGGCTATGGCTACCAATATTCATCCCATGGGCAAATGCCTATTCCAGTACCAGCAGTAGTAAATATCCTAGCTGGGTCAGATGTAACTTTAAAGTTATTAGATGAAGAAGGCGAACATGTGACTCCAACAGGAGCAGCTATAGTTAGATATTATGATAAAGGCGAAAAAGTTGATAGTTTCAAGGTAAAAAATATTGGCCTTGGAGCTGGTAATAAAGATTTTGCCAAATATACTAATATTTTACGAGTAATGGAAATAGAAACTAGTAAAAAAAAACATTAGAAATATTAGAAACTAATATAGATGATAGCACAGGCGAAGTTTTAGGCTTTATAGTAGATGAATGTATGAAATATGCCCTTGATGTATTTTATACACCAATTTATATGAAAAAAAATAGACCGGCCTATAAGCTATCAGTCATTTGCGATGTAGAAAATGAAAAACTTATAGAAGATATTATCTTTAAACATACGACGAGTATTGGTATTAGAAAAATTCCTATTACAAGAGATATACTAGATCGCAAAAAAGAAGTACTTACTTATGAGGGTGGAAAGTACAATTATAAAATTGTAAATCATAAAGGTGAAAACTATGTCTATCCAGAATTTGAATCAGCCAAAGAACTTGCTCAAAGTAAAGGTATAGGTATAAAAACTGCTTTTGATTTATTAAAAATATTATATGATAAAGAAAAGGAAGAGATATGAAATATTTCAAAACTTTACTCTTATCTTTAGCTTTAATCTTAGCGGGTTGTTCAAGTAACCAAGAAGTTAAGCCAGAAGAATCAACTGTAACAGAAGAGCAGGCAGAGACTAAAAGTGACTTAAAAGAAGCAGAGAAAGAAGAAAAAGAAGAATCTACCTCACAAAAAGAAGGTTATCCAAAAACTATTACCGATTTGTCGGGTAATGAAATTACTTTAGAAAAACCATTAGATAAGGTAATTATCCAAGGATCCAGCTCAGGTGGGCCATTTATGACAATGATGTACTTAGATAAAGATAATTTCTTATCAAAAATCGCAGCTATGGATGATAGTGTAAAACTAGATCGCAACGATTTTTATACACGTTTAGAAAAAGTAATGCCTGAAATAGAAGAGGTCCCACGCATTGCAAACTTTATGGATAACGATTTTTCATATGAAGCTATCCTAAATACAGATGCGGATGGAATAATTGCGCCAATCGGTTTTAAAACACAAATAGAAGCTATCCAAGAGAAAATTGATATCCCAGTTTTTTATGTCGACTATCATTCACAAGAATTTGACAAACATATAGCTTCTACAAAACTTATAGCAGATGTAACAGGTTTAGATAAGAATCTTGATGAATTAATTGATTTTTATACCTCAAAGGTAAGTCCGATTATCGAAAGAAAATTTGATGAAAGCAAAAAACCAAAAGTATATGTAGAACATGGATACGAAGGTGAAAAAGAATACGGTAACTCTTACGGATCAAATAAGATGTGGGGCAAAATTGTAGAAGATTGTGGAGGACACAATATAGGTTCAGATGCATTAGGAGCTGATGAAGCTATCCCACTTGCAAGTGAATTTGTATTATCAGAAAATCCAGAAAAAATTATCTTAACAGGATCTCAATGGATAGAAAAACCTCACTCTATGAAAATGGGTTATGACACAACAGCTGATTGGGTTCATGAAAAAATTGATAAATATAAAACTCGTCCAGGTTGGTCTGATTTAGATGCTATGAAAAATCATGAAGTATATGTAATTAGCCAGCAGCTAGTACGAGATATGAGTGATTTTTACGCTTATGAATACCTAGCAAAAACTCTACATCCAGATATATATGGTGATTTAGACCCTGATAAAGATTTAAAAGAGTTTTACGAAAAATTTATGCCGATTGACTTAGAAGGAACGTGGTCCTATAAATATGAAGAGAAGTAAGAAAATAGTTTTTTCTATAATTCTTTTATTAATAGCAAGTATAATAGACCTATTTATTGGTGATAGTAAGATTGTCCTAACTGATATTTTAAACTTAAATGAAATTCAAAGAACAATTTTATTTGATATTCGCCTTCCAGAAGTTCTTACAGCTATAGTTGTGGGACTTTCTTTAGGACTAGGTGGGGCTATTATGCAAACTATTTTAAATAATCCCTTGGCAGATCCCTTTACTCTAGGGATATCTTCAGCAGCAGGATTTGGGGCAAGTCTATTTTTAATCTTAGGCTTATCCCTATCCTATGTTGCCTTTGGGTCTATTATATTTTCTTTAATATCCATGTTTTTTGTATTTTACATATCAAAAAAGAAAGCTATGAATACTGAGGATATGATTTTAGCAGGAATTGCTGTAAAATTTTTCTTTGACTCTCTAACTTCACTTTTACAATATTTGGCTACAGACGAAGCCTTAGCTTCTATAGTATTTTGGCTATTTGGTAATGTTACAAAGACAACTATGAAAGAAATACTTTTAATCTTAGCATTTTTTGTATTTATCTTAATAATGTCATTAAAAGATGCCTGGAAGCTTACTGCCATGCGTTTTGGAGAAGATAGGGCAAGGGCTATGGGAGTTGATACTAAGAAACTAAAGGTAAAAACTTTTATCTTGGTTTCAATCCTTGCTGCAATTTCTGTTTCATATGTAGGAATCATAGGTTTTATAGGAATTCTTGCTCCACACTTTGCTAGACGCTGGGTTGGTGAAGACCAAAGATATTATTTAGTTTTATCAGCTATTATAGGTGGCATGCTTTTAGTAGCATCATCTATGGTTACTAAAGTCATAAAACCTGGAGTTGTAGTTCCTATAGGTATTATTTCATCATTAATAGGCCTTCCACTTATATTTATAATATTGTTTGGAGTCAAAGATGATTGATATTAAAAACCTTACTATAAATTATGATAAAAAAATTATTGATGATGTGAGCTTTAATATAGAACCTGGCAAACTCCATGTACTTATGGGAAGAAACGGAGCTGGTAAATCATCTATCCTAAATGCTATTAATGGCTTAGTTAACTATGATGGAGAGATAAAAACAGACGGCAAAATTTCTTACCTAAACCAAAATATAAATACAAACGTCAATTTTACCGTTTTTGAAACTATTATCCTTGGTAAGGTAAAAAGTCTTAACTTTAAAGTTAGCAAAGAAGATATAAAAGATACTTATGAGATTATGGATCTTTTAGAACTTAGAGAATTTGAAAATAAGAAATTAAATAAAATGAGCGGGGGAGAAGTCCAAAAAGTACTCATTGCCCAAGCTCTTATAAGTAAACCAGACATTTTATTATTAGATGAACCAGTAAGTGCCTTAGATTTACACAACCAATATGAAATTTTGGCTATAATAAAAAAACTAACCCATGATTTAAATCTAACTACCCTCATAACCCTCCACCAAATGGAACTTATAGAAAAATATGCTGACAATATTATTTTAATAAATGATAAAAAAATATATGCAATTGGCAATAAATACAAGATATTTACCAAAAAAATGTTTGATGAAGTTTATAACATAGATGCAAAAATTAATAAAGTAGATAATAATTTGTTATTTTTATTTAATATTAATTCTAATTTAGGGTAAATATATAAATAGGAAAAGCTAAAACGAAAGAAGTGATATATTTTAGCTATATCACTAAGGAGGAAATATGACAGAAAAGAAAAAACGTGATAGTAGCACGATGGCCAAACTGGGCTTACTAATCACAGCAATCCTTTGGGGTTCATCCTTAACAGTGGTAAAGGGTGCAGCAGATACCTTTAACCCAAACTTTATTTTGATGGTAAGATTTGCTTTATCAGCAATCATACTAGCAATTATTTTTAACAAAAAAGTTAGAAAAGCTACAAAAGATGATTTAAAATCTGGATTTATAGTAGGATTTTTCTTATTTATAGCTTACTCATCACAAACTTTAGGTGTTACATACGCAGATCCAGGTAGAAGTGCTTTCTTATCAGCATCCTATTGTGTAATAGTACCATTCTTATCATGGGCAGTTACCAAACATAGACCAGATAAATACAATATTTGGGCAGCAATTATCGCAATTATAGGTATTTATCTTATCTCAAAATCTGGTGTTGAAAAAGGAACTTCAATCTTTAATGCTAGTAGAGAAATGAGGCTAGGTGATGGTCTTGCTTTACTAAGTGGTTTCTTATTTGCAGCACACATAGTTGCAGTAAACCAATTTACTAAAGGTAAAGACCCAATTTTAATGACTATCTTCCAATTTACATCAGCAGCAATTCTTTCTGCTATCGTTACATTAATATTTGAAGATAACTCAAACATGGTAGTTAATTCATCAAGACCAATCCTTGAATTACTATACTTAGCTATATTCTGTACAACAGTAGCATTACTATTACAAAATATAGGACAAAAATATACCGACGAATCATCAGCAGCAATTATTCTTGGATTTGAATCAGTATTTGGTATTCTAATCCCAGTTATGCTAGGAATTGAAAGTTTAACAGCAATGTCAGTTGTAGGATTCGTGCTTATGTTCGCTGCAATAATGATATCAGAAACAAAACTATCATTCTTGCATAAGGATAAGGCTCAACCAACAGCCTAGTAAATTTACCCCAAAATTTTAAAAATTTTGGGGTTATTATTTTAAGGAGATAAGATGAAAGATGACAATATAGATATTAGGGGCATAAAACTAACTAAAGGTCAAGCTATGGCCATAGTAAGATTTATTATAATTATAGGAGTAGCTATATTTTACAATTACCCACCTGAAACTATTAGGGAGGATAATCTTATAACCTACTCCAATTCGCCATTTTTATATGGTTTTCATACCATGTGTATTTTTTTAATAATTACTCAAGTTATAAAAATTTTTGAAGATTTAATCTATAATAACGAAAAAGTCTCTAAGTAAAGCTTAGGGACTTTTTTTTGTTTATTTTATAAAATAGATTGACAATAATTGTCTAGGATGTTATTATAAATGCGATTAAAACGTTTTAACGAGGATAGTATGGCTAATATAAAAGATGTAGCAAAGCTAGCAGGTGTTTCTATCACAACTGTTTCTATGGTTTTGAATAATACTGAAAATAAAATATCAGATGCCACTAGAAAAAAAGTAATGGATGCTGCAAAAAAGCTAAGTTACAATCCAAATAGTTATGCAAAAGCCTTGGCCAGCAAAAAAAGTAATATAATTATGGCCATAGTGCCAGATATAAATAATCCATTTTTTTCACAACTCGTTAAAGAGCTAACTGGTTTTGCTCAAGAATATTCGTATTTCTTATATATCCACAATACAAACAACAAAAAAATAAAAAGGCAAGAGTTTGAAAGTCTTATTGTCAGCAATTTTTTTGCAGCAACCCTAGTTGTTGATAGAAATGTAAAGGGCCTAGATGAGGATTTAATAAAAAAACATAATATAATCTTTTTGGATGAAGTTGACTTTAATGGCAGAGATAGCCAAATAGTTACTGGCAACAACGAAATGGGTGGCTATATGGCCATGGAATATTTAATCAAACGAGGTTTTAGAGATATAGGCCTTCTAATAGGCCCAAGGTCAACTGCAAATTCTTCTAGAAGGCTTTCTGGAGCTATAAAAGCTGCCATGAATTATGACATATACATAGATCAAAAAAATATTATCCACGGAGACTATACTTACGAAGAAGGCTATAAGGCTGGTAAATTTTTTAAGCAAAGAAATGTAGATGCAATCTTTTCCTTTGCTGATATGTCTTCTTATGGGCTTATAAATTATTTTGCTGAAAATAATATAAGAATCCCTTATGATATTTCTCTAATAAGCTATGATAATTTATTTTTAAATAAGATAATCCCACCAAGGCTTACATCAGTGGATCAAAACCTAAAAGAAATAGCAGCAGCAGCTATAAAAATGGCTGATGCTTTTATAAAGAAGGGCATCGTCCAAGAAAAAATACTGGTGAAACCAAAGATAGTAGAAGGAGAAAGTGTAGGTTTTAAAAATGAAAATAATTAATTTTGGCTCTTTAAATATAGATATTTTCTTTAGAGTAAATCATATAGTAAGACCTGGAGAAACTATTAGTGCCCAAAGTATCGAGAAAAGAGCAGGGGGCAAGGGACTTAATCAATCAATAGCCCTTGCAAAAACTTTTGATAAAGTCTACCATGCAGGAAGCATTGGTATGGATGGATCTTTTTTAAAAGAATATTTATCTGGCGAAGGCATAGATACAAGCTACATAAGACAATCAGAGGCTTCTACAGGTAATGCCATTATTCAAGTAGATGATAAGGGCGAAAACTCCATAATTTTATATAAGGGTGCCAATTTTGATAATGACAAGGACTTTATAGATGAAGTTTTAGCAGATTTTGATAAGGATGATATCCTAGTCTTACAAAATGAAATAAACAATATGGCTTACATAATAGATAAGGCTCACCAAAAGGGAATGAAAATAGTCCTAAACCCATCACCTATTACAGATAAGGTAAAAGACTTTGACTTTAATAAGGTAGATTTACTTTTAGTAAATGAAACTGAAGCGTGCGCTATATCTGAGTGTGAAGATATAGAAAAAATCATTGTTTATTTTAGGGAAAATTATGAAAATTTAAAGGTAGTAATAACCCTAGGTAGTCGCGGGTCAATTTTTGTAGATAAGGATAATGAAATTAGCCAAGAAGCCTACAAGGTAGAAGCAGTTGATAGTACAGGAGCAGGAGATACTTTTACAGGATTTTTTGTAGCAGAGTTTTACAAAAATACAGAGGTTAAAAAATGCCTAGAGCTTGCAACTAAGGCCTCAGCCCTATCTGTTATGAAAAAAGGAGCGAGCATATCTATCCCGTCTTTAGAAGAAGTGGAAAAATTTAAGGGAGAAAACTAATGAAAGAACATGGAATATTAAACAGCGAGATATCAAAAAGATTATCAGACCTAGGCCATACAGACTTAATTGCTATTGGTGATTGTGGACTGCCTATAGATTCCGATAAAAAAATTGACCTTGCCCTAAAACTAGGCGATCCAAAATTTATTGATGTCCTAGAGGTTTTGTTAGAAGATTTTGGCTGTGAGCATTACATACTAGCTAGTGAAATAAAAGAAAAAAACCCAGACCAAGAAGCAGCTATCAAAAATCTTTTAGCGGGTGTCTCTAGCGAATATATAAGCCATGAAGATTTTAAGAAAAAACTAGATGAAGTTAAATTTGTCATAAGAACTGGTGAAAATACCCCATATTCTAACATAATCTTAAGATCAAAAAATATCTTTTAGGAGTATATATGATTATTCAAATGAAAGATATCTACAAATCTTTTGGCAAAAATGATGTGCTAAAGGGTGTAGATTTCAATTTGGGTGAGGGAGAAATCCACGCCCTAGTTGGTGAAAATGGAGCTGGGAAGTCAACACTTATGAATATTTTATCTGGTGTTTTAAATGAAGATGCCGGAAAAATTATTATCGATGGCAAAAAAGTAAATATTACCGATACCAATATCGCCAAAGATTATGGTATAAGCTTTATCCACCAAGAACTAAGTGACTGGCCAGAGCTAAGTGTTATGGATAATATTTTTATGAATAACGAGCTAAGTAAGGGCCTATTTTTAGATAGAAAGTCCATGCGCAAAAAATGTATAGAACTTCTTGAAAAATTTGACCTAGACATAGATCCAGATACTAAGGTTGCAAAATTATCTGTTGGCCAAAGACAGATGATGGAAATAGCTAAGGCAAATTTAAATAAGGTAAATGTACTAATCTTAGATGAACCAACAAGTGCCCTAACTAACAATGAAATAGATAAGTTATTCTTACTTATCAAAAAACTTAGAGATGATAATGTATCTATGATTTACATATCCCACCGTATGGAGGAAATATTTTCTCTAACTGATAAGATAACAGTCATGCGTGATGGAAAATCAGTTGCTGTTATGGACACGTTTGCTACCAACGAAAAAGAAGTGGTTTCTCACATGGTTGGGAGGGATATAGGTGATTTTTACCCAGAAATGGATGCTAAAGTTTCTGATGTCAAAATTGAACTTAAAAACTTTTCTAGGGATGGATATTTTGATAATGTAAATATAAATGCCAAAAAAGGTGAAGTTTTGGGTGTAGCTGGTCTTATGGGGGCAGGTAGAACAGAGATAATGAGATCCCTTTTTGGACTTGACCCAAAAGATAGCGGAGAAATCTATATCGACGGCAAAAAGGTAGAAATAAATAAACCAACTGATGCTATTAAAAATAAAATTGGCTTTGTAACAGAAAATAGGCAAGAAGAAGGCCTAGTTCTTGATGAGTCTATAAGAGAAAATATATCACTTTTAAACTTTAACCAATTTACTAATAAGTCCTTTATAGATAAGAAAAAAGAAAGAGACTTATCAAATTCCCTAGTAGATTCTTTTAGAGTCAAAACCCAATCTAGTGAAAGCAAGGTACTTGATTTATCAGGAGGTAACCAGCAAAAAGTTGTTTTTGCCAAATGGTATGCCATAGGTCCTGAGATTCTAATTTTAGATGAACCTACCAAGGGTGTAGATGTGGGTGCCAAAAGAGAAATATATGATTTGATAAAACAATTAACCCATAAGGGAGTATCAGTAATCCTAATATCAAGCGATCTTCCTGAATTATTATCTCTTTCTGATCGTATATACGTAATTCATGAAGGAAAAGTAAATGGAGAGCTTTTAAGAGAAGAAGCCGACCAAGAAAAAGTAATGACTCTTGCTACAGGAGGAAAGCTATGAGCAATTTTAAAACAAAAATGAAAGAAAATCAGAATTTGGGTACGATATTAGCCTTAATTATCCTTATGGTTTTTGTAAGCATACTAAATCCTACATTTTTACAGGCAAATAACCTGATGAACCTTATGAGGCAATTAATAATAAATGGATTTATTGCCCTAGGTATGACCTTTGTAATCCTAACTGGAGGCATTGACCTATCAGTTGGATCAACATTAGCTCTTACATCTGCAATTTTTGCAGGACTTTTACAAAATGGAATGAACACAGGTCTTGCAATATTAGTAGCTGTAGGTCTTGGTTTAATTTTAGGTTTAATAAATGGAATCTTAATTACAAAGGGAAAGCTAGCTCCATTTATAGTAACGCTTGCTACCATGACAATTTTTAGGGGCCTTACCCTAGTTTACACCGACGGTCGTCCTATAGCTGGACCAAAGGATAACTTTGCCTTTAAGTTTTTAGGTAAGGGTCAATTTTTCGGCATCCCTTTTCAAGTAATATTATTTATCCTAGCCTTTTTATGCCTATGGATTATCCTAAATAAAACATCCCTAGGCCGCAAAATATATGCAGTAGGGGGCAATGAAAAGGCAAGTTTTATTTCAGGTATTAATATAGATAAGGTTAAGATTTGGGTTTATGTTATATCATCCCTTATGGCGGTCTTATCAGGTTTAGTTTTAACATCTAGATTAAATTCTGCTCAGCCAACAGCAGGAGCAGCTTACGAAATGGATGCTATAGCTGCAGTTGTCCTTGGTGGTACAAGTATGACTGGTGGTAGTGGATCACTTACAGGAACCCTAATCGGTATTTTGATTTTGGGAGTGCTTAATAACGGACTTAATTTATTGGGAGTTTCAAGCTTTTATCAACAAATAGTAAAAGGGATTGTAATATTAATTGCAGTTCTAATTGACAGAAAGAGAAACAAATAGGAGGGTAATATGAAGACAATTAAAAGATATTTATCAGTAGCTTTTCTAGCCTTATTTGCCTTTACAGGCTGTTCTTTAGAGGGAGAAGATAATAATGCTAACACAGATACAAAAACAGAAACAAGTGATACAGCCCAAGCACCAAAAACAGAGGGTAATCTTAAGATAGGTGTATCACTTTCAACACTAAACAACCCATTTTTTGTATCTATTAGAGAAGGTATAGAAGAAGGTGCTGGTTCTGAAACAGAAACAATAGTTTCAGATGCACAAAACGATTCTTCAGCTCAAAGTAACCAAGTAGAAGATCTAATTACACAAGGAGTTGATTTAATAATAATAAATCCAGTTGACTCAACAGCCATTGCACCATCTGTAGAAAAAGCAAATGAAGCAAATATTCCAGTTATCTGTGTCGATAGGGGAACAGATTCAGGAGATATAGTAAGCTTTATAGCAAGTAACAACATTGAAGGCGGTAAGATGGCTGGAGAATATATCCTAGAAAAAGTTGGAGAAAATGCAGAAGTTATCCAACTAGAAGGAATACCTGGAGCAAGCTCTACCCGTGAAAGGGGAGAAGGCTTTAGTGAAGCAACAAATGGGAAAGTTAACCTAGTAGCTAGCCAAACAGCAAACTTTGACAGAGCAGAGGGTATGAGTGTTATGGAAAATCTACTTCAAGCTCATCCAGATGTAAAAGCAGTTTTCTGCCAAAATGATGAAATGGCTCTAGGCGCTAGTGAAGCAATTAAAGCTTCTGGTAAAGATATAGTAGTAGTTGGTTTTGATGGAAACGATGATGCAATAAGTGCAGTAGAAGAAGGATCCATGTCAGCAACAGTTGCCCAACAACCAAAAGAAATGGGTAAACTTGCCATAGAAACTGCTATTAAATACCTAAAAGGTGAAACAGTAGACGAACAAATTGACTCACCACTAGAATTAGTTAACTAATAAAACTTAAATTCCCGATAAATCCCATAAAAAGGGCCGGTAGCAAAACTACCAGCCCTTTGTTTTTTTCTATTTTTTTAGTTCTTCTAAGAAATCCACCTTTTCACCATCAACAACTCTTGATGGGATACCGATTCTAGATTCTTCTCTTACTTCCTTGTAGCCATCTAAATTATCACGGTATTTTAAAAGTCTTTTTAAATCTAATAAACTTTCAGATATATTAATTATTTCTATACCTTCATAATTTTCTGGATTTGCCTCATAGTCTTTAAAAACTCTTTGGCAATGTGGACATTTATTACTTACAAAAATTTCTGTTTTACTCATTATTTCCTCCTATAAGTTACATAAGAAAAATGTATACCATTTTCTTCGTAGTTTTGAGATTCACTTACCAGTTTAAAATCTTTGTCTTGGTCAAAGTTATGCAAGTAGGTATCGGCATCTTTTTTTGCCTTTATTTTTGTAATAATGGCTTCATCTATATATGGCAAAAATATATCTACTATTTCTGCTCCACCTATTACAAAAACTTCCTTTTTGCTATCTTTGATATATTCTAAAACATCATCTGGATTATTAAAAACTTTTGCATTTTTAGCCTCGTAATCTAGATTTCTTGTTAAAACAATATTTTTCCTACCTGGTAAAGCCTGTCCTATTGACTCATAGGTATTTCTACCCATTATCACAATCTTTCCATAGGTAGTATCCTTAAAGTGCTTTAAATCTTTTTTTATATGAAAAAGCATCTTATTATCTTTACCTATACCCCAATTTTCATCAACTGCTAGTATTAATTTCATTTTTTAACTCCTAGACTTATAATACCCATTGTCAATGGGTAAAATACTAGAAAAGGAGCGAATATGTTTTATAAAGCAAATTATATTATTTTAGAAGATAAAGTTTTAGAAAATTATTATATGGAAGTAGAAAATGGTAAAATCAAATCATTTTCCAAAGATGAACCAGAAGAATATGAAGATTTGGGAGAAATAATTGCTCCAGGTTTAGTAGACACCCACATTCATGGTTACCATGGAGTAGATATCATGAATGCCAAAAAAGGTGCCCTAGAAATTATTTCAAAAGGTCTTTTAGAAACGGGAGTTACAAGCTTTTTGCCAACAACCCTTACAGATTCTACAGAAAAATTAAATGAAGCATGCCGAGTAGTCGGTGAAGAATATAAGGATGTAAGTGGGGCAAAAGTACGTGGGATATTTCTAGAAGGCCCATTTTTCACAGAAAAATATAAGGGTGCTCAAAATGAAAAGTATATGTCAGACCCAGATATAGAAAAATTAAAAAAATGGAAAGACTTATCAAATGGTTTAGTAAATAAAATTGCCATAGCTCCAGAGCGCGAAGGAGTAGCAGATTTTATTCATAAGGCAAATGCCATGGGCGTTGCAGTAGCCCTTGGCCACTCTGATGCAAGCTATGAAGATGCCATAGCTGCAGTAGATGAGGGAGCAAATATATTTGTCCACACTTTTAATGGCATGAGTGGACTTCATCACAGAAATCCTGGCATGGTCGGAGCAGCTATGAATTCAGATGCCATTAGCGAATTAATTTGCGATGGTTACCATGTAAATCCAGCCAGTGCAAATATTTTAATGAATGCAAAGGGTCGCGATAAAATTGCCCTAATTACAGATTGCATGTCAGCAGGTGGTATGGCAGATGGTGATTATAAACTAGGAGAATTTGATGTAATAGTAGCAAATGGAACAGCTAGACTAAAAGAAGGTGGCAACCTAGCAGGATCCATTTTAAAATTAAAAGATGCAGTAAAAAATGTTGTCGATTGGGAAATAGCGGATGTTTTTGAAGCAATCCAAATGGCAAGCCTAGTACCAGCAAAATCGGTAGGTATAGATGATGTGTGTGGAAAATTAAAGATCGGTTATGATGCAGACTTTATAGTCTTAGACCAATCTTTAGATTTAAAATCCACCTACTTAAATGGAGAAAAAGTATTTGGATAAAAAAAAACGCCCTAAAAAGGGCGATTTTTTATGCCAAGGGCAGGCTAATATTAAACATATTTAGGATTTTTTTAGTAGAAGTTTTAGTAAAAAATTCAACCAAAGGACCCATCAAAAGTAAATTTATAACAGTACCAAGCCCTAGGGGAGCCTTGCCCAGATATCCCATCAAAATTGAAACGCCATCGGTAATAATACGAGAAAGTCCTAGGCTAAGTTTAGGATTTTTTTTATTTATAGTAATAAACAAAGAATCATAAGCCGAAACCCCGATATCTACATTGGCATATAGGGAGACATTAAAGGCCATCAAAAGATTGGCAAAAATTAAAAGTCCTATGCTTTTAAGAAGGCTTGGATTGGTATATAAATTATTGATAAACATCTGACTATAATCAGTGACAGGGCCAATTACCAAAAGATTTATCAAAGTTCCCATACCAATCATAGGTCTATTTAAGAAAAATATTAGTATTAGAATAACAGCATTTACAATAGGATAGATATATCTAAAGTCTATCTTAGAAGAATTAGAAATGCCAATAATAGATGAAGTAAAAGGATCCACTCCAAAAGCAATAACACGCATAATACCAATAGAAATACCAATAAAAATAGTAGCTAGCAGAGCAATAGTAACTCTAGAATCAAATTTATCAAAACGTTTCATAAAACCTCTTTTTTACCTTATACTATACTCATTTATATTTTTTTACATATGGGATATCCTTAATTTGTATCAATATATAATAAAATTATACAACTAATTACGTTTTCTTATTAAACTCTATCATGGTATAATAGGCTTAGAATCTTTTAAAAGGAGTTTGATGATGAAATTTTTCTTAGACACTGCAAATATTGAAGAAATTAAAAGAATTAATGACCTTGGTCTTGTTGATGGGGTTACCACTAACCCATCTTTAATCAATAAAGAAGGTCGTGATTTTAAGGAAGTTATTTCTGAAATTACTGAGTTAATTGATGGTCCTGTTTCTGCTGAGGTAACTAGCTATGATTATGAAGGCATGGTAGAGCAAGCTCGTGACCTTGCTAAATGGGCGGATAATGTTGTTGTGAAAATTCCTATGACGGAAGATGGGCTAAAAGCCATACACACTTTAAATAAAGAGGGAATAAAAACTAACTGTACATTGATATTCTCTGTTTCCCAAGGAATCATGGCTATGAAAGCTGGTGCTACTTTCATCTCACCATTTATGGGTAGAGTGGATGACATGGGTGAAGATGGAGCGCAATTAATAGCTGAACTTCGTGATGTAATTGATATTTACGGTTACGAATCAGAGATAATTGCTGCAAGTATCAGACACATCAATCATCTTGAAAAAGCAGCTTTAGCTGGTGCACACATTGCAACTATTCCTGGTTCACTATTTGAAAAATTGTGGACACACCCACTTACAACTGCTGGTATAGAAGCTTTTGTAAAAGACTGGGATGATTTTGAATCTAGAAATAAATAATAAACAGGGTGGGTCAAAGGACCCTCCCCATTTTTGATTGGTCGATTTAATTGCTATTAAAAATCTCTTGATGTTATAATATAATCAAGAGATTTTTTTTAAAACTAAAAAGGAGAAATTATGTTTAACAAAAATGATGATCGTGCAATTAGTGCTATTCGTGCCCTATCTCTTGCCCAAATAGAGGCGGCTAATAGTGGGCACCCAGGGCTTCCTATGGGGGCTGCTCCTATGGCTTATGTTTTATGGAACAAATTTTTAAAGGCAAATCCTAAAAACTCTAACTGGTTTAACCGTGATAGATTTATTTTATCAGCAGGTCATGGCTCTTCTATGCTTTATTCACTTTTACACTTAGCAGGCTATGATGTAAGTATTGATGATTTAAAAGACTTTAGACAATTAAATGCCAAGACAGCAGGCCACCCAGAGCGTGGACACATTGATGGAGTAGAGGTAACTACTGGGCCACTTGGTCAAGGTTTTGCCCAAGCAGTGGGTATTGCGATGGCAGAAAAACATTTGGCTGCTATCTATAACAAAGATGATGCGCAAGTTATCGACCATTATACTTATGTACTTTGTGGTGATGGTGACCTTATGGAAGGTATTTCATATGAAGCAATGAGTCTTGCTGGTCATTTAAATCTTTCAAAATTAATTGTGCTTTATGATTCAAATGATATTTGCTTAGATGGATCTACAAATACTACTTTCTCTGAAGATATAAAAAAACGTGCAGAATCACTAAATTGGAACTACTTAAAGGTAGAAGATGGCAGAAATCTTGATCAAATTTATGAAGCTATCACCCACGCCAAGGGTAATTTCCATGGCCCAACCCTTATTGAAGTAAAAACAATTATAGGATACGGATCAACTAACCAAGGTACAAACAAAGTTCACGGAGCGCCAATCGGAGCAGAAGAATTTAAAAAAGCTAAAGAAATCTACGAATGGACTGAAGATGACTTTAATATCCCAGATGATGTTTACCAAACCTTTGCTGATGGTATTATAAAAACTGGTGAAGAAGAAAATCAAAAATGGGATGAGCTTCTAAAAACATACGAGCAAAAGTATCCAGAAGATTACAAAAACCTAATGGCAGGTATTAATCGCAAGTTACCAGAAAACTTTATTGATGAAGTTAAAAAATACACGGCAGATGATAAGGCAATAGCAACCCGTGCATCAAATGGAGAAATCATCCAAGATTTAGCAAAGATTAATCCAAACTTCTGGGGCGGATCTGCAGACTTATTCTCATCAAATAAAACAAATATCAAAGATACTGTAGCCTTTACAGATAGAACACCAGAAGGACGCAATGTTTGGTACGGGGTACGTGAATTTGCTATGGCTGCAATAGGAAATGGTATCATGGCCCACGGCGGAACTTGGCACCATGTTTCAACATTTTTTGTATTTACAGACTACTTAAAACCAGCTATTAGATTATCTGCCTTATCAAAATTACCTTTAACATATGTAATGACCCACGATTCTATAGCAGTTGGTGAAGATGGTCCAACCCATGAACCAATCGAACAATTAGCAATGATTAGATCAATTCCAGATACTATTATGCTAAGACCAGCTGATGCAAATGAAATAAGACTTGCTTGGAAACTTGCCCTAGAATCAAAAGAAAAGCCAGTTGTGATGGCCCTTACTCGTCAAAATGTTGGAAACCTTGCTGAAACAGAAAATATTACAGACATCAATAAGGGTGCTTATGTAATTTCTGATAGTGAAGGAAGTCCAGATGCTATTATTATTGCAACAGGATCAGAAGTAGAACTTGCCCTAGAAGCTAAAAAATTATTAGCAGAAAACGGAAAAAATATCCGTGTAGTCTCTATGCCATCTATGGAATTATTTAAAGAGCAAGATGAAGCTTACAAAGAGGAAGTTTTACCAAAAGAAGTTACAAATAGAATTTCTCTTGAAATGGGATCTACATTTGGCTGGGCAGAATGGACTGGAACAGACGGACTAAATATCGGCATAGATACATTTGGTTTATCAGGTAAAGGTGATGAAGTTACAGCAGAATTTGGCTTTACACCTGAAAAGATAGCAGAAAAAATAACTAGCAAATATTTTAATTAATATAATTAAATAAGCTCTATCCCCAAATGACTAGAATTTGGGGATATTTTTATTCTCTAATTGCTGGGGAGTTGTGGTAGAATATTATCTAGATAAACAGAAATGAGGAATGGATGCAAAAAGAAAAAAACTTGTGGGATTTGTTTAAATCAACTCTTTACCTATCAGCCTTTACCTTTGGCGGGGGCTATGTAATTTTATCTTTAATGAAAGAAACCTTTGTAGAAAAATTAGGATGGATAGATAAGGATGAAATGTTAGATATGACAGCCATTGCTCAATCAGCACCAGGTGCAGTTGCGGTAAATGCTGCTGTTGTTGTAGGTTATGAAACTTTAGGACTTGCTGGTATGCTTGTAGCAATTTTGGGAACCATTATCCCGCCACTAATTATTATCTCATTAATTTCTATGGCCTATGAGGCCTTTATTACCAACCAGTATATAGCCTTATTTTTAAAGGGTATGCAGGCTGGGGTGGGTGCTTTAATTATAAAAGTTGTAATTGATATGGCAAGAGATTTATTAAAAAAGAAGGCTCCAATTATTCCTTTTATAATGGTTATAAGCTTTGTTCTAGGATTTTTCTTTGATATAAATGTGATTTATATTATCTTATCTTTAATTGTAATTGGAATGATTTATACATTTGTGAAAAGAGGTAGCCATGCTGATTAAATTATTTATAAGTTTTTTGAAAATCGGCCTATTCTCCTTTGGTGGAGGTTACGCAGCTCTTCCAATCATCCAAGAAGAAGTGGTGGATTTAAATAATTGGCTATCTTTAAGTGAGTTTAATGATTTGATTACCATATCTCAAATGACCCCAGGACCTATTGCGATAAATTCTGCAACCTTTGTTGGCACCCGTCTGGCAGGTTTACCTGGGGCTTTGGCTGCAACCTTAGGGTGCGTTTTGCCATCTGCAATTATTGTTGGTACAATTTCTTATTTTTATAAAAAATATAAAAACTTAGATGCCATGACCAATGTCCTATATTTTCTAAGGCCAGCCATTGTCTCTATGATTTTAATAGCTGGTATACAGATTTTAAGGACGGCATTTTTTACAAGTGATACTATTGCTTTTGCAAATCTTGACTATCTAATGGTTGGTATTTTTGCCCTTAGCCTTCTTGCTATGTTTAAACTTAAAACTGACCCTATAAAGATTATGCTTGCTAGTGGGGGTGTCTATCTACTAATTTCTAGTTTTATACTTTAAGGAGAATGAATGAAAGTAAATTTAAAAGATAAGAATACTGCAATTATATTTACGCTTTTTGCTATGTTTTTGTGGGGATCTGCAGTTCCAACTATAAAAACGACTTATAGGATTCTCGATGTTACAGGAACGGATACTGGCGCTCAGATTTTAATAGCTGGTATTAGGTTTTTTCTAGCAGGAGTTTTGGCCTTTATTTATTACAAGACCATTAATAAGAAAAAGGTGGAAAAAGAGAGTATAGACTGGAAATATATAATTGTTCTTTCTCTCATCCAAACATTTATTCAATATATGATTTATTATATAGGTATGAGCAATACTGCTGGCATTAAGGCATCTATTATACAAGCCATGAATTCATTTATAGTAGTTATTTTATCAGCCATTATGCTACCAAGTGAAAAAATAAATAGTAGAACCATTCTTGCAATTTTGCTTGGAACCTTGGGTATAGTTGTTGTAAATGGTGGGCTTACTAATTTTAGGAGTGGTTTTACCCTTATGGGCGAAGGTTTTATTTTAATAGCGACAAGTTTTAACGCTCTTTCTGCAGTTTATGTAAGGAAATATGGAGCCAGCCAAAATGAATTTTTTGTAACTTCTGTACAGTTTATCCTAGGATCTATTCCATTAATTATTATTGGCCTTATTATGAATACTAATACATTGATTTTTACACCACTTGCAATTATTTTACTTATTTATGGGGCCTTCATTTCTGCAACAGCCTATGTAATTTGGAACATAGTTTTAAAGCACCATGCAGCAGGAGAAATGGGCATGTATAAATTATTTATTCCTATATTTGGTTCTATTCTCTCTGTATTTATTCTAAGAGAAACCTTTACTGTTAACCTACTTATAGGTCTTATATTAGTAATACTTGGCTCTTTAATTTTAAATATTAATAAGGATAAAAATTTTTCTAAGAAAGTTTAGATTTAAAAAACTCTACTAGGTTTTACCAAGTAGAGTTTCTATTTATCTTATAAAATCATCCAGTTTTACAAAAACAGGCATGCCATTTTCATAACTTTGTTCTATACTTCCTTCTATGAGAGGAAGTGTGTAGGCGGTTATTTTTTCTTCTAGGGTCTTTTTGTCAATCAGCCAAGATTCAGGTATTTTCATTTCTTTATTGGCAATTTTTTCAGGACTTACAGCTTCATAGTAAACTTCGTAACCGCCTATATCTTTTCTTTTTAAAACGGGAATAAGATTGGTTTTCTCCATGCCAATTTTAACAGCTTTATATCCTAAATTATATGCTTCGTTAGCATCATTTTTACTAATTAGATTACTTGTTCTTTGGACAATAGAAAGTTCTACTGCACGAGATTTTATTTTTAACCTACTTCGAACAATATCAGCCAACCTACTAGCAACTCCAGATACTATTTTGTGGCCAAAAGCATCATTTTTATTAGTAAAGGTTTCTTCATCTAATTTATTGTCTTTATCTCTAAAACCTTCTGCCACAGCAATTATAAGATTACTTTCATATTTTAAAGCATCATCGATTTCATCAAAAACTTGGTCCAGAGATTTTTTATCTTCTGGTAGATAAACAAGATTTACTACCTCTTTTTCCATTTTATAATTTGCAGTTAAAGATGAAGCTGCAAGCCATCCTGCGTGCCTACCCATGATTTCCACAAAAGTAACTGATTTTAAATCGTAAATATCTACATCAGTTCTTAAAGTTCTAAGAGTTGATGCTATGTATTTTGCAGCAGATCCAAATCCTGGTGAATGATCCATTTCCATTAGGTCATTATCAATAGTTTTTGGACAACCTATGATATTTATGCCTATTATATTATTTTCTTTCATATAAGCATTTAGTTTCATAACTGTATCCATAGAGTCATTTCCACCTATGTAGACAAAGGTTGATATTTCATAAGCCTTTAAAGTCTTAAATATTTTTCCAAAAACCTCATCATCAAATGATTCTGGAAGCTTAAAACGACATGACCCTAGGATAGAAGAAGGTCTAGCCATTAATTTATCTTTAATATTATTATTCTTATATTTTTCCTTATCTACTTCCTTGATTTCATCATTTATTATCCCCTCGATGCCATGAAGGCTTAAATAAATTTTATCAAAATTATTGTCAATTCCAGCAGAAATTACTCCAGCTAAAGATGAATTGATAACACTAGTCGGTCCACCAGACTGAGCTACTATAATATTCATTAATTATTCTCCTTATATTTAAATCTTAGTAACTAATACTACTTTACTATTAATTTGTTATTATCTTAAATAAGCTTTTATAAATCATCTATAAACTTAAAAATCTTTTCATAATAAATATCTGCATCATAGAGTTTACTTTCAGCATGGCCTGCACCTTTTGCTATGTGAATGTCTTTTTTGCCGTGGTGGGCTTTATAGAGGTTTTGGCACATTTCTACTGGGACTAGCTTATCCTCTCTTCCATTTATAAACATAACTGGGATTTTTGTTTTTTTCATAGAATCTATATTTGATTTAAATAAGTCTGCTCGAATTGTTGGTTTTATAAATAAATTTGCTACTAGGGCTACTGGTTTAGTTAAAAATTTTATTTTATCATGGACTTGGTGGGCATACATTTCATAGTAGCTGGTATACCCGCAATCTTCTATGCAGGCTATAATATCTTTGGGATTTTCTCCGGCTAGAAACATAGCTGTTGCAGCACCTAGGGATTCGCCTTGTAAAATTATTTTTGCACCTGGGTAGTCAGCCTTTATCCACCTTATCCATGCTTTGATATCCTCTTTTTCTTTTATCCCATAGGTCGTAAAAATTCCTGCACTATTGCCGTGGCCTCGCAGGTTTGGAGCAAGGATAGAAAAACCTCTTTTGTAATATTCATCGGCTATGGTAAACATGGTTTTATTTATAGCAGTATAACCGTGGATTAAAATTACCCAAAGATTTTTATTGGCTCCTAAAAGGTAAGATCCTTCTAGTTTTGTGGAATCATAACTTCTTATAAAGACATCATCCATTATATTTGAGTAATGATTTACTATAGCTAAAACTTTATCACGGTCTTCAAAGTGTTTTTCACCTGCATGGAGGGCCGCGTTTTCTTTTATATCTGGCCTGTAATCCATATTGCCTAGTTTTACGTTTAACCAAGTATTTAGCTTTGCTATATGACTTGCCATAACAATTACAGCCAGAATAATGGTTATTATAATTAATATTCTAATTACTCTCATAAGCCTCTCCTAAAGACTTAATTTAATACAAATTTCTCCAAATAATCCGCTATACCATCTTCATCATTTGATAAAGTTACATAGTCTGATATTTCTTTTATTTTATCTACTGCATTGCCCATAGCAACACCGACACCAGCAACTTCTATCATTGTTTCATCGTTTAGCTCATCTCCAAATGCAATAATATCTTTTTGATCAATTTCATAGTATTTGGCAATTTCTAATAAACTATTGCCCTTTGAAAGACCCTTAGGCATGACTTCGTAATATATTCTTTGGCTTCTGACTTGGGTAGTGGTTGCTCCATATGTATCACTTAAAAGTGGTAAATGTTCTTCTAATATTTCTGGCTCACTTGCAAATATTATTTTATTCGGTGCAAAATCTATGTTTTCGCGTAGGCCTCTGATAGCTTCTGTATTTACCTTTAGTAAATCCCTCTCGTAATCTAAAAATTTATTTTGCCTATCAGATATAATGTAATCTTCTTTTGGAATTATTATTTCTAGGGGCAAATTTTTGGTTTCTTCTAGTATTTTCTTAGCTAAGTTTAAATCCAAGGTGTGGTTTGAGATTACTTCTCCAGTTGCAAAATTTGTAATAGCTCCACCATTATAATTTGAAAGAAGACCGCCGTATTTTTCAAATTCTAATTCTTTTGCTAGGTGGACTACACCTGCAGTAGGTCTGCCAGAAACTATAACTATCTTATGACCCATTTCACCGGATTTTATTAGTGTATCTTTGGTTTTTTCTGAGATTTCATTATTGCTATTTAAAAGTGTTCCGTCTACATCTACAGCTATTAATTTCATATTCTTTTCCTTAATTTAATAAAAAGGTATCAAAACTGATACCTTAAATTTCTCTTACCTCTATTAGCTGGTCGCCATGGCTTACCTCACCATATTTTAAAACATTTATTTCATAGCCATCTGGGTTTGTAATTATGATAGGTGATTGGGTAAATTTGCCACTGGACTTTATTTGCTCAATATCAAAATCTAATAATAAATCACCTTTTTTTACATCTTGCCCTTGGTTAATTTTTATATCAAAAGGTGCTCCAGCAAGATCTACTGTATCAAGACCTATATGAATTAAGATTTCAAGACCACTAGTTGATGTGATACCAATAGCATGGCCTGTATCTGCAACCATCGCAATATTTCCATCAACTGGTGCATAAACTTTGCCCTCACTTGGAATAATCATTACGCCTTTTCCTACAATATTTTGAGCGAAAACTTGGTCGTCACATTCTGCTATATTTTTTGCTTCTCCACTCATTGGTGCTAGAATGATATTAGCCTTAGGGCGGGTGTTTTCCTCTGTTTTTGATTTAAATATATCAAAAAGTCCCATATACTCCTCCTTAAATTTCAAAACTTTTCTATAATTATACCCATAAGTATTATAGGTTTTTTGTAGGAAAAAGACTAACTTGTAACATATGTTACTGACTTTATATAAAATCTATTTTATACTATAATCATAGTAGATATTTAATGTTTAAATTTACAAAAGGAGTAATATATGTTTTGTTATCAATGTCAAGAAACAGCTAAAAACGAAGGATGTACTATCCAAGGTGTTTGTGGTAAAAAAGAAGATACTGCAAATAGCCAAGATTTATTAATATATGTTACAAAAGGTCTCGCAGAAGTTGCTAATAGACTAGGTGATGATAATGAAAAAGTTTATGATAAAATTTCAAGAAACTTATTCGTAACAATTACTAATGCAAACTTTGATACTAAAGCAATCTTTAAAATAGTTAAAGAAACTATAAAAATGAAAGATGAACTTTTAGAAAAAATAGATGATAAAGAAGGCTTATCTGATTTTGCTCTTTATTCATCAATGGATGATAGCGAATTAGAGAGAAAAGCTATCGAAGTTGGCGTTTTAAATACAGTAAATGAAGATGAAAGAAGTCTTACTGAACTTACTACTTACGGTTTAAAGGGAATGGCAGCTTATAACCACCACGCAAATGTCTTAGGCTATAGAGACCCAGAAGTTGATAAATTTATTGCCAAAGCTTTAGAAGAAACTACAAAAGCTGATAAAGAAATACCAAATCTAATTGACCTTGTAATGGCAACTGGAGAACATGGAGTAAAAGCTATGGCTCTTTTAGATAAGGCAAATACATCAAGCTATGGTAACCCAGAAATTACAGAAGTAGATTATTCTGCAGGAAATAAACCAGGAATTCTTATCTCAGGTCACGACCTTCACGATATGAAAATGCTTTTAGAGCAAAGTAAGGATAGTGGGGTAGAAATCTATACTCACTCAGAAATGCTACCTGCAAACTATTATCCAGAATTTAAAGAGTATGATCACTTCCACGGAAATTACGGATCCAGCTGGTGGCACCAAAATGAAGAATTTGAAGCTTTCAATGGTCCAATTTTAATGACAACAAACTGTATTGTACCAATGAAAAAAGATAATTCTTACCAAGATAAGATGTTTACATCAGGTCAAGCAGGCTACCCAGGATGCACCCACATCGAAGCTGATGAAAATGGCTACAAAGATTTCTCAGAGATAATAGAACTTGCTAAAACTTGCGAAGCTCCAACAAATCTAGAAGATTTAAAAGTAACTGGAGGTTTTGCCCACAACCAAGTTATTCAATTAGCAGATAAGGTTGTAGAAGAAGTTGAAGCTGGCAATATTAAAAAATTCGTAGTAATGGCTGGCTGTGATGGTAGATTTAAAGAAAGAGATTATTATTCAGAATTTGCCCAAAAATTACCAGAAGATCATGTAATATTAACAGCAGGTTGTGCAAAATACAGATACAACAAATTAGGTTTAGGCGATATAAATGGAATCCCAAGAGTATTAGATGCAGGTCAATGTAATGACTCATACTCATTAGTACAAATTGCCCTAGCATTAAAAGATGCTTTTGGCTTAGATGATATCAATGATTTACCAATCGAATACAATATTGCTTGGTATGAACAAAAAGCAGTAATAGTTTTACTATCACTACTAAGCCTTGGAGTAAAAAATATCCACCTAGGACCAACTCTACCAGCATTTTTATCACCAACAGTTGTAGACTTCTTAGTAGAAAACTTTGGTATTGCCCCAATTTCTACAGTAGAAGAAGACCTAGCAACAATGACAGCTTAATAAAATATATTAATCAGGTTCTAAAAAGGACCTGATTTTTTTATACAAAATATTTTAGATAAGTAGAGTAATTAGTAAAATACATTGAAAAATTTACTTTCTTTTTCTATACTTATATTGAGGTGAAATATGAATTTAAGAGAAATTGCACTTTTTAAAAACTTATCTGATGAAGAATTAAAAATATTGATTCAAAAAACAAAATTTGAAGAAAAAATCTATTCAAAAGATTCGCAAATATTTACTGTTGGAGAAGTTACTGGTGCTATGTATTACTTGATTGAAGGTAGTATTTTAGTTTATAAAATAGATCCTAATGGCAAAAGATTTATCATTAGAAAATTTAATAAACCAGCAATATTTGGGGAAGTATACTCCTATTTTGAAGAACCCTTTGATTTTTCTGCTCAAGCAGAAACTGATTCCAAAGTACTTGTAATCCATGATTTTAAAAAACTTTTTGCAGATGATATACCAAGAAATTTTTTAATCTCCTATACAAACTTAGTTTCTAAAAAATGCTTGCAACTAAGTAGATCAAATCAGATTACTTCTCAATCTACACTAAGGCAAAAAATAGCAAAATATTTAATAATAAATGAAGAAAATGAAATGGTAAAAACTGATTTATCTCGTGAAGAATGGGCTGATATATTAGCTACTACTAGACCATCTCTTTCCAGAGAACTTTCCAATATGGTTGATGATGGACTTATCGAAGTTAAGGATAAAATTATAAAAATAAAAAATCGTAGTCTTTTAGCTGATATCATTTAAGAAAAAACAGGGTATCAAAGCATTAAGGAGAGGATTATGAATTTAAATAAAAATTACCAAGAGGATTTTGATAAGATAAGCAAATCAGATTTAAAAACGCGACTTGCAAGACTTTCAAGGATATGTGAAAATTTGGAAATACCTGTATTGGTGATGATAGATGGTTTTGAGTCCTCAGGCAAGGGTTATGTGATTAATGATTTAACTGAAGAGCTCAATCCAAAATATTGCAATGTTGAAGTTTTTGAAAAAGATGAAGAATATGATAAAAAATATCCCTTTACAAAAAGATTTTTTGAAAGCATCCCTAAAAAAGGACACATAAAAGTTTTTGATAGGTCATTTTATTATAAATTGTTTGACGATATAAATGTTAATGACAAAGATTTGGAAAATAGAATTCAGTCATTAAAAAAAGTTGAAAAAATGCTTTATGATGACCAGACAATAATTATAAAACTTTTCTTAAATGTAAGCGAAGATGAGCAAAAAAAACGAATTAAAGAATTAGAAAATAGTAAACAAAAAAGCTTTTATTTAACCCAGTCTGATAAAGATCAAAATAAAAACTATAAGGAATATCAAAAGCACTTTGAAAATATTTTAGAAAAAACAAATTTTGATTTTAGTCCTTGGACCATTATTGACAGTAACAATTTGAAAAAAGCCTCCAAGGGAGCTCTCTATCAAATGTTAGAAGAACTTACAATAGGACTAGAACGCGTATCAACTCAAAGAATTGATAGCAAAAACGAAGAAAGATCTTATAGCAATCCAATAAAAGTAATAGAAAATTTAGACCTAAATAAAAGTATCTCGGATAAAGAATATGATGAGAAAAAAGACAAGTTAGAAAAAGAAATCAAGGATATTCTTTTTCAATTTTACGAAAGAGGTATTTCTACAGTTTTAGCATTTGAAGGTGTAGATGCCGCTGGAAAAGATGGGGCTATTGAGCGTTTGATAAAAAAAGTTGACCCAAGACTTTATACTGTCCATGCTATCTCTGCACCAAGCAAAGAAGAAAATGAATATAATTATTTATGGAGATTTTATAATAAATTACCAGAAGATGGTTATACGGGGATTTTTTCTAGATCATGGTATGGAAGAGTAATGGTTGAGAGAGTAGAAGGATTTGCTAGTACAAATGAATGGGCTAGAGCCTATGATGAAATACTAGAGTTTGAAAAACAAATTGCTGAGCATGGAACTTTAATCTTGAAATTTTTTGTAGTAATAGATAAAGATACCCAATATCAAAGATTTATGGATCGTGAAAATAATCCTGATAAAAACTATAAAATTACAGATGAAGATTGGCGCAATCGTGATAAATGGAATAGCTATATCGATGCTATGGATGAGATGTTATATAGAACAAATGTCGACTATGCTCCTTGGATAATAGTGGAAGGTAATCAGAAACATTATGCACGAATTAAAGTAATGGAGGAATTTTTATCAAGGGCTAAAGCTCATTTGAAAGAATATGATAAGAATAATAATAAATAATTTTTTATTTTTAAAATAAGTAGTATAATTATGCCTGTATGAATAAAAGGGGAGATTTTATGAGAAATAAGAGATATTTATCATTAGCTTTAATTTTAGCTTTATCTGCACCACTTACAGCTTGTGGCAATACACAGCCATCAGAAGAAAAACCGGCTCAAGAAACAAGCGAAGAAGTAAAAGAAGCTGAAAAAACTGGTGATGTTGCAGTAGAGCCAGTTCCAGCAAATGAAGTAGACAATAAAGATGCAGGAGAGAAGGGCATCTATGACCTAGAATTTGGCTACCTACCAGAAACATTTGTAGAAAACTTTAAAGATGAAAAAAATGACCTAAGAACTGTAGAATACATGGCAGAAAAAAATCCTGCTAAAAAAATTACAATACAAATCACACCAAAAGATGAAAGATTAGAAGAAATTGTAACAGTGCCAGCAGATGCAGAAGATATCACGATTGGCGAAAACACAGGAAAATTCTGGGATGATGGTTCATTTAACTACATTGTAATCAAGGTTGGAGAAAACCACATCTATACAAGAAGTACAATCGATAAAGAAGAAGCTATAAAAGTTATTGAAGAAATAAAATAAATTTGTAAGATATACTCTTAAGAAGTAATTCTTAGGAGTATTTTTTATGCAATATTATATATCATATTTTTTTATATATGCCATTATAGGCTGGATACTTGAAGTATCATTTCATGTTATAACTAAAGGAAAGTTTATAAACAGGGGATTTTTTAATGGACCATATTGTCCTATATATGGATTTGGAGCTTTATCGGTAATTTCTTTTTTAAATTTGGTAGGGGATGGTAATAAATTATTATTATTTTTTTCTGCTATGTTTATATCGACTTTATTAGAGCTTATAACGGGCTTTATTTTAGAAAAAATATTTCATAAAAGATGGTGGGACTATACTAGCTATAAATTTAACCTTGGAGGTTACATTTGTGCAGAATATTCATTATTATGGGGAGCAATATGTTTTATACTTTATGAAGCCATCCATCCACTTATAAAAAAAGCAGTAATTCTTATTCCAGCAAAAATTTTATTAAGTATAAATATTTTAATGCTAGTAGTTTTTATAATCGATTTTGTATCCACTGTGATAACCCTAATGGGTCTAAGCGATAAGTTTAAAGCTATAGAAAATCAATCAAAGGATATTAGAAAAGTTTCAGATGATATAGGCAGGAGAGTTGCCGATAAAACATTTATTGCCCTAGATAAGAAAAAGGAATTAGAAAGCTCAAAGTTAGCTAAGGGATTTGACGAAAGAAGTGCTGAGTTTAAAAGTTTATTTAACTCATCTGGAGAAAGAAGAATTTTACGTGCCTATCCTAATCTATTAAAAGATTTGGAAGCGAAATGGGAAAATATAGAGCATAGAAATAAAAAATAATAGTAGCAGGATATTTACAAATTTTATAACTATACCAGGAGTTTATATGTTAAAAGTTTATATAATTTACTTTTTTATATATGCCATTATTGGATGGATTTTAGAGGTTACCTATAATGGTATTCGCGCTGGCAAATATATTAACTGCGGAGTTTTAAACGGGCCATGGTGCCCTATATATGGGTTTGCAGCAGTTGCTATTTTATTTTTACTTAATAAAGTTGATACTAACAGTAAAATATACTTATTTTTTGCCAGCATGCTTGTAGCATCAGTTATTGAGTTAATAACTGGCTTTATATTAGAAAAAGTATTTCATAAAAAATGGTGGGATTATTCGGATAAAAAATTTAATATAGGAGGCTATATTTGTGCTGAGTATTCTTTATTATGGGGAGCCTTATGCTTTATTCTTTATGAAGCCATCCATCCAATGATAGCAAAGTTTGTAAAAGTCTTTCCTGTAAGATTTTTAATAATTGTAAATGTGATTATAGCTATAATATTTATCATAGATCTAATATCAACGGTAAATACTATTCTAGGAATTAATAAGAAGTTTAAAGAAATAGAGAAATCAAAAGAAAAGCTAGGAGAAGTAACTACTGAGATTGGCGAAAAAATTGCCCATAGGGGCATAGAAACTGCAGAAAAAACAAGTTATAATCGCAAGTACTTTGATGAACGTAGCACAGAGTTTAAGGAAAGTTTTCAAAGGTACGGAGAAAAGCGTATACTAAAAGCCTTTCCAAATCTAATTAAAGATTTGGATGATAGGGGATATGATTTTAGAAAATTGAAAAATAAATAAGCAAAAACTCTCAAACCGCCTACTTGGCGGTTTTATTTTTTTGCATTTAACTTATAATTATAGGTAAGAAAGTAGGTGGCTTATGGATCCTTTAAAGATATTTATTGTTGAAGATGATGATGTGATATTAAAAGCCTTGGAGAAATTTTTAAAAAATTGGTCCTATGATGTTTATTTTCCAGATGATTTTTCAAGTGTTTATGAAAATTTTATAAAAACAAATCCTGATTTGGTTTTACTAGATGTATCATTGCCATTTTTTAATGGATATTATTGGTGTGAGCAGATTAGAAAATCTTCGAATGTGCCTATTATTTTTATCTCCTCTGCCGATGAAAATTTAAATAAAATAATGGCTATGAACATGGGAGCAGATGATTATATTACAAAACCTTTTGATTTGGATTTTCTTTTGGCAAAAATAAAAGCTTTGCTACGCAGATCTTATGAATATAAAGATTTTTCTAACAATATTTCCTACAAAGACTTAATAATAGATAGGGATAGGATGGTCTTAAAGTTTGATAATAAAGAAATATCTTTAAGTAAAAATGAATATTTAATATTAGAAATGATGTTTAAACATCCAGAAAAGATTTTTAAAAGAGAAGAATTTATGGATAAGATTTGGCAAACGGATGAATTTATAGATGATAACACTCTTACTGTAAATATAATGAGACTAAGAAAAAAACTTGAGGATATAGGACTAAAAGACTTTATAAAAACCAAGAAAAAGGTGGGTTATTATATTGAAAGGGATATATAAATTCTTAAAAGAAAAAATACATTCTATAATTATATTTTTAGTATATATTTTAATTCTACTTATATCTACATGGTTTGGTATTAGTAAAAATTATATCCTATATATAATTCTTATCTCGATTTTTATGTTTGCTGTAAATATTGTAATTTCTTTTGTAAAATATAAAAGATTAATAGATGAAATCAATCAGTGGTCAACAGACCTTTTAACAAAGGAACCAGATGTATTTAAAAATACAAATTTTTCTAAAAGAATAGTTAACTTAGAAAAAGAAAATAGAGAAATGGAAAGTGCGTTTGAGTTAAAGATGAAAGACTTTAAAGAATACATAAGTATATGGACTCATCAAATAAAAACTCCTTTATTTTCTCTAGATTTGATTTTAAATGATCATCCAATAGATAGTAATGCTGCAAAAAACGAAGTTTTTGAAATTGAAGAATATATAGATAATCTTTTATCCTATATGAGGCTTGAATCTCTTTCTACAGACTTTGTTTTTGAAGAAGTTAGCCTTGATGACCTTGTTAGTTCTTCTATAAAAAAATATTCAAAAGTATTTATTAGAAGAAAAAATAAGGTGGATTTTAAAGCGAGTGGATTGATTATAGCTACTGATAAAAAGTGGTTTAGCTTAATTTTAGATCAGATTTTATCAAATGCCAATAAGTATACACAAAATGGCTGTATTTCTATTTATATAGAGGGGACTAATTTAGTAATTAAAGATACTGGCATAGGGATTAGAAAAGAAGATTTGCCTAGGGTCTTTGATAAATCTTATACAGGCTATAACGGACGTATTTATAAAAAATCTACAGGAATTGGCCTAAATCTTGTAAAAAATACTGCCGAAAACTTAAGTATAGATGTATTTATAGAATCTGAAGTTGATGTAGGAACTAAAGTCATATTAAATCTAAGCCGTGTTTTAAAATAACAAATTGTCACTTTAAGCTAAAAATTGTTATTTTAATCGAGGGATTTTTATTTTTTTCTATTGTATTATATAGAAAAGATAAGAAAGGAAATAGATTAGATGTTACTTGAAGTTTCAAATTTAGAAAAAATATATAAAACAAGATTATCAGACAATAAAGTTATTGCACTAAATAATGTTAGCTTTTCAGTAGAAGCAGGTGAATACATAGCTATAATGGGAGAGTCTGGCTCTGGAAAAACTACACTTTTAAACTTATTGGCTCTACTAGATAGGCCTACTAAGGGAGAGATTATTTTAGAAGGCAATAATCTTTCACTTATAAAGGATTCAGATATATCAAAATTTAGAAGAGATAATTTGGGATTTATTTTCCAAGATTTTAACTTACTAGATACACTCACCCTTAAAGAAAACATACTTTTGCCTTTAATCCTAGCTGAAGAAAATCCTGATAAATTTGAAGAAAAAGTTTTAAAAGTGACAAGACCCCTAAGGATAAATGAGCTTTTAAATAAGTATCCTTACGAAGTATCTGGTGGGCAAAAGCAAAGGTGTGCAGTAGCCCGTGCCTTGATTACAAATCCTAAGTTACTTTTAGCCGATGAACCAACAGGTGCCCTTGATTCAAATTCATCCAGAGAATTAATGGAGGTATTTAAAGAGCTTAATGATAAGGGACAGACTATTATAATGGTAACCCACTCCATTCAGGCAGCAGCAGAAGCAAGAAGAGTACTTTTTATAAAAGACGGAAAAATATTCCACCAACTTTATAATTCAGGCTTTACAAAATTTGAAATGGCAGAAAAAATTGCAAATACAATGCAAATGCTCCAAAGGGGTGATGTAAAATGAATTCCCTATATCACAGACTAGCTATAGATGGGATTAAAAGGCATAAAAGACTCTATATACCATTTGTAGGCACGACAGTATTTTTCATAGTACTTATAAATATATGCTTATCAATAAGTGCAGACCCATTAATAAAAAGCTTCTTTGGACAGACCACTATAAGGACTTTGATGAATTTGGGTTCTATAATACTATTTATATTTGCACTCCTAACAATTTTGACCAACTATAATTTCATACAGAAAAATAAAGCGGAAGAATCTGCCCTATATTTGACTTTGGGTATGGAAAAAAGGCATTTGACGAAGATATATATCCACGAGTTAATCAACTTATATATAAAGTCAGTAGTAATCGGTACGGTAGTTTCTGCGATTATTTATAAACTAGTTCTTGCTAGTTTTATGCAAATGATGGATATAGAGGTTAATGTTTTAGAAACTGGGATACTGCCTACAATTCAACCGCTCTTATTGACAGCTCTTATATTTTTCCTAATATTTGCTCTACTATTAGCAAGGCAAATATTTAAAAGTATGAACTTTACCCCTTTAAGCTTTATGCATGAGGCTAAAGCAGGTCAAAAAGCTCCTAAACATCCTATCACACTTGGCGTATTTGGTATACTTTGCATAGGTGCCGGTTATTATATCAGCCTTACAACTAAAAATCCTATGGATGCTTTCAAGTTTTTTTTCCTTGCTGTAATTTTAGTAATTGTAGGAACCTATGCAGCATTTTCAGTAATAGTGTCTGGCGTACTAAAACTTCTCCAACAAAATAAGAAATTTTATTATAAAAAATCAAATTTTACTGCAGTTTCTGGGCTTATATATAGGGTAAGAAATAGTGCAAAAACCCTTGCAAGCATTGCTATACTATCTACTATGGTAATCATAGTATTAACATCTGGTTTCTCTCTTTACTTTGCAACAAGTGAAGTCCAAGAACAAATGTTTGCAACTGACTATAAGTTGTCATTTCCTAATACTAATGACATTGATATGTTTAGGGATGAAGTAGATAAGGTTTTAAAAGAAAATAATAAAACAGGACATATTTGGACCTACGAGAGTGCAGTACTTCCAGTCGATAGGGATGGAACAAACATAAAAAAGAAAATTACAGATGACCAATCTCTGGATGGCAGTCAGATTGATGTGGTATATGTTGTCCTAGATCACGATTCTGCTTATGACTTTAAAGACAATGATGTTATCTTTTTACAAAGTAATGACAAAAGACAAATAGAAAAAATAGAGGGCATGGATTTAAAGATAAAAAAAGAACTGGCAGAGAATTATCCTACTCCTATATCCATAGCTGATTTATCAATCAATGACAAAGACCAGCTTATCTTTAAGGATGCTAAAATCTTTGAAAAAGTTGTACGTAGTTTTACACCTGACTGGTATGGTGGTGGCTATGAGACTGTAAATAATGTGAACTTTGATGTAGATGGAAATTATGATCCGTATTTAAGAGAAAAAATATGGGATGAACTAAAAGACAATATGGATAATGATTGGTTTTCTTTACAAGATAGCCAAGTTGAAAGAAATGACCTTCTAGCAGTATATGCTGGCATATTCTTTGTGGGTATAATCCTAGGCTTAGGATTTTTGGTATCAACAGTGCTTGCAATATATTATAAGCAACTTTCAGAAGGTATGGAAGATAAAGAAAGATTTAAAACAATGCGCCAACTTGGGATGACTGATAGGGAAGCTAAAAAATCTATTTCTAGGCAAATGGGTCTAGTATTTTTCCTACCCCTAGCCTTTGCCTTTATGCACTCGCTTTTTGCTATACCAATTATTACTAAATTTTTACAAATGTTAAGTTTAAATAATATTAGATTATATATGATGTGTTTAATTTCTGTATTTGCAGCCTATATTATTTTTTATTTACTAACATTTAAATTAACTGAAAAAACTTACAATGAGATAGTCTTAGAATAAAAAAACTGCATGATATAAATCCTGCAGTTTTTCTTATATTGCATTTAAAATTAAAACCATAAGTGGCATTAAAGCAACTGTCGTTATTCCAGCTACAGCAATAGATAAACCACCCATAGCTCCTTGAACATCACCCATTTCACGAGCTTCAGCAGTTCCTAAAGCGTGAGCTGCAGTACCAAGGCCTATACCTTGGGCAACTGGATCATTTATTTTAAATATTTTCATAATAATTGGTGCGACTATAATACCAATTATTCCACGAATTATAACAGCAATTGCTGCAAGTGGAGCTATACCGCCGTATTCTCCAGCAAGACTTACTGCAATAGCGGTGGTAACTGATTCTGGTAATAATGTAATAATCATTAGCTCATCAATATTTAAAACCCTAGCAAGTATAATTGTTAAAAGCATAGACACAAAGCTACCTATAAGGATACCTATTAAAATGGATGCATAGTTTTTCTTTAAAATGTCAATATTATCATAAAGACTTACCATTAGGGATACAGTTGCAGGACCTATAAAGAAAGATATCAACGATCCCCCTTTGTTATAAACTTCGTAAGGCACTCCTATGAGATGTAAAATAGCTGATATAACAATAATAGAAACTAAAAGGGGGTTAAATATAGATCTTAGAATCCCGTTATGTATTTTTGAGTTAAGTTTTTTAGCAAGTTCAAAAACTACAAAAGATAAAACTATGCCAAAGTATGTATTATCAAACATTTTTTCTCCTTTTTTGTATAAGTGTAACTACAAGCATTGTTACAGTCATAGCAACAGCTGTAGCTAGGAAGGTAATAATAAACATAAAAACAAAATTTTGTTTAAATAAATTAAAGTGTTCTATTATACCAACTCCAACAGGAACAAATAAAAAACTCATATTACTTAAAATGACATTAGCTGCCCCTCTAACATCAGCAGTCTTTATCGCTTTTGTAATAAATAGTACAAAAAGTATAGCCATACCATAGATAGTTTCAGGTATAGGTAAGGGTATTAAGGTTTTTAGTATGCTACCTACAAATAGGCAAGCACATAGGATGGTAAATTCTCTTAAAAATTTCATCTTCATCTCCATTCTTTTCTATAATAATATAAGATTTATTATATATGATAATAAAAAAATAATCCAAAAATTTATTTGACATAGACCTATCAGCCGGTATACTATCTAAATATTGAACATAAAATGTCTAAAAATAGAGGCTTGCTATAAGTTTTATAAATGTTTATAAATTTACATAAAATATTGTAAAATTTGGTAAAAGTGCTTGATTTTAAGATGTTTTTGATGTATTATAATATGGTGCTTTGAAGCAAGATGTTGCTTGTGGCTTAAGCCAAAACCATGAGGGAACTCTTGTCTAGCAAGTTTAGAAATAATTCTAAGCGGTTTCCACACACATCAAACGCCCGGAGGCGTGGTATAGAAAGAGAGAGGAAAAATGGCTAATCAACAAAAAATCAGAATTAGACTTAGAGCTTACGATCACGAAGTTATCGATAGCTCAGCAGAAAAAATCGTAGAAGCGGTTAAAAGAAGCGGAGCAGAAGTATCTGGACCAATTCCACTTCCAACAGAAGTAGAAAAGATTACAATCTTAAGAGCGGTTCACAAATACAAAGACTCTAGAGAACAGTTTGAACAAAGAACACACAAAAGATTAATCGATATCATAAACCCTAATGCAAAAACATTAGATGCACTTAAGAAATTAAACTTACCTGCAGGTGTTGATATCGAAATTAAGTTATAATAACTGTAATTAGAATGATTGGATAATCAATCCGCTGTAATTAAGGAGGTACTCATGAAGAGTATATTTACAACAAAAGTAGGCATGACTCAAGTCATCGATGAAGACGGAGTTATCACTCCAGTTACTGTTCTAAAAGCTGAAGAAAATGTAGTTGTACAAATTAAAACAGAAGAAACAGACGGTTACAACGCAGCACAAATCGGCTATATGGACAAAAAGGAAAAAAATGTCAAAAAACCAGTAAAAGGACACTTTGACAAAGCAGGCGCATCTTATAAAAGATACTTAAAAGAAGTTAACTACGGAAATGACCCAGTAGACCTAATAGTAGGTGATACAGTAGCTGTAGATATCTTTGAAGAAGGCGATATCGTAGACGTTGTTGCAACAAGCAAGGGTAAAGGTACCCAAGGTGCTATTAAAAGATGGAACTATGGTAGAGGTCCAGAATCTCACGGTTCAAAATCTCATAGAGTAGCAGGTGCTCGTTCAGCAGGTTCAGATCCAGCAAGAGTATTCAAAGGTAGAAAAGGCTCAGGAAAAATGGGAAATGAAAGAGTTACTATCCAAAATTTACAAGTAGTTAAAGTAAATGCAGATGATAGTTACATCCTAGTTAAAGGTGCGGTTCCAGGACCTAAAGGCGGACTTGTTCAAGTAAAACAAGCAGTTAAGGGCCAAAACTAAGGAGGAGTTAGATGCCTAAAGTTAATGTTTTAAACATAAAAGGAGAAAATGTTGGGGAAATTGAGTTAAATGAAACTCTATTTAACACTGAAATTAGCGAACACGCTGTATATGAAGTAGTTAAAAACCAACTTGCAAATAAAAGACAAGGTACACAATCTGCTAAAACACGTGCAGAAGTACGTGGTGGTGGACGTAAACCATTTAGACAAAAAGGAACAGGTAGAGCTCGTCAAGGTTCAATAAGAGCGCCACACTATACAGGCGGTGGAGTTGTATTTGCACCAAAACCAAGAGACTATAGTTATCAAGTTCCTAAAAAACTAAGAAGAAAAGCACTTTACTCAGTTCTTACTTCAAAAGTAAACGAAAACGAATTAATAGTTTTAGACAGCCTATCATTTGAAGCTCCTAAAACAAAAGAAGCAGCAAATATTCTAAATGCAATTGATGCTGGTAAAAAAGCTTATGTAGTAACAGCAGAAAATGACCAATTAGTTTATAGATCATTTAGAAACATCGAAGGTGTTGACATATCAGCTGCAAACTTAATCAATGTTTATGATTTAGTAAGACATAACAAGCTAGTAATTACAAAAGATGCAATTGCTAAACTTGAGGAGGTATTTATATAATGAAATCACCTTATGAAGTAATTAAAAGACCAATTATTACAGAAAAAAGCATGAGCTTACTTGATGAAAACAAATACACTTTTGAAGTAAATAAAAATGCAAATAAACCAGAAATTAAGGCTGCTATCGAACAAATTTTTGACGGTGTAAAAGTTAAAAAAGTTAGAACCATGAACTACGAAGGTAAAAGAGTAAGAACTCGTCATGGTATCGGTAAAAAAGCTGACTGGAAAAAAGCTGTCGTAACACTAACAGATGACAGTGCAGAAATCGAATACTTCGAAGGTTTATAAGGAGGATTTAAATGCCTAGAAAATTAAAGCCAACCTCAAACGGCCATAGAAATATGTCTGTTTCAACATTCGAAGAAATTACAACAAACAGACCAGAAAAATCACTTTTAACAGATTTAAAATCTAAAGGTGGACGTAATAACACAGGTAGAACAACTGTTCGCTTTAGAGGCGGTGGAGTAAAAAGAAAATACAGAATTATCGACTTTAAAAGAAATAAAGATAACATCCCAGCAACAGTAAAAACTATTGAATACGATCCAAATAGATCAGCAAATATTGCTCTTATCTCATACGCGGATGGAGAAAAAAGATATATCTTAGCTCCAAGAGGACTTAAAGTAGGAGATAAAATCATCTCAGGTCCAGAAGCAGATATCAAACCAGGTAATGCACTTGAATTAAGAGATATCCCAGTAGGTACAACAGTACACAACATTGAAATGAGACCAGGACAAGGTGGTATCTTAGTAAGATCAGCAGGAACAGGCGCTCAACTTATGGCTAAAGAAGGAAACTTTGCTACACTTAGATTACCAAGTGGTGAAGTAAGACTTATCCACTTAAGCTGTAAGGCAACAGTAGGTGTTGTAGGAAATTCTGAACACGAATTAGTAAGGCTAGGAAAAGCTGGTAAATCTAGATACTTAGGACGTAGACCACACGTAAGAGGATCTGTAATGAACCCAGTAGATCACCCACACGGTGGTGGTGAAGGTAGAACACCAATCGGTCGTCCATCACCAATGACACCATGGGGTAAAAAAGCTATCGGTGTTAAAACACGTAACAAGAAAAAAGCTTCTTCACAATACATTGTAAGAAGAAGAGATGAAAAATAGGGGGATATAATGGCTAGATCACTTAAAAAAGGACCATTTGTCGATGATCATTTAATGAAAAAAATTGACGAATTAAATGAAAAAAATGAGAAAAAAGTTGTAAAAACTTGGTCAAGACGTTCTACAATATTCCCTGAATTTGTAGAACATACTATAGCAGTTCACGATGGTAGAAAACACGTGCCAATCTATATAACAGAAGATATGGTAGGACACAAACTAGGTGAATTTGTACCAACAAGAACTTTCAGAGGCCACGCTAAAAAGGCAACTGAAATGAAAAGTAAAATGCGTTAGGAGATGACAATGGAAGTAAAAGCAACAGCTAAATATCAAAGAATATCTCCTCTTAAAGTAAACTATATTTGTAAAGAAATTAGAGGTAAACAAGTAGACGAAGCACTAAATATCCTAAGATTTACAAACAAAAAAGGTGCTAGATTACTAGAAGATGTACTTAAAAGCGCTATTGCAAATGCTGAAAACAACAATGGTCTTGATAGAGAAGACCTATATGTTAAAAATGCATTTGCTAATGATGCTCCAACAATGAAAAGATGGCATCCAAAAGCTAAAGGTGCAGCTTACCCAATACTAAAAAGAAGTAGCCACATCGGTGTAATTCTTGAGAATATAGAGGCATAGGAGGAAAAAATGGGCCAAAAAGTAAACCCAAAAGGATTTAGAGTTGGTGTTATAAAAGATTGGGATTCAAAATGGTTTGCAGACAAAGAAGAATTCTCAGATCTATTAGTTGAAGACTATAACATCAGAAAAGTAATAAAAAAAGAAGTTTATGATGCAGGTATTGCAGATATCGAAATAGAACGTGCAGTAAACAACCTTAAAATCACAATCTATGCTGGAAAACCAGGAATGGTAATCGGTAAAGGTGGAGCAGGAATTGAAGAACTTAAGAAAAAAATCGAAAAAGTTGCTCCAGGTAAAAGAACAATCATAAACGTAGAAGAAATTAAATACCAAGACTTAAATGCACAATTAGTAGCAGAAAACATTGCATCAGCACTAGAAAACAGGGTGGCATTTAGACGTGCTATGAAACAACCTATCCAAAGAACAATGAGAGCTGGAGCTAAGGGTATCAAAACAATGGTATCAGGTAGACTTGGTGGAGCTGATATGGCTAGAAGCGAAGGATATTCAGAAGGAACAATTCCACTTCAAACACTAAGAGCAGACATTGACTACGGATTTGCTGAAGCAGACACAGAATACGGTAAAATTGGTTGTAAAGTATGGATCTATAAAGGCGAAGTCCTACCAGGAGAAAAAGCAGTTAGAGAACCAAAACTAAAACAAAAACCAAATAACAGAAATAACAAAAAAAGAAGAAACAACAATAGACGTCCTAACAGAAACGCAAACGAAAATACTAACAAGTAGTATTTATATAAGGAGACAAACTTATGTTAATGCCTAAAAGAGTTAAATATCGTAGACAACACAGGGGCAGAATGAAAGGTGAAGCTCAAAGAGGAAACCAACTAGCTTACGGTGAGTACGGCTTACAAGCCCTAGAAGCTACTTGGATGACAGCTAACCAAATCGAGGCTGCTCGTCGTGCGATGACAAGATATATCAAAAGAGGTGGTCAAATCTGGATTAAAGTATTCCCAGATAAACCAGTATCAAAAAAACCTGCAGAAGTAAGAATGGGTTCTGGTAAAGGTGCCCCAGAATATTGGGTAGCAGTAGTAAAACCAGGCCGTGTACTATTTGAAATGAGTGGTGTAAGCGAAGAAGTTGCAAGAGAAGCTATGAGACTTGCTGCTCAAAAACTTCCAATCAAAACCAAATTCATACAAAGACTTGAAGTTACAGGTACGGAGGAATAATAATGAAAGCAAAAGAAATCAGAAATTTATCAGACCATGATTTAGATAAACAATTATATGATTTACAAAGTGAGCTTTTTAATCTTCGTTTCAGACTTGCAACTGGACAATTAGAAAATCCATCAGCAATTGGAAATGTCAAAAAAGACATCGCTAGAGTTAAAACAATTCAAACTGAAAGAAAGCTTAATATAAATAGGGAGGCTTAAATTTCATGGAAAGAAACAGTAGAAGAGTAGAACGTGGTGTTGTAGTATCTGATGCGATGGATAAAACTATTACAGTTTTAGTAGAAGATAAAATATCACACCCAGTTTACAAAAAAAGAATCAACAGAAGTAAAAAATACAAAGCTCATGATGAAAATAATGAAGCTAAAGTAGGCGATAAAGTAGTAATCATGGAAACTCGCCCTCTATCAAAAACAAAAAGATGGAGACTAGTTAGAGTTAGTGAAGCTGCTGAGATTGTTTAATAGGTTAAGGAGATATTCATGATACAACAAGAAACTCGCATGAGAGTTGCAGATAACTCCGGAGCACGTGAATTACAAGTAATCAAAGTTCTAGGCGGAACTGGAATTAGATATGCAAATATAGGTGATGTTGTAACTTGTTCAGTTAAAAGTGCAACACCCGGCGGAGCGGTAAAAAAAGGTGACGTTGTAAAAGCAGTAATCGTAAGAAGCAAAAGAGGCTTAAAAAGAAACGACGGTTCAAAAATCAACTTTGATGAAAACGCAGCAGTAATCATAAAAGAAGATAAATCACCAGTAGGAACCCGTATATTTGGACCAGTAACTAGAGAACTAAGAGGGGAAGGATTCATGAGAATTATATCCCTAGCTCCAGAAGTACTATAGGAGGAAGTTATGCACGTTAAAAAAGGCGATAAAGTTCAAATAATATCAGGCTCATACAAGGGTCATGTTGGAGAAGTTTTAGAAGCTTATCCAAAAGAAAATAAAGTTATAGTTGAAGGTGCTAATGTTCGTGTTAAACACCAAAGAGCAACTCAAATGGGTGAAGAAAGCGGCAGAATCGAAAAAGAATGCCCAATTGATGCTTCAAAAGTACTTTTATATTCAGAAGAACTTAAAAAAGGTGTAAGAACAAACAAAGTACTTGAAGATGGCAGAAAAATCAGAGTAAGCCATAAAACAAACGAAAAATTCGATTGAGTTTAAGGAGACATTATGGCAAACAGTAGACTAAAAGAAAAATACGAAAATGAAGTAGTACAAGCATTAATAGAACAATTTGGCTATGAAAATGTAATGCAAGTTCCAAAACTTGAAAAGATCGTAATTAACGTTGGTCTTGGAGAAGCAAAAGATAACCAAAACCTTTTAAATTCAGTTAAAAACGAACTTGCACTAATCACAGGTCAACAACCAATAGAAGTAAAAGCTAAAAAATCAGTAGCTAACTTTAAACTTAGAGAAGGACAACCTATTGGTACAAAAGTTACATTAAGACGCCAAAAAATGTATGATTTCCTAGATAAACTAATCTCAATCTCTCTACCACGTGTTAGAGACTTTAGAGGAATTAATCCAAACTCATTTGATGGACGTGGAAACTATTCACTAGGAATCAAAGAACAATTAATATTCCCAGAAATCAAATATGATGATGTAGATTTCCTACATGGGATGGATATTACTATAGTTACTACAGCACAAACAGACGAAGAAGCTAAAGCATTCTTACAATTAATGGGAATGCCATTTACAAAATAAAGGAGTAACGATGGCTAAAAAGTCAATGATAGCTAAACAAAAGAAGCATCACAAATATTCAACACAAGAATACAACAGATGTAAAATTTGTGGTAGACCACATGGTTACCTTAGAAAATATGGAATTTGCCGTATTTGCTTTAGAGAACTAGCAAATGAAGGAAAAATTCCAGGAGTAAGAAAAGCAAGCTGGTAATTAGGGAGGATATTAATTATGATGACAGATCCAATTGCGGATATGCTAACAAGAATTAGAAATGCAGTAAAAGCTAATCATAAACAAGTAAGCTTACCATCTTCTAATGAAAAGAAAGCTATTGCACAAATTCTTCTTGATGAAGGCTTCATAAACGGATTTAATGTTGAAGAAGACAACAAACAAGGAATTCTTACAATAGACTTAAAATATACTGAAAACGGTGAGAAAGTAATCTCAGGACTAAGAAGAATAAGTAAACCAGGCCTTAGAGTTTACGTAAAAGCAAACGAAGTACCAAAAGTACTAAACGGTCTTGGAACAGCAATTATTTCAACATCAAAAGGACTTTTAACTGACAAAGCTGCAAGAAGTGAAAACATCGGTGGCGAAGTTATTTGTTACGTATGGTAAGGAGAAATATATGTCAAGAATAGGTAAACAACCAATTGAAATACCAAATGGAGTTTCAGTTGTAATTGATGGACAAAACATCAGAGTTGAAGGTCCAAAAGGAAATTTAACTCAAGATTTTCCAAAAACAATTGAAATAGTAGAAGAAGATAACCAACTACTAATTAACATTCCAGAAAATTATACAAAACAACAAAACATAGACCATGGTTTATTTAGATCACTTATTGCAAATATGGTACAAGGTGTTACCGAAGGATTTAGCAAAACCCTTCAAATAGAAGGTACAGGTTACAGAGCACAAAAACAAGGAAATAACCTAGTTATGAACCTTGGTTTTTCACACCAAGTAACTATGGAAGATCCTGAAGGTATCGAAACTGAAGTTCCAAATGACAGAACAATAATTGTAAAAGGAATTGATAAACAATTAGTAGGCTTACATGCAGCTAACATTAGAAAATGGAGAAAACCAGAACCATATAAAGGTAAAGGTATCAAATATGAAGGCGAATATGTAAGACGTAAAGTCGGTAAAACAGGTAAGTAGGAGATATAAATGGCTAAAGATAATAAAAGACAAAGACTTCAAACTCGTAAAAAAAGAGTTAGAGCAAAAATCAGCGGTACTCCTCAAAGACCAAGACTTTCCGTATACAAGTCAAATGCTAACATTTACGCACAAATTATTGATGATGTAAATGGAGTAACTCTTGCAAGCGCAAATACCCTACAAAAAGAAGTTGCAGAAGGTCTTGATAATACATCAAATGCAGAAGCTGCAAGCAAAGTAGGAGAAGCTATTGCTAAAAAAGCAAACGAAGCTGGAATAACAGAAGTTGCTTTTGATAGAAATGGTAATATTTACCATGGAAAAGTTAAAGCTTTAGCAGAAGCAGCAAGAGAAGCTGGTCTTAAGTTTTAATAGGAGGTTAAGGATGAATTATTTATTAAGAAGTGAAGTAGAAAAACTCAACCTCGAAGATAGAGTAGTTGCTATAAACAGAGTTGCAAAAACTGTAAAAGGTGGACGTAACATGAGATTCTCAGCACTTGTTGTAGTAGGAGATTCTAACGGAGTAGTTGGAGTTGGAACAGGAAAAGCTACAGAAGTACCAGAAGCAATTAGAAAAGCAACAGAAGATGCTAAAAAACACATGATCCGCGTTCCACTAGTAGGAACAACAATTCCTCACAGAGTTGAAGGAGTAAAAGGTGCTGGACATGTTTTACTAATGCCTGCCCTAGAAGGTACAGGAGTTATCGCTGGTGGTCCAGTGCGTGCTATTTGTGAACTTGCAGGTTACAAAGACATCAGAGCTAAAAACCTAGGATCAAATAATCCTAGAAATATCATCAATGCATGTGTAGAAGCATTCTCAAACATGAAAACTGTTGAAGAAGTTGCTAAACTTCGTGGTAAATCGGTAGAAGAATTCGATTATTAAGGAGAGAGTATGGCACAATTAGAAATCAAACTTAAAAGATCTTTTATCGGTAAAAAAGATGATCAAATTGCAACAGCTAAAGCCCTTGGACTTAAAAAAATCGGCCAAAGCGTTGTAAAAGAAGATAATCCAGCAGTAAGAGGAATGATTAATAAAATTCCATTTATGCTAGAAGTAAAAGAATTAAACTAGGAGTGTAAGATGAAATTACATGAATTACAACCTAATGAGCCTCTAAAAAAGAGAAAAAGAAAAGGTAGGGGTCCAGGTTCTGGAAATGGTACACGTGCAGGTCGTGGTCAAGATGGTCAAAACTCAAGAAGCGGCGGTGGCGTAAGACCAGGTTTCGAAGGTGGACAAATGCCACTATACAGACGTCTTCCAAAAAGAGGATTTAACAACATCAACAAAAAACAATATGAAGTTATCAATGTTGAAACATTAAACATCTTTGAAGACGGTACAGAAGTAACACCGGAATTACTATTTGAAAATAAAATTTTAAATAAGAACAAAGCTAAAGATGGAGTTAAAATCCTTGGTGATGGAGAACTTACATCAAAACTTACAGTAAAAGCTCACAAATTCACAGCATCTGCTCGCGAAAAAATCGAAGCAGCTGGTGGATCAGTTGAAGAAATAGAAGTTAAAAAATGGGTAAAACCATCTAAGAAAGATACTACTGAAGAAAACTAAGAAGGTGAGCAATGTTAGAAACAATAAAAAAAGCATCAAGAGAGCCAGAGGTTAAGAAAAAGTTTTGGTTTACTATCCTAATGCTAGTTATATATAGATTAGGAAATAATATTCCAATACCATTTATTGATCAAGAAACTCTTAGAAATGCTTACTCATCTGTGGAAGGAACCCTAGTTGACTACCTAAATATGTTAACAGGTGGTGGACTATCAACCCTTTCAATCTTTGCCCTAGGGGTACAGCCATACATTACATCTAGTATCGTAATGCAGCTTTTAACAGTTGTAATACCTAGACTAGAAGAATTGACACGTGAAGGTGAGCAAGGACGTAAGCAAATACAAAAATATACTAGGTATATGACAATCATTCTTGCAATATTCCAAGCAGTAGCTGTAACAAATGGTTTGTATGGAGCAGCCCTATCTAATGCAACAACATTTCAAAAATTCGTTATGAATATAATCCTTATCGGAGGAACGATGTTTGTAACTTGGATGGGTGAAACCATAACAGAAAAAGGTATTGGTAATGGTACAAGCCTTTTAATCTTTATGGGTATTATAGCATCATTTCCAAAAACTATATCTAGATGGCAAGATCAAGTTCGCTACGGATTAATAAGCTATCTACCAATTATAATTATGGTTATATTAATAATCTTAATAGTAATTGCAGTAGTGCTAATATCTGAAGGTGAAAGAAAAATACCAGTCCAATATGCAAAAAGAGTTGTAGGACGTAAGATGTATGGTGGTCAATCTACTCACATACCAGTAAAAGTAAACATGGGTGGAGTAATGCCAATAGTATTTGCATCAGCAGTACTAGCTATACCATCAACAGTTAGTCTTTTCTTTGGAAATGGTGGAGAAAGTGGGATAACAAACTTCTTCCAAAATACAACTGGAGGATTTATCCTATATTTAGTAATCCAATCAGCATTAATTCTAATCTTTGCATACTTCTATAATCAAATCCAATTTAATACTGTAGAATATGCAAAACAATTGCAACAAAATGGTGGATTTATTCCAGGTATCAGACCAGGAAAACCAACTAGTGAATATCTAGGAAAAGTTGCAACAAGAATAACATTTATAGGATCAATTGCTTTAGCTCTATTAACAATCATTCCAGCAATTGCATCAAAACTATTAGGACTATCCCTATCATTTGGTGGTTCATCAGTAATCATCGTAGTAGGAGTAATAATAGAGACAATCAAACAACTAGAAGCAATGATGACAATGAAGCAATACAAAGGGTTTTTAAATAGGTAAATGATGAATATTATATTGTTAGGACCCCCAGGAGCAGGTAAGGGTACACTTGCAAAAAAAATTTTAGAAAACTTAAATGCGGTTCAAATTTCTACAGGAGACATTTTTAGATACAATATCAAAAATGAAACTCCTCTAGGAGTAAAAGCAAAAGGATACATGGACAAGGGAGAACTTGTTCCAGATGAAGTAACCATCGACCTACTCTGGGATTATTTCGATAAATTAGAAGAAGACGATTTACTAGTACTATTTGATGGTTTTCCAAGAACATTAAACCAAGCAAAATCACTTGATGATGGAATGGAAGATAGAAACCAAAAAATAGATGGTGTAATCTACCTTGATGTAGACTATGATACACTTATTAAAAGAACAACAGGTAGGCGTGTATGTCCAGAATGTGGAGCAACATATCACATAGAAAACCATCCGCCAAATGTGGAAGGCATCTGTGATAAATGTGGTACACCACTAATCCACAGAAAAGATGATGAGCTAGAAACAGTTAAAAATAGAATCGATGTTTACAATGAACAAACCGCCGTACTCATTGATTATTACACAAATAAAGGTATATTAAAGAGTATTGACGGCACACAAACTGTTGATGAAATATTTAAAGAATTTAACGATAAATTAGGAGAACTTAACTAATTTATGGTTAAAATAAGAGAAAATAAAGAATCTCTTTAGGCCAATATGTCTTATAAAAGAGATCGACGTTTAAGGACATATTAGATAAGATAAGGAGGTTCTATATATGTCAAAAAAAGATGCTATAGAAGTTACAGGAGTAGTAAAAGAAGTACTCCCAAATGCAATATTTAAAGTAGAGCTAGATAATGGACACGAAATTCAAGCCCATCTATCTGGTAAACTACGTATGAACAGCATAAGAATACTAGAAGGAGATAAAGTTACAGTAGAACTATCTCCATATGACCTTAGCCAAGGAAGAATTACTTGGAGGAAGAAATAGTCCCATCATCTTGGGTGAAAAATCAAAAAGATTTTTCATTTTCGAGACGAACAGAGTGAGTCCGAAAAACTAAGCGAGAAGGCCTTGAAAAGGACTTCGAGAGGATTAACCCCATAGGGATTAAAAAAGAAGTCGAATAAAGACAAGGAGAAATGAATGAAAGTCAGAGCATCAGTTAAAAAAATGTGCGATAAATGCAAAATTATCAAAAGAAACGGTAAAGTTATGGTAATTTGCGATAATCCAAAACACAAACAAAGACAAGGTTAGGAGGGTTTAATGCCAAGATTAGCTGGTATAGATTTACCTAGAGAAAAAAGAGCAGAAATAGGCCTTACTTATATTTACGGTATCGGTCGTGCAACTGCTAACGAAATATTAAAAAATACAGGAATCAACCCTGATACAAAAATGAAAGATCTTACTGAAGAAGAACTAGGTCAATTACGTGAACAATTAAACAACTATACAATCGAAGGTGATTTACGTCGTGAAACATCTATGAATATTAGAGCACTTCGTGAAATCAACTCATATAGAGGAAATAGACACAAAGCAGGCCTACCAGTAAGAGGACAAAACACAAAAAACAACGCAAGAACCAGAAAAGGTAGAAGGGGTTAAGGAGAATAAATGGCAACTAAAGGCAAACACACTTCTAAAAGAAGAAGAGTCAAAAAAAATGTTGAACGTGGCCAAGCTCACATTAACTCAACATTTAACAATACAATGGTAACAATCACTGATATGCAAGGTAATGCATTATCATGGGCTTCAGCTGGTCAATTAGGATTTAGAGGAAGCAGAAAATCTACACCATTTGCTGCACAAGAAGCAGCAGAAACAGCTGCAAAAAAAGCTATTGATCAAGGTCTAAAAACAGTAGAAGTATACGTAAAAGGCCCAGGTAGCGGACGTGAATCAGCTATTAGAAGCTTACAAGCTGCAGGACTTGAAGTAACAATGATTAAAGATGTTACACCAATTCCTCACAATGGATGTAGACCACCAAAAAGAAGAAGAGTTTAATAAGGAGAAATTATGGCAGTATCAAAAGATCCAGTTTATAAAAGAGCAAGAGCTTTAGGAATTTCTCCAGCATACCTAGGTTATACAGGTGAATCAAAAAGACAATTACCACAAAGACGTGGAAAAATGTCAGATTACGGTATGCAACAAAGAGAAAAACAAAAAGCTAAATTCATCTACGGCATGTCTGAAAAACAATTTAGAAGCTACTACGAAAAAGCTACTAAAATGCCAGGACAAACAGGTGAACAATTAATCGTTCTTTGCGAAAGAAGACTTGATAATATTGCATTTAGATCAGGCCTTGCAAGAACAAGAAGAGAAGCAAGACAAATTGTAACTCACGGACACTTATTAGTAAATGGTAAACAAGTAGACATCCCATCATATTTAGTAGAAGTTGGCGATGTAATTGAAGTACGTGAAAAATCTAGAAATAAAGAATTATTCAAAACAATTAAAGAAACAAATGCTACATTTGGAGTAGTTGATTGGATGAGTTCTGATTTAGAAAACTTAAAAGTAACTATTGATAGACTTCCAACAAGAGAAGAAATTGATATCCCAGTAGAAGAACGTATGATCGTAGAGTTCTACTCTAAATAATTAAGAACTAAAAAGTTAGAACTAAGGAGTTACCATGATCGAAAAATTAGATACAAATATAGAAATACTTGATATAAACGAAGGCGATCATTACGGCAAGTTTGCCCTATATCCACTCGAACGAGGCTATGGTACAACCATTGGAAACAGTATGAGAAGGGTGCTACTTTCATCCTTACCTGGTTCTAGCGTCTCAAAAATTCTTATCGAAGGAGTCCTTCATGAATTTTCCACTATAGATGGAGTAGTAGAAGACGTTCCTGAAATAATATTAAATATCAAAGGTCTAGATATCAAAAAACAAGGTGATGAAGATGTTACCCTATTTTTAGAAATAGAAGGACCTAAAATAGTAACAGCTAAGGATATAAGTAAAGATAGCTCCATTGAAATTGCAAACCCAGATCATTACATTGCAACAGTAAATGATAAAGCAAATCTATTTATCTCACTTGAAGTTACAAACGGCAAGGGATACCAATTAGCAGACCAAAATAAATCTGATTCAGATCCTATAGGTACAATTGCTATTGACTCATCATTTACACCAGTAGAAAAAGTAAACTACTATGTAGAAAATACAAGAGTGGGAGAAGCTACTGATTTTGATAAATTAATCATAGAAGTATGGACAAATGGAACCATATCACCACAAGAAGCTCTATCAGAAGGAGCAAATGTACTTATTAATGACTTTAAATACTTTAAAGACCTACCAAATGTTTCTTTCGTTGAAGAGGATGATAGAGTCGAAGAAGTAGAAGAAGTTATTGAAGATAACACAGACCAAATGCTTGAGAAAACTATCGAAGAAATGGACCTATCCCTACGTTCATTTAACTGTCTAAAAAGAGCAGGCTTTGATACAGTTGGTGATATAGTAGAAAAATCTGAAGCAGAACTAAAAACAATCAAGAATTTTGGTAAAAAATCATTAGAAGAAGTAAAAGACAAAGTCCATGATATGGGACTAAGTCTAGCAGACGAATAGGAGGTAAAAATGGCTAATAAAAGAAAACTTGGCAGAAGAACTGACCATAGAAATGCCATGCTAAGAAACCAAGTGACTTCTTTATTCGATAACGGTAGAATTGAAACTACAGTTACCAGAGCAAAAGAAACACAAAAAATGGCTGAAAAAATGATCACACTTGGCAAAGATGGATCACTTCAAGCAAGAAGACAAGCAGCAGCCTACATTTACAAACCATCTACAGTTCAAAGACTATTTGATGAAATAGCACCAGAATATGAAGAACGTAACGGTGGTTACACAAGAGTACTTAAAATGGGTCCAAGAAGAGGAGACGGTTCAGAAAGAGCTATCTTAGAACTTGTTTAATGATAACCCTTATAAGTACTAGACAACTAAAATAAGTTTAAATGATTAATAAATTTTATAAAAACTTCTAGCATCTTTGCGAACGCACAAAGGTGCTTTTTTGTTTGAAAATTTTAGGGTAAAAATCTAGGTAATAGTAAAAGGAGGAAACATTGAACTATAAATTAATAATATTTGATATGGATGGACTTATGCTAGATACTGAGAAGTTCTACTATGAATCTTGGTTTAAATTTAGCGAAGAATATGGTTTTGAATATAACAATGAAAAAAGAAAATTACTTGCTGGTATGAATGGGCCAACCATAAGAAATATTCTGGCCAAAGAACTAGGAAGTGAACAAAAGGCAAAAGAATTACGTGAAAACTTGGAAGAATATAGGAGAGAATATTTTTTAAACTTTAAAGGTGATTTAAAGAAAGAAGGATTAATAAATTTATTAGAATTTTTAAAAGAAAATAATATAGAAGCTGTTGTAGCATCATCAAGTTCTCGTGAAAAAATTTCATATCTATTGAAAAATCAAAATATAGACCATTACTTTAAATTTATCGTATCAGGTCACGAAATTAAAAATGGTAAACCAAATCCAGATATATTTTTAGAAGCTTTAACCCAAGCTGGATACAAAAAAGAAGAAGCCCTCATCTTAGAAGATTCTTACAACGGCTACAAAGCTGCAAAAGCAAGTGGTATGGACTATATTATAATCCATGATTCAAACTTTGATAAAGACTTTGATGCTGACAGTGAAGCATCTGATTTAAATGAAGTAATAGAAATAATAAAATAAATATTCAAAAATAATATAAATATGTTGAATTTTTTATTTAATAATATATAATAAAGGGTAAGAAAAGCTTTTCATCAATGAGGTGAGTATGGATTATTTAATAAAAATTAATCAATCAAGAAGTGAGTTTACTCCATCTGATAAAAAAATTGCAGATTATATTATAAATCACCCACAAGAAATTGTTAGTAGCAATACCTTAAAATTAGCTGAAGCTATTAATACATCCCAGTCTGCCATAATTAGATTTGTAAAAAAAATTGGCTATAAGGGATATGTCGATTTAAAAGTAGATGTTGCAAAAAGCCTGGAAGTTGATAATGAGTTTTTAAAAGATGAAGTTATTGCAGCAGGTGATAGTATCAGCCAGATAATAGAAAAGAGTAAAAGCAATGTTTTGACAGCCGTTGATAAGACTTATGCCCTATTAGATACAAATGTTTTGTATAGTGCTTGTAATATAATTAATAAAAACAATTCCATTTATCTAGCAGGTGTTGGAAGCTCAGGTCTTGTATGTGAAGATTTTTTGTATAAGCTTCAAAGGGCTGGAAAGAGTGCTTTCTACCAAAAAGATGCTCATACTAATATGGCTCTTTTGACAAATATAAAAAAAGAAGATGTCTTGGTATGCATTAGTTATTCTGGGGTTACTAAAGAAATTTTATTATCTGTAGACTTTGCAAAAAAAGTAGGAGCTACAGTTATTAGTATAACAAAATCTGTAAATAATCTTCTGGCTAGATCTTCAGATGAGGTTTTGCTTATACCAGCCATTGAGAAAGAAATGAGATTTGGTGCTGTATCATCTCGATTTTCATCTCAAATTATCACAGATATACTATATTATAGCTATGTAGCAAACAATATGGATCTAGTTTTAAAAAATATGAAAGCTTCAAAAGAGCTCACAAGCAAGTTAAAGGATAAATAAATGATTGGATTTTCATTATATTTTGAAGAAAAAATTGATTTTAAGAAAATTATAGGCAATAATAAAGATTTTGACTTAGTTTTCACCTCTTTACACTATCCAGCAAGTGATGAAAGCTATAAAGAATTTTTAAAACTTTATGAGTTGTGTTCAGCAAATAATATTAGAATTTGTGTCGATATAAATAATGAAACTTTAAAAACTTATCCAAAACTTTTAGAAATGGGTCTTATACTTAGGTTGGATTTTGGTTTTTCTTTTGAAGAAATAGCAAAACTTTCTAAAAAAACTGACTTAGCTATAAATGCCTCAACAGTTACACTAGGTTTTTTAAATGAGTTAAAAAAATCAAATGTAAACTTAGAAAAAATAACAGCAATTCATAACTATTATCCTCTAGAATATAGCGGTCTGGCTGAAGATTTTTTTGTAAGTCAAAATAAAATGATAAAAGATTTTGGTATGAAAGTTGGTGCCTTTCTTCCAGGCAACGGACAATTGCGCGGACCGGTTTATAAGGGATTGCCTACTCTAGAAGAAGATAGGTATAAAAATCCCTACCAAGTTTTTGTAAAATTACAAAGAAAATTTGACTTGGATTTAATTTTATTGGCAGAAGATACCCTAAATGCTGATAAAGAATATATTATAAAGTTTGCAAAACAAAATATTTTAACTTTACCAGCTACCTTTAAAGATGAGTATAAGAATCTAGATGGCATAAAGGTAAGGCCAGATATAAGTGATTATCTTATAAGAAATGAAAGAGATAAAAAAGAAATTACACCTTCAAATCCTCAAATGATAAAACGCGGAGATGTTGTAATTTTAAATGATCTTTCAGGACGATATGCTGGAGAGATTGAAATAATAAAAAAAGACTTAAATACAAGCCAAGAGAGAAATATAATCGGCAGGATTGATAAAAATTATGAAAACATAATCGATTATATAAGAGGAGGAGATAAAATTGAGTTCTACAGAAGATAGAAATCCAAATAGCTATGATTTAGATTTGAAAACTAGCAGAGAAATCCTAGAAATTATTAACCAAGAAGACCAACAAATAGCTATAAAAGTAAATGAGGCTATGGACCAAATAGAGCCTTTGGTTAATGAAGTTATAAAAACATTTGATAACGGTGGCAGGTTATTTTATCTAGGAGCTGGCACTAGCGGTAGACTAGGAGTTTTAGATGCATCAGAAACAGTACCAACTTTTTCTGTAGATCCAAAAATGGTAACAGGTCTTATAGCTGGCGGTGATGATGCCTTAAGAAATCCTATTGAAAATGCAGAAGACTCAACAGATGCGGCTAGGATTGATTTAGAAAAAGAAGGACTTACAGCAAACGATTTTGTAATAGGTATTGCTGCTAGTGGAAGAACCCCATATTCCATAGGAGCCATAGAATATGCTAGAAAAATTGGTGCAAAAACAGGATCTATAGCCTGCAATGAAAATGCAAAAATTTCTTCCTATGCTGATTTTCCAATAGAAATTAAAACAGGAGCAGAAGTTTTAAGTGGCTCTACTCGTATGAAAGCAGGTACAGCAACCAAACTAGTTTTAAATATGATTACTACAACTGCCATGATAAAAATAGGAAAAGTTTATGATAATCTAATGGTAGATGTTAGACCTACAAATGAAAAACTGGTAGATAGGGCTACAAAAATTATCAGCGAAATAAGTGGATGTGATTATGAAAAATCAAATAAGTTACTAAAAGAAGCTGATAATAATGTAAAATTAGCTATAATCATGGCTACAAAAGATGTAGACTATGAAAAGGCAAGTGAAATCTTGGAGAAAAATAAAGGATTTATAAGAGAGGATTTATAAATGGACAATAATAATTTAGCAAAATTATTAATCGATGACTTTGGGGGCGATAGCAACCTTATCGAAGTTATTAATTGTATGACAAGGGTCAGAGTAAAAGTAAGAGATGATAGCAAAGTAGACTATGAAAAAATAAAAACCCGTGAAGGAGTAATGGGTGTAGTTAGCGGAGATCAAATCCAAGTAGTATTAGGACCTGGTAAAAGTGAAAAGGTTGCCAAAGCTATGGCAGAAATTTCTAATACAAAATTATCTGAAGAAATAGGAAAAAGTGAAGGTCAAACTTACGAAACTGACAAAGAAAGATTAGAAAGAACTACAAAAGAGAATAAAGAAGCATATAAGTCAAAACAAAAACAAAGTGGATTTAAGAAATTTACAGCAGCCATAGCCTCCATATTTGTACCACTTATCCCAGCATTTGTTGGAGCAGGTCTTATTGGTGGAATAGCATCTGTTTTATCAAATATGCTAACTGCAGGTACAATTAGTGGAGATAATGTTACAAATTTAATCCAAGTATTAAATGTAATGAAAGGCGGCCTATATGCTTATCTAAATATTTTTATAGGAATTAATGCTGCAAAGGTATTTGGAGCTAATGAAGGACTCGGTGGTGTAGTTGGTGGTATGGTTTATCTAGCAGGAATGAATCCAGATATGCCAATAAACAACATATTTTTAGGCACACCGCTAGCAGCAGGACAAGGTGGGGTAATAGGAGTTTTAATTTCAGTTTATTTACTAAGTAAAATTGAAAATGCCCTACACAGAGTAATTCCAGATTCTTTTGATATTATTTTGGTACCAATGCTTTCATTACTTGCAGTGGGACTTTTGACCATGTTTATAATAATGCCATTTGCAGGGCTTATTTCAAATGCTCTAATAGGATTTATTGATGGAGTAATCAATCTTGGTGGAGCTATTTCAGGATTTATACTAGGAGCTTTATTCCTACCAATGGTTATGCTTGGTTTACACCAAATTTTAACGCCAATCCATGTTGCAATGATAGAACAACAAGGAGCAACATATCTTTTACCAATCCTTGCTATGGCTGGAGCTGGTCAAGTAGGGGCTGCCCTAGCAATCCTTGTAAAATGTAGAAAAAATAAACAAATTACAACTATTGCCAAAGGTGGACTGCCTGTAGGATTTTTAGGAATTGGTGAACCACTTATTTATGCTCTAACCCTACCTATGGGCAAAGCCTTTATTACAGCTTGCATAGGCGGTGGAATCGGTGGAGCAGTAATCGGAGCAATTGGTGGTGTAGGATCAACAGCTATTGGCCCATCTGGACTTGCTCTTATACCATTAATTTATAATAACAAATGGCTAGGTTATATTTTAGGATTAATAGCTGGATATATCGGAGGTTTTGTTTGCACATATTTCTTTGGTATAGATGAAAAATATGTAAATGGTGCAGCCTTAGATGGTTCTAGTAAATTTGATTTTAAATAATAAATTTGCTTATAAAAGAGTTTAAGATAAGGATATCTTTATCTTAAACTCTATTTTTTGTCGAAAATAAGTAACCTTTTGATATTAAAGTTTTTACAATAAGGATAAATTCAGGTTTCCTATTATATAAAATATTGCAAATAAACGTTAAAATTTCAAGCTTTGTAACTAGTGAAAATATTTGCCAATTAAATAATAAAATGATATAGTTATTAATAAGTAATTTAGATTTTCAAAAAAGGAACGGATTATATGGGAAAAGCACTCGCGGATAAACTAAACGAATCAAATTTCACAATATTCAATTCAATGGATGATTGGGTGCGCATAGTGGGCCCTGATGGAAAAAATATTTTCATTAACCAATCTTTAAGAGAAGCCAAAGCCAAGTCCCCAGATTTAGAGATATATCTAAATGAAAATCTACCCCTAAATTTAACTTCCGAAAATGAAGCTATAAGAGATACAACCGTTGTCGAAGAAAAATTAATTTCTAATAAATATTACAGCATCAAAGCCTCTCCTATATTTATAGATGATAGCTATAGGGGCATTATAGAAGTATTTCGAGACATTACTCGCGAAACTATGATGAAAATTGAACTTTTTGATGCTAATAGGTCGATGCTTGATGATATAAGATTTGTAAGAAAAGTCCAATCATCTATCCTACCTAAGGATAGGGTTTATGGAAATATAGATTTATCAGGTATTTATAATCCTAGTGAAAATGTTTCGGGAGACCTATATGATATAGTAAAAATAGATGATGATAAATATGCTTTCTACATAGCTGATGTTATGGGACATGGGGTAAAATCTTCTATAATGACTATGTTCATAAAAGTATCTATTTTTTCAATTTTTGATAAATATCCAGACTTTTCACCTTCCCAAGCTCTTTTAAAATTGCGCAAAAGATTTTATGAGTTAGAAATGGATTCATCTCAGTATTTTACGGCTTGGCTGGGTATATTTGATTTTAAAGATCATTCTTTAACTTATTCAAATGCTGGTCATAATTGCCCACCTATGATATATAAGAAAAAATCTGGAGAATGTGAGTACTTGCATGCAAATGGCAGAATGATTTCAAATATAATAGAGCCAGATGTATATAACGAACTTAGTACTATAGTTGAACATGGTGATAAAATATTATTTTTCACAGATGGAGCTATAGAAGCTACTGATGAAAATAAAAATGAATTTGGTTTGCAAAGATTAGAAGATTCTTTTAGCAACCATAAAGATTTAAATAAGGTTTATAAAGAGATAGATGACTTTACCTGGGGTGAGCAACAAGATGACATTACCCTAGCTATGATTTCTTATAAGGAGAATTAAATGCAATTAAATAGATTAATTGATCATACAAATTTAAAGGCTGATGCAACAACAGCAGATATAAAAAAATTAGTAGATGAAGCAATTGAACATGACTTTTTTAGTGTGTGTGTAAACTCATCTTTTGTAAAATTTATCAAAGAATACAATGACCAAGTAACTATAGCAACAGTAGTAGGTTTTCCACTAGGAGCAATGGCAACTCGTGCCAAGGCCTATGAAACAAAATGTGCTATCGAAGATGGAGCAAGTGAGATTGATATGGTTATAGAAATAGGTCGCCTAAAAGAAGGAGACTATGACTATGTCCTAGAAGATATTAAGGCAGTAAAAGAAGCTTGTGGAAATAATATTTTAAAAGTAATTATCGAAACTTGTTTATTAACAGAAGAAGAAATCGTAAAGGCTTGTGAGCTTGCAGTCGAAGCTGGCGCAGAATTTGTAAAAACATCAACAGGATTTTCAACTGGAGGAGCAACAGCAGAAGATATTGACCTTATGAGAAAAACAGTTGGGCCAGATATAGGGGTAAAAGCAAGTGGTGGTATTCATTCTAAAGAAGAAGCCCTAGAAATGGTAGAAAATGGTGCAACAAGAATAGGTGCTAGTAAGTCTATAGATATTTGTAAATAGGTAAAGTTATGGCAAATGAAGTAATGATGCAATCCTTTGAATGGGATACCCCAGCCGATGGCAGTTTTTATAAAAATTTAACTAAAAACGCACAAAAATTAAAAGAAAATGGTATAGATGCTCTATGGTTACCACCAATGACTAAGGGTGGATCTGACATGGATGTAGGATACGGGGCCTATGACCTATGGGATTTGGGAGAATTTGACCAAAAGGGAACTATAAGAACTAAATACGGAAGCAAAGAAGAACTCCACGAGGCCATAGATGCCCTTCATCAGGCAGGAATAAAATGCTATGCTGATGTGGTTTTAAACCATAAAGGCAATGGTGATGAAAAAGAAAAATTCAAAGCCATAATGGTGGATCAAAATAACCGTACCGATGATGTGGGTGAAGAAACAGAGATAGAAGCATGGACTCATTTCACATTTGCTGGTAGAGATGGCAAATATTCTAATATGCAGTGGCATTGGTACCATTTTACAGGTGTAGATTACGATGCCTTATCAGAAACCTCAGCAGTTTATAGAATAGTTGGAGAAGGTAAATACTGGGATGATGACGTTTCCAATGAAAAAGGTAATTTTGATTATCTTATGAATAATGATATCGACCACAAACACCCAGAGGTACGCGAAGAATTATTTAATTGGGCAGATTGGTTTATAGATGAAACTAAGGTAGATGGTTTTCGTTACGATGCCTTAAAACATATATCAGAAGAATTTATCAACGACTTATCTTACCATATAATTGATGAGCGTGGCATTGATAATTTTTATTTATTTGGAGAATTTTGGCAATATTCTAAAGAAGCCATGGCAGAATATTTAGAATCCACATCTTACCAAGTAGATTTGTTTGATGTCCCTTTACATTTTCACATGGAAGAAGCCAGCAAGTCTATGGGCAATTACGATATGAGAAAAATATTTGATAATACAATCGTAAAAGATTTCCCAGAGCAAGCCGTAACTTTTGTAGATAACCACGATAGCCAACCAGGCCAAGGTTTAGAATCGTGGGTAGAAGAATGGTTTAAGGAAATAGCCTATTCCCTAATTTTATTTAGAAAAGATGGCTACCCATGTGTATTTACTGGAGATTATTATGGACTTTGTGGGCCAGTGAAAACAGATTCCCTTGATGAGATGATAAATAATATGATAAAAGTTCGCAAAAATTATAATTATGGCGAGCAAGATGATTATTTTGATGACCCAGCAGTAATTGGCTGGGTAAGACGTGGGGATGAAGACCATAAACCATTAGCAGTTTTAATTTCTATAAGAGATATGGCAGAAAAACAAATGCATGTAGGAGAAGCTGAGGCAGGAGCAACCTATGTGGATCTTTCAGGTAAAAATGAAGATATAGTAATCGATGAAGAAGGAAATGGAGTATTTACGGTTGGCCCAGGTGAGGTGACCTATTGGGCTAATAAAGAAACCCTATGAAATATTATGCAGTAAAAAAAGGCAGAAATCCTGGGATATATACATCCTGGGATTCTTGCTTAGAAGAAGTAAAAGGCTTTAGTGGAGCTATTTATAAATCATTTAAGACCCTAGAAGAAGCCAATGAGTTTATGACAGGGATAAAAGATGAAATAGAAATAGGCGAAAATGCAGTTATAGCCTATGTAGATGGCTCCTATAATCAAAAATTAAAAGTATATGGAGCAGGAGTGGTTTACATAACAGAAGGCGATGAGTTAGAACTAATGAAGTCCTTCGATGATGAGTACCACACTCACAGAAATGTAGCAGGAGAAGTAAAAGCGAGTGAACTAGCCATAGCAAAGGCCATAGAAGATAAAAAAAGCCAAATAGTAATCTATCATGACTACCAAGGTATAGCATCATGGGCAACGGGAGACTGGAAAGCCAATAATGATTTGACCAAGTCCTATAAAAAGTTTATAGAAGATGCTAAAAAAAATATAGAAATAGACTTTGTAAAAGTAAAAGGACATTCCAATGATGAATACAACGATAGAGCAGATGGTTTGGCTAAGCAAGCGTGTGGAATAGGGTAAAAGGTGGGGGAATCTACCTCTTTTAATTTTACAATTTAATAAATTTAAACAGTTTTAAATAAAATTTAATTTGAAGAAAGATCTCTCCATTGCAAAAAATCAAAGAATTTGTAGGTAAATGCTTTTTCAAAGCTTTCCCACTATCTTTCTACTTATAGGAATAAATATCCAAAGTTAGTGGAGCTTATCTAGTCAAAAGATTTACTTGTAAGTCTTACATTCCTAAACCTCATTACCAAATCATGTTGTTCAATCCCATCCTTAGAAGTATATTAAATAAAGGAAATGAAGTACTTCCATGAATCAATTCAAAACCGCTAAATGCTGATGACTTCTGCTTTTGCAGGGGTTGTCAGCTTTTTTAATACAAATTTATCTAAAGGAGAGATTATGTTAACTGATATTGCTATTATTTTTATCTTTGGCATTTTTATGGCCTATATTTTTGAAAAAATTGGCCTGGCACCAATTATAGGTATGCTTATTGCTGGTATTATCATTAGCCCCAACCAATTAAATCTTGTAAGTGATGAAATTATAAACATATCTGCTAATCTAAGGCAAATAGCCCTTGTAGCTATACTAACTCGTGCAGGCCTATCTTTAAGCTTTGATAAACTTAAAAAAGTAGGGCGTCCCGCTATTTTTCTTAGCTTTATCCCGGCTAGTGTTGAAATGCTTGCTCTAATATTTTTTTCTAAAAAGTTTTTTAAGATTGATACCATTGATGCTGGAATTATGGCTGCGGTTCTTGCTGCTGTAAGTCCTGCTATTGTTGTACCGCGCATGATAAAACTTATTGACGAAGAATATGGGGCTGATAAAAATATTCCTCAGATGATATTAGCAGGTGCTAGTGTGGATGATGTTTTTGTTATAGTATTTTTCTCATCATTTTTGGCCCTTAAAACGGGTGGATCCCTATCCGCTATGAGTTTTTTTAATATACCAATTTCTATAGCAAGTGGGGTGATTCTTGGAATAATAGTGGGAAAAATTGTGGCTGTTATTTTTGAAAAAGTAAAAATGAATGACATTTATAAAGCTATGGTTTTTGTAGGTACTTCGTTTTTAATGCTTAGATTGGAAAAATTATTAGAAAATTACCTAGCCTTATCAGCTCTTATAGCCATTATGGTAGCTGGAATTACTATTAACAGGGAAAACACCAAGCTTGCCAATGATTTACTTGCATCCTACAACAGGCTATGGAAGGTTTTTGAATTATTTTTGTTTGTTCTTGTAGGTATTTCAGTTGACTTAGCCTATGTGAGGGAAGCTGGATTTTTAGCTGTGATTTTAATTCTGCTTGGCCTTATTTTTAGAATGGTAGGTGTAAATATCTCTTTGATTAAAACAAACTTAAATAAAAATGAAAGGATTTTTACTTCTTTTGCTTATTTGCCAAAGGCAACTGTACAAGCTGCCATAGGTCCTGTAGCCCTTCAAATGGGTCTTGCTAGCGGCAATTTAATATTGTCAGTATCTGTGATAGCTATTTTGCTTACAGCGCCTTTAGGGGCAATATTAACTGATAAAACTTACAAAAAGCTATTAAAAAAGAGTTAGCATATGCTAACTCTTACTTATTTTCTTCTTCTACTCTTTTTATCTCATCAGCTAACTTTAAATAATAATTTTGGGCTACTTCTAGTTCGAATAAACTTGAATCATCAAAGTATGCTTGCATTTCATCTATTAAATTTGCAAGTTTTTGATCTTCTCCATATTGGTCTTTTAAGAAAGCTGCTTTTTCTACTAGGCCATTGATTTTGTGAATTAGGCCCATCATTTTTCCTTCGCGGTCATTTTCTGTTAAAAGCTGTCTTAAAGTCCATTTAACATTATTTTCTGTTTCGCCAGCCTTGTGCTGGATAGATAGGCCAGCTTGTCTCATTTCATCTAAGAATCCAAATAATTGATCGCGATCAAAATTTTCAAAAAGAATAAAAGGAAAATCAAGGCTTGGGTCATCTTCAAGCTTTTCATCTCTTTTTTCATAGCCTTCATGGCCTACTAGATATCCAACATATTGGTCAATATCTTCCTTATCTGCACGGACAATTTGAACTTTGTTTTTTATTGCTATCAGTTCAAATTTCTCCATATCATAATTTTCATCTATATTATATAATAAAACTTTTGCCATAATACCTCACTTTTTATAGTAATTATACTAATAATTTAAATGATAAACAAACCTAGCTTTTGGGTATATATACTAAAAATAAGAGATTATCACGGAGGAACTATGGCTATTAAGACAACAAATCTATACGATAGAGAAGATTACAAATTAAAATTAAAGCAAATAGAAAACTTATTAAGACAAGCAAAAGATGTTGAAAGTCAACTACAAAGAGCAGAAAAGAAAATAGATGGCAAGTACGATTACCCAACCCATGGGCTACTTAGAGGCAATTTCTTTGGAAACTTTTTAAGGGGCAATAAGGTAAGTGCGGTAAATAATAACGTGGACCGTGCCCAACAAGCTTTATTAGATTTTCATGCTGACTTATTATTATTTGATGAAAGACTAGCAAATAAGATTTCCCTACCAAGTAAAATGAGTGAATTCTCATCCGCTAATGGCAAGGCTTCTGATATTGCAATTAGAGCAAATATGCGTTTAAAAGAGTTTGATATTACAAAATCAAAACGTACTATTCAAACGATTATTAGAAGATTAGAAAGCGAAAGAAAAAAAGCAGCCTATGAAATTTCTAAGGAAAGAGAATTGGCTGAATATCAAAAAGATAAAAATAAAGGATCTTTAAAAAAATAACTGCAAGTTAACTTGCAGTTATTTTAATATTTTTCTAAGTTATTGGCTAATAGTTTTTCTATAGCATAACCAACACCAGATTGCATATTGCTTTTAGTTATAAAATCAGCATGAGTTTTAAGCTCTGGCACAGCATTTGCCATGGCAACGGCAAAACCTGCTTGCTCTAGCATGGGTATATCATTTCTCTCGTTACCTATGCTCATTATTTCATCTTGGCTGATTTTAAGGTCTTTGGCCATAGCGCTTATAGCATAGCCTTTATTGGTGTTTTTATTCATAACTTCAATTAAAAAAGGAGCGGTTTTTACAGCGTAATAATTGTCAGTGAGGTCTTTAGGCATATTTTTATAAAGCCTATCCATTTCAGATTTTTTGCCCATGATTAAAATGCGGCCAAAAGTCTTATCATCGCTAAAGTCATCATAGGATTTAATCTCAAGGGGAAGTTTTGAGATTTTGGCATCTATTTTGGTATAAATATTAGGATTAGTATGGCGGCTATAAAAGCTTTTGTGATCCATAGCTGAGATTTGCACATTATAATCCTTCAATAAATCATCAATGATTTTTAAATCAGTAGGACTTTGGTAGGTACCAGAAATCGGTTGGTGGGTAAGGTTGTCGAAAATGTAGGACCCGTTTTGGCAGACGGTAAAATTGCCCTCCTGGTTTAGATTTAGTTTATTAACTAGGGCCTTCATTCCTGAATAGGGTCTACCAGATGCAAGAGCGATGTGCACACCAGCATCCCTAGCCTTGTTTATAGCAGTAATATTTGTTTTTGTTAGTCTTTTTAGTGGTGTAACTAAAGTTCCATCCACATCAATGGTGATTAGCTTTATCATAAGGTTATTATATTATATTATCTATTTTATTAAAAGGTAGAAATACTTATGATTTAAAAATAAGCAAGTATTTATAACAATAAAAAATAAAATGAATACTTTTTCCTAATTTGGGTAAGATAATCAATAATAGCTAAATAATCGCATATTAAATGTTAAATAATTAATTTAATAATAATTGTTTGACAACGATTTGCAAACGATTTATAATGTACTTAGAGATACAAAATAGATATGCTTATAAAACAATTTGGGATTTGTATCTATACTTTTGTAAATTATAGGAGGAAATTATGATTATTGGAGTACCTACAGAAATTAAGAACAATGAAAACCGTGTATCTGCAACACCAGGAGCTGTTTCAGAATTTGTAAAAAACAAACACGAAGTTTATGTTCAAAAAGGAGCAGGCTTAGGTTCTGGTATCACAGATGAAGAATATGTAGAAGCTGGAGCAACAATCCTAGATACAGCTGAAGAAGTTTGGGATAAGGCTGAATTGATTTATAAGGTTAAAGAACCTATTGAAAGTGAATACAAATATTTCAAAGAAGGTCAAATAATCTACACATACCTACACTTATCAGCTGACCCAGAATTAACAAAACACTTAGTGGACAAAAAAGTAACAGGTGTTGCTTTTGAAACAGTTCAACAAGGACGTGTACTTCCATTATTAAGACCAATGAGTGAAGTGGCTGGTAGAATGGCTGTTCAAGAAGGAGCTAAATTCTTACTTAAAACAAATGGTGGAAAAGGTAAATTATTAAATGGTGTTCCTGGAGTAGCTCCAGCATACGTAGTAATTATCGGTGCAGGTAACGTAGGATCTGCTGCAACACAAATTGCAGTTGGTATGGGAGCTAGAGTTAAAGTTTTAGATGTAAATATCGATGCGCTTTCAAGACTTGAAGATGTATACGGATCAAAAATTGAAACAGAATACTCAAACCCACTAAACATTGAAAAAGCAGTTAAAGATGCTGACTTAGTAGTTTCTACAGTATTAATCCCAGGACGTAAAGCTCCTCAATTAGTAAAAGAATACATGGTTGAAGAAATGGAACCAGGTTCAGTAATCGTTGACGTTGCTATCGACCAAGGTGGTTCAACAGACTTAACAAAAGGTAGACCAACAACACACGATGACCCAGTATTTGTTGAACATGATGTAATCCACTACTCAGTAGCAAATATGCCAGGAGCTGCAGCACTTACAGCAACATACGCATTATCAAATGCTACAACAAGATATGGGGTACAAATCGCAAACTTAGGTGTATTAGAAGCAGCTAAAAAATTCCCAGAATTAATCCCAGGAATCAACACCCACGATGGTTATGTAACACTTGAAGGTGTAGCAGAAGACCTAGGTTACGAATACAAAGACCTTGGACTTAAATAAGATCTAACAAGAATCATTAATTAGTGAACAAAGGGCACGCATGGCGCGTGTCTTTTGTGCTAATTAGACATAAATAATATATTAACAAAATCTTACTGGAGGATATATGAAAACGTTTATCGACCTTGTAAGTTCGCTAAGTGACTTTTTATGGGGTATACCTATGATAATAGTTATGTTAGTAGGCGGATCATTTCTAATCTATAAGACTCGAGCCTGGGTTTTTAAAAACTTTGGCTATATATTTAAAAACACATTTGGTAGATTATTTGAAAAATCAGAAGCAACTGAAGCAGATGAGAAATCGATTTCACCAGTTCAAGCTGTATCTACAGCCCTAGCGGGAACTATAGGAGCAGGAAATATAGTAGGTGTTGCCACAGCCATAAAACTTGGTGGGCCAGGAGCTATATTCTGGCTTTGGGTTGCAGCTTTGGTAAATATGACTACGAAATTTGCAGAAATTACCTTAGCGGTTGCTACCCGTGAGAAAGATGAAACCGGAGAATTTTCTGGGGGTCCTATGTACTACCTAGAAAATGGATTAAATATGAGATGGTTAGCCATTTTATTTTCTGTTTTTGGAGCTATTGCCATCCTTGGTACAGGATCTCTAGTTCAATCTAATGCTATGGCAAACTCTATCCATACTATTACAGGTATAGACCTTAGGATTATAGGAATTGTTATTATGATTCTTATGATAGTTATTATTATCGGTGGTATCAAAAGAATAGGAGCCTTTGCAGAAAAAATTGTTCCTTTGATGAGTGTGCTATATCTAGGAGCAACCATAGTTATTTTAGTAATATATAGGCACGAGTTAGTCCCTACTTTAGGTTATATAGTAAGAGATGCCTTTAGACCAACTGCAGCTGTTGGTGGCTTTGCAGGTGCAACAGTACTAATAACTATCCGCCATGGACTAGCTCGTGGTATATTTTCCAATGAAGCAGGACTTGGTTCAGCACCTATGGCCCATGCAGCAGCCCATACCGACCACCCAGTGCGTCAAGGAATGTGGGGAGCTGTAGAAGTATTTGTATCATCGATTTTAATTTGTACCATGACAGCTCTTGTAATAATTTGTTCAGGCCTATGGTCAGATGCAAATATAGATGCCAACAAATTAACAGCAGCAGCCTTTGAAAAAGCCTTGCCAGTAGGTGGAGAAATGCTTGTAAGTATAGGTCTAATGTTCTTTGCTTTTACAACACTCGTTTCTTGGTACTATTATGGAGATAAATGTATATCTTATATTACTAAATCAAAAGCCATCCGTAATATATATAAAGCAATCTATATTATATTTTCAGTAGTAGGATCTTTAGGCGGACTTAAATTTGTATGGTCAATCTCAGATGTGGCTAATGCTCTGATGGTAATACCAAACTTTATAGGTTTGATATTACTTTCAAAGCAATTAGTATGGCTTGTACGTGATTTTAACAAAAATTATAAGGATACGGGTAAGCTTGGTAACTATGACTGGACCTTTGATAATCACTGGGGTGCGGTATTTAATAGAAGAAAAGTAAAAGAAACCCAAGTTTACGAATCATACGACTACGATAACTAGGGTATAATTTCCCTATGGAGCTTAATAAAAAAAGATATAGGGATTTAGATACTTATTATAAAATTAAATATAAGAAAAAAATTATTAAACTCCCACTTGATGGCGGCTTTACTTGTCCCAATCGAGATGGGAGTTTGTCATTTAAAGGTTGTATTTATTGCTCAGATGAGGGTGCAGGAGAATGGACTTATAAGTCAGCTGGTAATATAAAAAGTCAAATATCATTTCAAAAAAATAAATTATCAAAGCCCGGGAGAGATGAAGGATATATAGCCTATTTTCAAAATTTTACCAATACTTATGGTGAAGTTGAAAAAATGCGTGAAATGTTTTTTGCAGCAATAAATGAGCCTGATATAGTGGGCTTATCAATTGCTACCAGGGCCGATTGCTTGCCTGATGAAGTTTTAGCCTTGCTTGATGAATTAAATCAAAAAACAGACTTAACAGTAGAGCTTGGCATGCAAAGTGTAAATGAGAAAACTTTGGAATTTATAAACCGCGGCTATGACCACAAGACATTTGATAGGGGAATAGATAAACTAAATAGTCTTGGCATAAAATCCATAGCCCACATTATAGTAGGGTTACCAGGTGAAAGGGAAGTTGATTATTTAAATGATATTTTATATGTAAATGAAAAAAACTTTTGGGGAGTCAAAATCCACAATTTGTATATTGAAAATAACACTTATCTAAAATATTATTATGAAACTAATAATATAAACTATAAGATGTCTAAGGATGACTACGCAGATATAGTTGTTACTATGCTAAGAAACTTAAATCCTAAAATGGTAATAAATAGGTTAACGGGAGATGGGGTAAATCAAAATATCGCTTATCCAAGCTGGTCAAAAAATAAGGGAGCAGTATTATCAACTATAGATAAGTTAATGAAAGAAAATGATTATAGGCAGGGGGACTTATGGAAAGAAAATTAGACGAAAAATATTTTATAAATACTTTTGATGAAGAAACACGCATTTATAATAAAAAAGATAGTACACTTTTGCTAATAGTCGATGAGCAGCCAAGACTCATGAATGCTTTAGAAAATGGAGAAGAGGCAGTTTTAAATACCTTAACTTTAATTAAAGCTTTTGAAAAATATAATATGCCTATTCTTGCTACAGAACAATACCCAAAAGGGCTTGGCAGTACAGATGACAGAATTTTAGAACTAATAGATAAAAATCATATCTTTGAAAAGACAATATTTGATGCAGCGACTCCAGAAGTATTAGATTTTATTGAAAAAAATAATATCAAAAAAGTAGCAATAGCAGGGGCGGAGGCTCATATCTGCGTTTACCAAACAACAAGAAGCCTATTAAATTTAGGTATAGATGTATTTTTAGCAAAAGATGCCCTAGCAAGCTTTAAAGAAAATCAAAAAGAAGAGGCTCTTAAAACATTAAGAGAAATGGGTGCAGTAAGAACAGAAACAGAAACTCTCCTATTTGACCTAGCAAGAGACTCCAAAGATCCTAATTTTAAATTTATATCAGGTCTTGTGAAAGAAATGAGAGCAAGATAAAAAAAGAGCCCAAGGGCTCTTTTTTTATTATATTAAATTTTTAGCTACTATTTATCTATTTATAAAAAATCATTCTTATAAGTGCTCCGCTATTATCGTCGTTATGGTAATTACCCAATTTGAGTTTTCCATTATTGGCTTTTAAAAGCTCATCTACCATAGCTAAACCAAGACCGTGGTTTGTTGTATCTTTTTTTGTGGTTAGATACTTTTTGGGAAAATGGTTTAGGATTTCTTGTTTAAAACCTGTGCCTTGGTCTTTTATTGTTATTTGGTAGAAATTTTCTTTGTTTTCAAATGTTAGGTAAATATTACTATTTTTGGGACTGTGCTCTGTAGCATTTACTATTATATTTTGAATAGCTACAGCTATTTGTTCTTTATCTAACTTTATTGTTGCTGGCTCTGATCTTGTAACTATTAGATTTATATTTGCACCATTACATATAGAAATTGCAATGTTTATCCAATAATTAAGTACATTTTCATCTACTAATTGTGGATTATTTGCCATATTTTTTGAGAAATTGGTTAACTTTTCAATATAAATATCTAAGCGCTCTATACCAGTTTCTATATCATTTATATATTCTACTTGGTCAGGGTTGATTTCTTCTTTTAAAAGCTCCGTATTTCCTTTTATTAGGGTGATAGGTGTGCGAATGTCGTGGGTTATTGATTCTATTAAATTTTTTTGCTTATTTTCTATCTGCCATTGCTCACGCAAAGATTCTCTTAAGTCTCCTGCCATCTGATCGATTGAGTCTAGAACTTCATTTATTTCAGCGTAGGCAGATGCTTTTCGCCTATAATCCAAGTTTTTATTTTTAATCTCCATATTTGTCTGGGTAATTTTATCAATCTCTCTTCTAATTATCCTTATAGATTTTCTAACTATCAGCATAAAACCAATTAACCAAATGGCTAATGTTATGACTATATAAGGTGTTTCTATGTTTGGAAAGCTCCTATATAAGTCTGAGTTTGAAAGTATAGGTTTTACCCTGTAGGTTAGAATCAACGTTTCTCTGTTATTTTCTAGCACCGTAATATAGATTGGATCAAAAAGACTACTAGTCATATTTGTTTGTTCTTTGATAGCTTCTCTTACTTCATCCCTATCTTTCTCATCTATAGTATATTTCTTAATCTTCCCATCTACCTTATAAATATAGTCGTAGTAGTAAGGGATTTTGCTTGTTTCAAAGTCATCCCCATAAAATACATCTTCAACTCTTGATATGTTGTGTTCTGCAAAATTTGCTGGATAAACATATCCATTATATATTAATAGGGTTGATATAATGTATGAAATTAGGAGGATGAAGAATGTGTAAATTATCTCCAAAATTGCATATTTTGTTATAAGTCTACCTAAAGATTTTCTATTTCCCATTTATATCCCACTCCCCAAATAGTTTTTATAGGATTGATTTTATATTTTCCAAACTTATTTCTGATTAATTTGATGCGTTCAGTTATGGAAGTTTGACTATCTCCTTCAGCATCAAATCCATAGATAGAAGTATAAATATTTTCTTTTGTAAAGACTTGGCCCTTATTTTTTAGAAGTAAGAGGCAAATGTCATATTCACTTTTTGTAAGCGGCATTTCATAATCATAGCAATAAAATTTTTCTGCTAGAAGGTCACATGAAGCTGGATAATCAATTAAGCGATTGTGTTTTTCTCTTTTTTCTCGTCTAAGATGGGCAGCTACTCTTGCTCGCAATTCCTCTATAGAAAATGGTTTTGTTATATAATCATCAGCACCAAGGGCAAAGCCTTCTAGCTTGTCATTTTCAAAATCTTTGGCTGTTAAAATTAGGATAGGAATATCAATCATATCCCTATATTTCTCTAAAAATTCAAAACCACTCATATTAGGCATCATAACATCTAGGATAATTAAATTATATTGATTAAAGATACCTGGATCAATAATTGACGCATCATTAAAAACTTGAACTTGGTATTCTTTTTTAAGAGTATTTTTTATTAATTTTGTGATATCTTCATCATCGTCGATTAGCAAGATTTTCATCTAATCCTCCGTTTTTGCATATACATCCCATTTATTAAACCATGCCATAGCGAAAATTAAAAATATTAATGTAAGAAGGATGGCAAGACTTAAAAAAATTCTTATACTTTCTATACTTATTTTACTATATAAGAAAATAAGTTTAACTGGCCAGATAAATGGAAAAATAGGCCAGATAAGGTCAATAAGACCGGTAGTTCCAAATAAAATTGCTCCCAGGGTGAAAAAAATCCCAGCTAATATACTAATGGATTTACCAAATTTTAGAGTTAAATATTGGTAGATTGGTATTAATGGGAGTAAGGTTAGAAAACTTGTAGCAAGTAGAGTTAGGTTTGTTTTATAATTTGGTATATAGATCCCGATTATTCTCGCAGCTGTAAAAATTATTAAACTTGCTAGGACGACAATTAGTGCATATAAAATTGTTATAAACAAAAATTTCCCCAAAAAAGTCTTCTTTCTAGATATATAAATTTTTATATCATTTACATAGTATCCTGCCTCTTTGTCAGCTTCATACGCCATTGGTACAAAAAAACTTAAGGAAAATGTAGCAAGAATTACGAAAAATCCAAAAAAAGTAAAAATTTCTTGATTTTTTAAGGTATTTGTAGCAGCTATATACATAGAAAAAAGCAAACTATAAATAAGAGGAGCTAGGAGAGTAACCCAAATAAGAGTATTTCTTTTATTTCTAATAAAATTTGATTTTATGATGCTAATCATTTTTAGCTCTCCCATAAATTTTACTACTAGCCCCTACAAATATTAAGGAAATTATAAGGCTTAATATTATTCCGATATAAATAGCGCTTGGATTAGCTAGATAGGATCCTTCCTCTAAAAATGTACCGTTTGGATTAATACCAACAGCAGGTGCAAGCATTCTAAAGGTATAGGAATGGGGATAAATTATCCAAAGATTTTTGATAGCAATTACTGGCCCAATGATGGATAGGATAAAATTGATAATATACACTAGGAAATATTTACTAAAAGTTATCATCAATAATAATGAAAAGCTAATTATTGGTAGGGATCCTACAAACGTTAAGATAGTGGCTTTTAATATATCTAGCAATCTTACAGTATCATTTAATATAAAACTGCCAACTATAAATAAAAGTAGACCAGAGGCTAGTAATATTATAAGTAAATGAAAGATTACCACTATAAATTTTGCCCAAATAACTTTTTCTTGATCTAAGCCAAGGCTTTTATAAAAATTAATATGGTGATTTTTTTCTTTTGTAATAATATTTACTACCAAAGTGCTTAAAACTATTGGGAGAATTAAGATTGGATACCAGTTATAAGCAGCAGCCAGAAGATAGCTCTTGCCTTCTATGCTCCTAACCATCACTAGTACAACTAAACTAGTGAAAATCACGTAAATAAGTGGGACTAATTTTGTAAGTTTCCCATTAGCAGATCTTTTTTCCTTTAAAAATTCTGTTTTTATAAATTTGTTCATATTAATAACCTTCTTTTCTTAAAATATCCATAAAAAGATTTTCCAAATAATTGCTTCCTTTATCATTGTTACCTTCATAGGCTAATCTCCCATTTACAAGTATGCCAACTTTATCAGCTACTTGGTTAACTTCATTTAAGATGTGACTAGAGATAAGAACTGTTATTCCATTATTTGTAAATGATCTTATAAGCTCTCTAAGCTCTGCTATGCCAACTGGATCTAGTCCATTTGTTGGCTCATCTAATATTAAAAGTTTTGGACTGTTTATCAAAGCCATTGCAATTCCTAGTCTTTGTTTCATTCCTAGGGAAAATTCTCGGGTCAATTTATTTCCTGTGTTTGTCAGGCTAACTATTTTTAAAACCTCATTTATTTTTTCATCTTCAATATTTAAAAGGGTAGTAAGTACTTTTAAATTTTCATAAGCTGTGAGATTTGGGTAAATAGCTGGATTTTCTATAATAGACCCAATTTCAGCTAAATCTTTTTGAGAAATCTGATGGTCCTTATAAAATATTTTACCTGAGGTTGGTTTTATTATTTGAGTGATAAGTTTAAGTAAAGTGGACTTGCCAGCTCCATTTGGGCCTAATAGTCCGTAGACCTTTCCTTATTCGATATTTATAGATACATCATCAAGGGCCTTAAAGTCCTCAAATTGCTTAGACAAGTTTTTGGTTTCAATTATATTTCTCATAATATACCTCCCGTTTATACCTCAATTATAAAAATAAAAAATAACTAATTTATAACTAAAATTATTCCTACTTTTTTACTTGCCTTTAAATTCGATTTTGGGGTAAAATATAAGTGTTACGTATATAAAAAATATATTTATTTAATAGATAAATTTCAGATATAGAAAGGTGTTTTATGAATTTACATATGGGACTTGATGTTGGGTCTACTACTGTAAAAATTGTTATTACAGATGAAAACTTCAATACCCTATATCAAGTATATAGAAGACATAAATCAGATGTTAAGGAAACTGTAAAAATCGTCTTAAACGAAGCCTATGACCAGTTTAAAGATGATTATATAACTATAAATGTAACTGGATCTGGTGGGATGTTCCTTGAAAAATATATGGGCATCAATTTTGTCCAAGAAGTTATTGCAGAAACAGCTGCCATCAGAAAATTTGTTCCAGATACTGATGTAGTTATTGAGCTAGGGGGAGAAGATTCTAAGATTACATATTTATCAGGATCAGTAGAACAAAGAATGAATTCTATTTGTGCCGGTGGTACGGGAGCTTTTATCGACCAAATGGCAGCTCTTTTAGATACTGATGCTTCTGGTTTAAATGATTTAAGCAATAATTATAAGAAAATTTATCCAATAGCTAGTCGCTGTGGTGTGTTTGCAAAAACAGATATCCAAGCTTTGATGAACCAAGGGGCTAGTCGTGAAGATATTGCAATTTCTGTTTTCCAATCAGTTGTTAACCAAACTATTTCAAACTTAGCCTGCGGTCGACCTATTCGTGGCAATGTAACATTTTTAGGTGGACCTCTTCACTTTTTACCAGCCTTAAGAAATAGGTTTGTAGAAACTTTAGGAGAGGATGAAAATACATTTACTACTCCAGAAGATGCCCAACTTTACGTTGCCAAGGGTGCAGCTATCCTATCAGCTGAAAATGATGATTACGTTTTATACAGTGATTTGATAAAAGAACTAGAAAAAGATGCACCTGAAGATATGGAAATGACAAAAAAACTAGAACCTCTATTTACTAGTAAAGAAGAGTACGAAGACTTTGTCAAAAACCATAAAACTGATGAAGTAGTTTATGATGATATAGCAACTTATGAGGGGCCAATCTATGTAGGAATCGATGCTGGATCTACAACTAGCAAGATGGTTTGGATAACAGAAGATGCTCATATTATCCATGAAGATTATAGGATGAATCTAGGTCGTCCCCTAGAAGTTGTTATAAGCATGTTAAAAGATGCTTACGCAAAGAAAAATCCAAAGGCTTATATAGCATCTTCTGGTATTTGCGGTTATGGAGAAGATTTTATAAAAAATGCCCTCCATATAGATAATGGTGAAGTAGAAACTATTGCCCACTACCGTGCAGCTAAATTTTTTAATCCAGAAGTTGATTTTATTCTAGATATTGGTGGCCAAGATATGAAAGCCATGCACATAAGAGATGGGATAATAGATTCTATCCAATTAAATGAAGCTTGTTCTTCAGGTTGTGGATCATTTTTATCAACCTTTGCAGCAAGTGTAGGTATGTCTGCAGCAGAATTTCAAGAAAAAGCATTATTTTCCAAAGAACCAGCAGACCTTGGTAGCCGTTGTACAGTTTTTATGAACTCAAAGGTAAAACAAGCTCAAAAAGAAGGCTCAGAAGTAGCTGATATTGCAGCAGGTCTTTGCTATTCAGTAATAAAGAATGCTATTCAAAAGGTAATCAAAGTTCGTGATCCAAAATCTCTTGGAGATAATATCGTAGTTCAAGGTGGGACTTTCTACGGGGATGCAATTTTAAGAGCCTTTGAAAATATTACAGGTAGAAAGACCACTAGACCAGAGATTGCAGGTTTAATGGGAGCTATGGGTATGGCCCTTATTTCCCGTGACAATTCTACTGGCCAATCAACCTTATCTAATATTGAAGAATTAGAAAGCTTCACCTATGAGCAAAAAAATGCCAGATGTGGTTTATGTACCAACAACTGTGCACTAATCATCAATGTTTTCCCAGATGGAACTCGCTATGTAACTGGGAATAGATGTGAGCGTGGGGCTGGAGTTAAAAAAGAAGAAACTGCAGCAGACTTAAATATGTATAAGTTTAAAAATGACCTACTATTTAATAGAAAAACTTTGGGCGATGCCGCTCGTATGGGTAAAGTTGGTCTTCCTAGAGTTTTAAATATGTATGAAGATTATCCATTCTGGCATAGATTCTTTACATCTTTAGGTTTTGATGTGGTCTTATCAGGTAAATCTGACAGAGAAATGTATGAAAAAGGTATATCTTCTATATCATCAGAAACTGCTTGCTATCCTGCAAAACTTGCCCACGGTCATATAGAAGACTTAGCAGCAAGAGATGATTTAGATTTGATTTTCTATCCAGCAGTCTTTTACGAATACAAGCAATTTGACAAGGCCCAAAACCACATGAATTGTCCAGTTGTTTCAGGGTATCCTGATGTAATAAAAAATAACGTAGAATCATTAGCGGAAAAAAGATATATGAACCCTTATGTATCTTTAGAAAGTGAAAAAATTATTGCAAAAAGACTTATAGAAGAGTTTGAAGGTTATAACCATAATGGCAATATATTAACTAAAAAAGAAATTAAAAATGCTACAGCTGCGGCTTGGCAAGAGCTGCAAGACTACCATGATCAAATAAGAATCCGTGGTAAGGAAATAATTGATTATGTAAATCGCAATAACTTAAATGCCATTGTCCTTGCAGGTCGTCCTTATCATATAGACCCAGAAGTAAACCACGGGATACCAGAACTAATTGAAGGAATGCAAATCCCAGTTATTTCTGAAGATGCAGTTGCTTATAACATAGAAGATGTAGCTAGTGAAGTCCGTGTGCTTGACCAATGGTCCTACCATGCTAGACTCTATCGTGCAGCAGAATACGTAGCAGATAATCCAAACTTGCAATTAATTCAATTAAATTCCTTTGGTTGTGGTCTAGATGCAGTAACAACTGACCAGGTAGAAGATTTACTAGAAGCTCACGGAAAGATTTATACTCTTCTTAAAATAGATGAAGTTTCAAATCTGGGAGCTATTAAAATTAGAATAAGGTCCTTGCTCCAAGCCCTTAACCAAAAGAAAATGGAAGGAATTGTCTTTGAAAAAGACTTGGACCGCCTAGATTATTCAACACCAGAATTTACAAAAAAAATGGTAGAAGAAGGCTATACAATCCTTGCTCCACAAATGGCTAGAGAACATTTTAGAATCCTAGGCCCAGTTTTCCATCATTATGGGATGAATATAGAATTTTTAGATACAGTAGATGATAAAGTATTAGACCAAGGGTTAAAATATGTAAACAATGACTCTTGCTACCCATCAATTACAGTTGTGGGACAATTTATGGAAGCAGTAAATTCTGGTAGATATGATACAGATAAACTTGCAATTGTTATGACACAAACAGGTGGGGCTTGCCGTGCAAGTAACTATGTAGGATATATACGTAAGGGTCTAAGAGATGCAGGATATCCAGATATTCCAGTAATTGCAATTTCTGCTCAAGGTATAGAATCAAACTCAGGCCTTGATTTAAGAAAACCATCTACCATTCCATTTTTAAAAAGAGGATTTAGGGCAATAATTTTTGGTGACCTTATAAATAGAGTTGCTAATGCTACTAGACCTTATGAAGTAGAAAAAGGTGCTACAGATAGACTGAAAGAAGAATGGATTTCTAGGTTAGAAAAAGAAGCTCCAACTATGAATGATAGGGCATATAAAAAAGCTATTAAAGAAATAGTAGAAGATTTTGATCATTTACCAGTAAAAGATATCAAAATTCCAAAAGCAGGTATAGTGGGAGAAATTCTTGTAAAATTCTTGCCAGAAGCTAACAATAATTTACAAAAAGTTCTTGAAGCAGAAGGAGCTGAGGTAATCTTACCAGACCTAACAGACTTCTTTATGTACTGCATGAAAAACTCAGAGCTTAAAGCAGACTTATATGGTAAAAGCAAAATGAGTGCTACTGTTGGTAAAATTGGTATAAACATTGTAGAACAATATAGAAAACCAGTAAGAAAAGCTTTAAGAGAATCAAAAAGATTTAATGAACCAGAATATATAGACCAAATTGTAGAATACGCTGATGAAGTAACAAGTTTAGGAAATCAGGCGGGTGAAGGTTGGCTACTTGCAGGTGAAATGGTAGAATTAATTCACGCTGGCGCACCAAATATAGTTTGTATCCAACCATTTGGATGCTTGCCTAACCATATCACAGGTAAGGGTGTTATGAAAAAAATCAGAGAAGAATATCCTGAGGCAAATATAGTAGCCATAGACTATGACCCAGGCGCTAGTGAAGTAAACCAAATTAACCGTGTCAAACTAATGATGAGCCAAGCTCGTGATAATCTAAAACAAAGAAACTTAGCAGAAAAAATATAAGATAAAAGAGAGATTGATTTCTCTCTTTTTTAATACATAAAACTTGGTATAATAGGTTACTAGGAGAATAGAATTAATGAAAGCAAAAAGATTTTTTATAAGTTTATTGGTTATAATCGTAGGATTTTTTGGAACAAAATTTATCCTAGATAGATTAAATGCCAATCAAGCAGACTTAGCCTACAAAGACATACCAAATTATAATGATAATGCAGTAAAAACAGCAGACGGAGAGTATCTTATCCTCTTAGTTGGAGTAGACAAAAATGGGGATGATGATGATAACACCGACTTTACTCGTACAGATACTATCATGCTTTTAAAGGCGGATACCAAAACTGGGAAAATGGATTTGATGAGTATTCCGCGTGATAGCCGTATAAAAATCCGTGATAAGTTTGATAAGGTAAACCATGCCCATGCCTTTGGCGGCATAGAGCTTACTATGCAAACTTTAAGAAGCTTTCTAGGACTAGATATAGATTATTATGTGCAAATAAATTACCAAGCTCTAATAAATATTGTAGATGCCCTAGGAGGAGTAGATTACGATGTACCAGAAGGCATTACTATTGATAAAGGTAAAGTTCAAATAAAACCAGGTCCAAACCACTTAGATGGAAATGAAGTAATGTGGTACTTACGAACAAGAAATATTTATAATAACGGTGATATAGGTAGGGTAAATACCCAACAAGGTTTCGTAAAGGCTATGGTAGATGAAATGGTTAAAAAATCAAAAAATATGAATTTGATGACTTTTATTACCAACTACCTCAAATATGTAAAAACTAACCTACCAATGACAGCTATTATGGATTTAGCAGGAAATATAAATAATTTTTCATCAGATAAGATGGATACACACATAGTTCCGGGTATGGAGCAAACTATAGATGGAACAAGCTATTATATTCCTGATTATGAAAAAACTTGGCAAATAGTGTATGAGGTTTTCCCAAACTTTAAGTTAGAAAATTGGAAAAAAGAAGATTCTGGCTACATGGAATACGACCATATAGAAGAAATAAAGGATGAATCATCCGACAGAGGTATTGAAGATGAGAAAAAAGAGGAAGAAGAGCAAAAACAAGAAGCCCCTCTACCTCAAACAAAAACAATTGAGCAAAATCAAGAAAAAGTAAATCCGAATCAAAATATAAATTACAAGCAAGAACCAAAACCAGAACCTATTAAAGATCCCGATATGAACCACAGCCAAGACATGCTAGATGAATCATTAAAAGAAGAAGCTGATGAGGAGAAAGCTGATGAATAGTCAACGACGCGAAAGAAAAGACGCCCATATAGAAAATTATTTAAGGAGTAAATCAAAAGAATCTACTCTGCTAGATAATGTTTATATCGAGCATAACGCCATATCTGATGTTTCCCTTGATGAGATTGATACAAGTATTGACTTTATGGGCAAAAAAATTGCCATGCCTCTTATGGTAGATGCAATGACAGGTGGCGGTAGCTCATCTGTTTCTATAAATGAAGATTTATCTTCCATTTGTGAAACTTTAAATATACCTATGGCAGTAGGCAGCGAATCCATTGCTATAGCTGATGAAGAATCCCGCGAGTCCTTTGAACTTGTAAAATACAAAGAAGATTTATTTAGGGTTGGAAACTTAGGTTTTGAACGCGACTTTGATGATTTTGTATTTGCAAGAGATTTGATAGAAGCTCATGCCATGCAAGTTCACTTAAACCTTGCCCAAGAGCTAGTAATGAAAGAGGGAGATAATTCTTATCATTCATCTCTAAGTTTAATAACTAGACTTGTAAAAGAATTTCCTTATCCAATTATTGTAAAAGAAACTGGATCGGGTATTTCAAAAGCAGTTGCCAAAAAACTAGTGGATGCTGGTGTAAAGTACATCGACGTTGCAGGTAAAGGTGGGACAAACTTTATAGAAATAGAAGATTTAAGAGATTTTGAAGTGGATTACTCAGACCTCTATGATTGGGGAATACCAACGGCAAAATCAATAATTGATGTTAGAAGTGTATCACATGATACATTTATTATAGCTTCTGGTGGGATCAAAACTGCCATGGATGTTGTAAAATCAATTATAATTGGAGCTGATATGGCAGCTATGTCTGGGGAAGTCTTAAATTACCTATTACATGGAGGCTATGATGCCTGTGAAAGTTTCCTTAAAGAAATAAATCTAAAAATTAAAATAATTATGGCCCTCCTAGGAGTAAGAACTATTGATCAGCTTAAAGAAGTTGATTATAAGCTAGTAGGAGAGCTAAAAGAACTTATAGAAGGCTAGGATTTCCTAGTCTTTTTTTGTCCAAAATATTGCATTTTTAAATAATTTATTAGATAATTGAGGTGAGAAAAAGAAAGGCGGAAATTATGCTTGCAAATGATTTGATAATTGCCTTAAGCTTTGTCTTGGCAGTTATATCTGTAATATCAATATTGTTTACAGATAAAAAGGTTTTCTTTGGCATATTATCGCTGCTACTGTTTGGATTTTTTTACTACCAAAATTCCATTTACAATGTGGCTGATAATATGACAATTATAACCTTTGTGATGGGAATTACCCTCCTAGCCTTAGAAATATTTATTCCAAGCTTTGGGGTAATAGGTGTAGCCGGAATAATTCTTACGATATATTCGGTAATGGATAGTTTTGCTGATAGTCAAATGGGTATTATAATCTTAATTGTTAGCGCTTTAGCTATAGTTCTTACAGTAACTATATATGTAAAACTAGGCTTTGATAGAAATCTTTTTGACAGATTTATATTAAAAAATACCAATTCAGCAACTAGAGGCTACAATAGCAAAAGTGATCACAGCAATCTACTTGGTAAAAGTGGTTTTACTAAATCTATTTTAAGACCAACAGGTAGAATTGAAGTAGACGGTATTGGCTATGATGCAAAATCAGAAAGTGACTTTATAGGTAAAGACAAAGAAGTAGAAGTAGTTGCCATAAAAGATGGCCACATAATAGTAAAGGAGAAAATATGGAATTCTTAGCACCAGCAATAATTATAATTGTACTTATAGTATTTTTCACTATGGTACCAATAGGACTTTGGATAACAGCAAGGTTTTCTGGAGTAAATATTTCAATGGCATCATTAGTTGCCATGCGTTTTAGAAGACTAAATCCAAATGTAATTGTAAATGCACTAATAAAGTCTCATCAAGCAGGTATTCCAATTAGAACAGAAGACTTAGAAAGTCACTACCTAGCTGGAGGAAATATCAACCAAGTAGTTGATGCCCTAATTGCAGCAGAAAGAGCAAATATTGACCTGCCTTTTGAACAAGCAGCGGCAATTGACCTAGCTGGTCGTAACGTTTTTGAAGCTGTCCAAGTTTCAGTAACACCAAAAGTAATTAATACACCAGTAATAGCTGCAGTTGCAAAAAATGGTATCGAAGTAAAAGTAATTGCAAAAGTAACAGTAAGAGCAAACATAGATAGATTAGTTGGAGGGGCAGGAGAAGAAACAATCATAGCCCGTGTTGGTGAAGGTATTGTAACTACAGTAGGTTCAGCAGCATCCCACGCTCAAGTTTTAGAAAATCCAGACAATATTTCTCAAACAGTTTTACTAAAAGGATTAGACTCTGGAACTGCTTATGAAATTTTATCAATTGATATTGCAGATGTGGATGTTGGTAGAAATGTAGGAGCAGAGCTACAACGTGATCAAGCAGAAGCTGATAAAAATATTGCCCAAGCAAAAGCTGAAGAACGCCGTGCTCAAGCGATTGCCCTAGAACAAGAAAACAAGGCAAAAGTAGTAGAAGCAGAAGCAAGAATCCCAGAAGCCATTGCAGATGCCTTTGAAAGTGGCAACCTAGGAATCATGGACTATTACAATATGAAAAATATCAACGCAGATACAAAAATGCGCGAAAGCCTATCAGATGTAGATGCGGGTGATTATGATGTTTAGAAATAAGAAAAATAACCAAGAATCAAAATACAAGTCATTTGAAGACTGGGCTAATGATACTCTTAAAAAGTTAGAGGAAATGGAAGATGGAAAACAGGAAGAAAATAAAAAAACTACCTATGAGAGTAAAAAAAAGCCAACAGTATTTAGAAAAATTTCTGACAACAAAGATGTAGATGAAAAATTTCCTAGACCAGAAAATAAAAAGCAAAGCCAAATGGATAAAAGATCCCATGAGGGCAAGGTAAATTCAAGAGGAAGTATTAAGGGAAATCCTGCCATGGGCAGGGAAGGTGACCCTATAAACCCTGACCTTAGGAGAAGGCTTGAAGAAAAAAAGAGAAGAGAGCTTAGAGAGTCTAGAATTAAAAAAGAATACAAAAGAGATGCTCATTATAAGAGAAAAAATGAAAGAGATGAAGAAAAACATGCCAAAGTTGCCTCTTATAAATCTACACTAAAAAATAAAGAAAGCTTTAGAAAAGCTATTATTATGTCAGAAATCCAAGCCCCTCCTTTGGCTAAAAGAAAAAAATTCTAAAAAAGGTATAATAAATAAACAAAAAACAATCGGAGGGATTGATATTAATAGAATTATACAAATTGAAAATCCAAATAATGTAAGAGTTTTGTTTGGAAATTTTGACAAGAACAGAAAATATATAGAAGAACGTTTTAATACAAAAATTAAACTTAAGGAAGAAAGTCTAGAAGTAAGTGGTGAAGGTATCAATACCGAGTTTACCAAAGAACTTTTAATAGAGCTTTTAAATGAAGTTGATAAAAACGGCAACCTTGAGTTTCAAAAGATAAAATATTATGCAGATATGCTAGAGCGTGAAAATAAAGATGTAATAAAACAAGCCCTAGATGATGCCGTTATCACAACTGCAACTGGTAAACCAATCAAACCAAAAACCCTAGGCCAACAAGCCTACATCGAAAAAATAAAAAATAATGATGTGGTTTTTGGTATTGGTCCAGCAGGTACTGGTAAAACTTATCTGGCAGTTGCTATGGCAGTTAGAGCCTTTAAACAAGGTGAGGTAAATAGGATAATCCTAACTCGTCCAGCAGTTGAAGCAGGTGAGAGCCTAGGATTTTTACCAGGAGACTTACAAGATAAGGTAGATCCATATTTACGTCCACTTTATGACGGACTTTTTGAAATATTAGGTTTTGAAACCTACCAAGGATTAGTAGAAAAAGGCATGATTGAAGTAGCTCCTTTAGCTTACATGAGAGGTCGTACTTTAGACAATGCTTTTGTAATCCTAGATGAAGCACAAAATACAACTAGTGAGCAGATGAAAATGTTCCTAACCCGTTTAGGTTATGGATCAAAGGCCATTATTACGGGGGATAAAACCCAAGTAGACCTACCACGAGGTAAAAACAGTGGACTAAGAACTGCTGAACGTATTTTAAAAAATGTAAACGGCATAGAATTTCAAAACTTCTCATCAATAGATGTGGTAAGACACCCACTTGTTCAAAGAATTATAGATGCTTATGACAAGGAAGATGCCAAAAGAGAAGAAGAAAGAAAATTAAAAGAAGCAGAAACTAAAGAAAACTAAGGAAATTATATGAATCTCATAATAGCAAATCAAACAGACCAAAAGATTGATATGGATGAAAAGTTAGAAAGTGTTGTAAAAACAGTCCTAGAAACAGAAGGACTGCCTTTAGATTACGAAGTTTCCATTACTTTTGTAGATAAGGATGAGATTCATAAGCTTAATAAAGAATTTAGGAATGTAGATAGGTCAACTGATGTCCTATCTTTTCCTATGGATGAGGACTTTTCTATAGAAGGTGTGGATACTATGCTTGGTGATATTGTAATATGCATGGATGTAGCAAGAGATCAAGCCAAAGATTTTGGTCATTCTCTAGATCGTGAAATTATGTATCTTACCGCCCATTCTATGCTTCATTTACTAGGTTATGACCACATGGAAGAAGATGAAAAATCGGAAATGCGAGCAAGAGAAAAAGAAGTTATGAAAGTCCTTGGAGTCTTTAAAAATGACTGACAAAACAGAAAGAGAAGTCCTAAAAGAAGAGATAAAAAAAGAAGTTTTAGAAGAGTGGAAAAGAGAAGAAGAGCGTAAGGAAGCTGCCCAGCAGAAATTAAATGACAGAAACTTTGAAAAAGAAGAGTTATCTCATGGGCAAAAATTTCTAAAAGGCTTTGACTACGCCTATGAGGGCCTAGTTTGGGCGATAAACCATGAAAAAAATATGAAATTTCATTTACTTGCTCTAGCCATTCTTTTAATAGCCTCTCTATTTTTTAATCTATCAAGAGTTGAGATGATTAGCCTAGTATTTGCAGTTTGTTTTGTACTGGGCTTTGAACTTTTAAACACATCCTTAGAGCAAGCAGTAAACTTAGCAAGTGGGGGTAAGTATTCTCCTTTTGCAAAAGCAAGTAAGGATTTGGCTGCAGCTGCAGTTTTTATATCAGCCCTTAATGCGCTTTTTGTAGCATATTTGATATTTTTTGATAAATTTATCGATTTTTATAATTCGGTTTTTGTAAGAATAACTAAGCAACCATCTCACCTTGCAGTCATCACCCTTTCATTGGTAATTGTAGTTACAATATTTTTAAAGGGTGTATTTTATCAAGGTCACGGAACAGCCTTTAAAGGTGGATTTGTAAGTGGCCACACTTCACTGGCATTTTGTTTGGCAACTATAGGTATTATGCAAAGCCAAGAGGTTTTGGTAAAATTATTATTTTTACTGTTAGCTTTAATAATAGCAGAAAGTAGGTATGAGGCAGACATCCACTCCATACCAGAAATAATTAGAGGAGCCATCCTTGGTACATCCATGGCTATGGCCATATTTGGGATATTTTCATGAAAGAAATAGAAAATTTAATTGAAATAGCAATAGAAAATAAGAAAAACTCTTACTCACCTTATTCAAACTTTAAGGTATCCTGTGCTGTAAAAACTAAAACAGGAGCTATTTATAAGGGAGTAAATATAGAAAATGCAGCCTATTCTCCTTGCCTATGTGCAGAAAGATCAGCTATGAGTACTGCAATTAGCGAGGGAGAAAAGGACTTTGTCTATATTGTAATAACAGGAGATAGCCAGGATACATTCCCTTGTGGAGTATGTAGGCAGTTTATAAAAGAATTTGCTGATGATGAAACTAAAATTGTGATAGCAAATAGCGTAAATGACTACAAGATATTTACCATTGATGATCTTTTGCCTCACAGTTTTTCAAGTAAGGATTTAGAAAATTAATGAAATCAGGATTTATATCAGTTGTTGGTAGGGCCAATGTTGGTAAATCTACTTTGATGGAGAAGATTTTAAGAGAGAAGATTTCTATCATTTCCAACAAGCCTCAAACAACTAGAGACAAGATACAAATAATATATAACGACGAAGATAGCCAGATTATATTTATCGACACACCGGGTATCCAAACTCCTCAAAATAAGCTGCAAGAAAAACTTTTCGAGTTTAGTGAAGAGTCGTTAAAAGAATCTGACATAGTAACCTTTATAGTGGACAATTCTCTAGAAATAGGCAGGTTAGATAACGAAATTATTGAAATGCTAAAGGGCATCCACGTTCCAAAAATTTTATTAATCAACAAAACAGATTTACTAAGTGAAGGCGAATTTGACCAAATCAGAGAAAAATACGAGTCCATGGATATGTTTGAGCATATCATAGGCATCTCAGCTCTAGAAGATAAGAACATAGATAAGTACCTAAAGACCATAAAAGAAATGCTAGATGAAGGCCCAGCTTATTATGATAGGGATATGATCACCGATAAGTCAGAAAGATTTATCGTTTCTGAAATCATCCGTGAAAAGGCCTTAAATAATCTTAGCCAAGAAGTGCCACACGGGATTGCAGTTCGTATAGATAACTTTAAGCAAAGAGAAAATAAAAATCTAATCGATATCGATGCTACTATCATAGTTGAGAAAAATTCTCACAAGGAAATTGTAATCGGTAAGGGCGGGTCTATGGTCAAACAAATTGGTATCGAAGCCCGCAAAGAAATCGAAACATTTCTGGATAGTAAGGTCAACTTAAAACTTTGGGTCAAAGTCGAAAAAGACTGGCGCAAAAAAGAAAAATTGGTGGATAGGTTTGGCTACAAATGATCTTTCTGATATAACAGGCTTTGTCCTAAGGGAATTTGCCTACAAAGAAACTAGTAAAATTATAGAAGTTTTTAGCAAAGATTTAGGCAGAATTTCGATAATAGCCAAGGGGGCTCTAGGGAAGAAAAGCAAAACCATGGGAGTTACCCAAAGATTTGTAAAAGCTTCTTACAGCCTTTATAAGTCTGGTAAGGAATTCTATGGGATAAAAGAAGCAAGCCTTATAAAATCATATAGCAAGTCAAATAAAAATTTTGATGTTATTCTTTATAAGTCAGCTATCGCGGATTTGCTTCTAAGAACTCTTGACCAAATTCAAATAGAAACAGTCTACAAATTAGTAGACAATACTTTTGAAGCCTTTGAAACTGCAAGTAGCAATCAAATAAACATTTTTTTGGCATTTTTATTAAAATATATTTCATTTTCAGGTTTTAAACCAAATTTGAGCACTTGCGGTATTTGCGGTAAAAAAGTAAAGAGTAATGAAGTTTTCTTCTCAAATAGCCAGGCTTCCTTGCTTTGTGATGAGGACAAAAACTTGGTACGTGATAGGATATTTTTGACAAAAGAAGAATTTGCTTACTTTAAGGCCCTTTTATATACCAAATCAGAAGATTTAGAAAATCTAAGACCACCAGAAAATTATAATAAAATTACAAGATTAATTATAGACTACACCCTAGAAAGGCTAGAGATAAAGAGATTTTCATCCATAGAGTGGGTTTATAAAAACGCTAAGGAAAGGAATTAGTATGTATTTTGAAGATTTAATACTAACTTTAGAAAACTACTGGAGAGAGCAGGGATGTTCTGTAATGTTTTCTTATGATACAGAAAAAGGTGCAGGAACTATGAATCCACACACTTTTTTAAGAGCTTTAGGACCAGAGCCATGGTCAGTGGTGTATGTTGAACCATCAAGACGTCCAGCAGATGGTCGTTATGGAGAAAATCCAAATAGACTTTACCAACACCACCAACTACAAGTTTTACTAAAACCAAGCCCAGATAATATCCAAGATATCTATTTAAAATGTCTAGAAAGAATTGGCATTGACCCAAAAGAGCATGATATTCGTTTTGTAGAAGATAACTGGGAATCACCAACCCTTGGAGCTTGGGGACTTGGTTGGGAAGTATGGTTAGATGGGATGGAAATTACCCAATTTACTTATTTCCAACAAGTAGGTGGTATCAACTGTGAGATTGAAAGTGGAGAAATTACTATTGGTCTTGAAAGAATTTTTATGTATCTCCAAGATGTAGACAATGTTTATGATATCAAATGGTCAGAAAATCTAACCTACGGTGATGTATTTAAACTTGCAGAGTACGAAAATTCCAAATATTCTTTTGAAGATGCTGATAATGAAGTTTTGATGAATTTATTTGATATTTACGAAAAAGAAGCCAATAGACTAATCGAGCTTGACTTAGTTTATCCAGCCTATGACAATGTACTAAAAACAAGCCACACCTTTAACACACTTGATGCCAAGGGAGCTATTTCTGTTTCAGAACGTAGCCATTACATCAAAAGAGTACGTGATGTAAGTTCAAAAGTAGCTGAAAAATATATTGCAAAAAGAGAAGAGCAAGGATTTCCTCTTCTAAGAAAGGATAATGATGAGTAGATACTTATTAGAAATCGGTGTAGAAGAGATACCTTCAGACTATATTGAATCAACTAAAAGACAATTAAAAGAAAAATTTCAAAAATTAATCGATGAAAACAAACTAACAGTAGATGAAATCAGAGTAGAATCAACACCTAGAAGATTTGCGATATTTTTAGAAAATGTAAATGCTAGCCAGTCTGATTCTCTAATTTCTGTAAAAGGACCTAGTGCTGCCATTGCCTATGATGAGGATGGCAATCCAAACAAACCATTATTAGGATTTTTAAGAGGCCAAGGTGCAGAGTTATCTGATGTAGTCATCAAAGATTTTAATGGATCTGATTATGTCTTTGTAGAAAAAAAAGAAGAAAGCAAATCAGTTGCAGAAGTTTTAAAAGAAAATGTATATGATTTAGTAAAATCAATAAACTTTAAAAGATCTATGCGCTGGGGTGGCAAATCTATCCGTTGGGCAAGACCTATTAGATACTTTGTTTCTATTCTAGATGATGAAATCTTAGAATTTGATGCAGAAGGAATCACAGTTTCAAATGTAACTCGCGGTCATAGAACCTTAGGTGAAGATAAAATAGTAATAAATTCAATTGATGATTACGAAAACCTATTAAAAGAAAATTATGTAATCCTACCATACAAAGACCGCCGAGATATCATTATCCGTGGACTAAATAAAATAAACATGGAAAAAGGCGGGGAGTACATGCACGATGAAGACTTACTTGATGAAGTAATAAACATCGTGGAATATCCTACAGTTTTAGCAGGAGATATCGATACAAAATATTTGGAGCTTCCAAAAGAAGTTATCATCACTCCTATGAAAGACCACCAAAGATATTTCCCAGTTCTAGATGAAAATGGAAATTTATTGCCATATTTCCTTTTAGTGCGCAATGGTGATAGCAACCATGGCGAAAATGTAGTTTTAGGTAACAAAAAAGTTTTAGTAGCAAGACTAGAAGACGCAAAATTCTTCTATGATATAGATACTGCAAAAGACTTAGATGAGTATGTAGAAGACTTAAAAACTCTAACATTCTTTGAAGGTCTGGGATCCATGTATCAAAAAACTCAAAGACTTGTAGATTTAAGCGAAAAATACCAACAAGAATTAAACCTTGGCAAAGATATCAAGGAAGATTTAACACGTGCAGCTTATCTTTCAAAAGCAGACTTAGTTACAAAAATGGTAATTGAGTTTACAGAGCTACAAGGAACTATGGGTAAAATTTATGCCCTAAATTCTGGTGAAAATGAAAGAGTAGCAAATGCTATAGAAGAACAATACATGCCAACTTCAGCAGGAGGCGCTCTTCCAAAAACTATTACAGGTATAGTTTTATCCATTGCTGATAAAATAGACTCCATAGTTGGTTTATATGCTATTGAAAAATACGTAACAGGTAGCCAAGACCCATTTGGTTTACGTCGTCAAGCCCTAGGACTTATTAATATTATTTTAGAAAATAATATCGATGTAGACTTAAGAAATCTAATAAATGACTCACTAATAGTCTATACAGAAGAAAATGGCTTGCCTTTTGACTATGACCAAACTATGGCAAAAACTATAGAATTTATCAAAGATAGATTAAAGAATATGCTAATTGACGAAGGCTTTAGATATGATATTGTAAACTCTGTAATAAATAGCGAGAGTGCAAATATATTTAGAATTCACCAAAGAGTAGCAGCAGTAAGTGAGTTCTTAAAAGAAGATGAAGATTGCTTAAGCTATTTTAATAGGATAAATAATCTTGCAAAAGAAGAAAGCCTTGGAGAGATTAATAGTGATTTATTTGAAAATGACCTTGAAACAAGCTTCTATAACCAAATAGCAAGTATAGAAGATAGGGCTTTCCAATCTAGTGAAGACTATAAACAAGAGTTAAAAAATGTAGCCGATACTGCCAGCGTGGGTAACGAATATTTAGACAATACAATGATAAATGTAGAAGATCAGGCAGTTAAAAATAATAGGCTAGCAATGCTAAATGAGCTTGCTCAAAGAATTAAAAAAGTCTTTGATGTAAGTCAAATAGTTAAATAAGGGACAATTATGGATAATCCATTAACTATTGTCATAGTCAGCGACTCCACTGGAGAAACCGCCCAGACTTATTTAAAATCAGTTACAACCCAGTTTCCAGACTTAGAAACAAAGATAATAAGAAGACCGGATGTAACAACAATAGAAGAAATCGATAAAATTTTTACTGGTATAACAGAATATTCTATAATAGTTCCAACTATGGCTGATAAGGACTTGGCCGATTATATTTGTAATAAAGCAGAAGAAAGAAATATAGAAGTTCTACCAATATTAGAAAAGGGCATAGAAACTTTTGAAAAAGTAACTGGCCAAAAAGCAATTAGAGAAGTTGGCCTTACCCGTGCTCTATCCAAAGACTATTTTTCTATGATAGAGGCTATAGAATTTGCCATCCAATATGATGATGGCAAAGACCCTAGGGGATTTTTAAAATCAGATATAGTTTTGCTTGGAGTAAGTAGAACTAGTAAAACTCCAACAACCATGATTTTAGCTACCAAAAACTATAAGGTAAGCAACTTACCCCTAGTGCCTGAATCAAGATTACCCAAAGAAATTTTTGAGGTAGACTCTGATAGGCTTATAGGACTATTAATTGATCCAGAAAAATTAGTAAATATTAGGGAAGATCGTTCAAAGGAACTAGGACTTATAGGCGAATCTGTATACTCTAGAGAAAATCGCATACAAGCAGAATTAGAATATGCCAAAGAAGTCTATAAAGACCTCGATTGCAAAGTCATAGATGTTACAAACAATACTATAGAACAAACAGCTACACAGATAGTAGAATACTACAAATCCAAATTTGGAGAGGAAAATTAAAGGGACAGATGATGAGTTTAAACAAAATTATTGTACTAAATTTTGGCGGACAAACCGATCAACTTATTGTAAGACGTGTGCGTGAACTAGGAGTTTATGCAGAGCTACATCCATGCGATGTTGATATTGATAGCCTAGATTTAGAAGGACTAGCAGGAGTAATCCTAACAGGTGGACCTCAATCAGTAAATGATGAAAATTCTTTAAAAGCAGATAGCAAAATATTTGACCTAGGCGTACCAATTCTAGGAATTTGTTACGGCCTACAATATATTAATAGTTATTATGGAGGAGAGATTGAAACTCCAAAAAATGGAGAGTACGGCAAAACTCCATTATTAGTAGATAATAAAAGCGAGATATTTAAAAACGTACCACAAGAATCCACTATCTGGATGAACCACAGAGATAGGGTAAGCAAACTTGCAGATGGATTTAAGAAAACTGCTTGGACCTTAAACTGTCCAGTAGCAGGTATGGAAAATAAAGAAAAAAATATCTATGCAGTCCAATTTCACCCAGAAGTAGTCCACTCAGACTATGGTAAAGAGATGCTAGCAAGCTTCATCCTAGATATCTGCCATGCAGAAAAAACATGGAAAATGGATGATTTTGCAGAAAAAATCATAGCAGATATAAAAGAAAAATATGCTGGCGAAAAAATGATTTGCGGGCTATCAGGCGGAGTAGACAGCTCTGTAGCAGCAACCATAGTTTCAAAAGCAATAGGCGATGACCTTCAATGTATTTTTGTAGACCATGGACTTCTTCGTAAAAATGAAGCAGATGAAGTAATGCAAACCTACAAAAACCTAGGACTAAATGTCAAAAAAGTAGACGCAAGCGCTGAATTTTTAGAAAAATTAAAGGGTGTAGAAGATCCAGAAACAAAAAGAAAAATCATAGGTAACCACTTTGTAGAAGTATTTGAACGCGAAGCCAAGGAATTTGGTGAAGCAAAATACCTAGTCCAAGGAACAATCTATCCAGACGTAATAGAATCAGGAAAAGATAAGTCAAGTGTAATAAAATCTCACCACAACGTAGGTGGTTTGCCAGAAAATATGCTATTTGAAGGCCTAGTAGAACCATTAAGAGATTTATTTAAAGATGAAGTAAGAGAATTAGGAGAGGCAATAGGCGTACCACACGATATGGTATGGCGCCAACCATTCCCAGGACCAGGACTAGCTATAAGAGTAATCGGTGAAATTACCGAAGAAAGACTAGAAGTAGTTAGAGAAACAGATGCAATCCTAAGAGAAGAAGTAAAAAATCATGGACTAAATGAAGACATCTGGCAATACTTCACAGTATGGACCCCAATCAAAACCGTAGGAGTAAAAGGAGATGCCAGAGTCTACGAAAACGTAATAGCAATCCGCGCAGTAGAATCCACAGACGCCATGACAGTAGAAGCAAGCAACCTACCATACGAACTACTACAAACCCTATCAAGCAGAATGATAAACGAAGTCGCTGGAGTAGGTAGAGTAGTGTATGATATCACTTCTAAGCCACCTGGGACTATTGAGTGGGAGTAAAAGTATAATATGACTAGGTGGGGGAGCGCCATTTTTCAACGATTTAAACAAACATAAAACCACTTAAAACCATATAAACTAATCTTATTCCCTATCAAAATCCTATCAACATAGGAGGTTTAAAAATGGAATACATCACAGAATTTAACATGTTAAAAAATCACATTATAACTAACTACAGACAGCCTAATTGACTGCTAGTTGTTAGAGGGACGGGTCTAACTTTACATGATCCAGAAGTACAACCGTTAAGAGATTTATGGTATGGCAGTGATAATAGTAGTAAACTATCATTAAAAGGTTTAAACAACCTGCATCCCCAAACTAAACTTGATTATATTGAAATCAATAAAAATTAGTTGAATTACTAAATGATTTTGAAAAAGAGTTTGAAGTTTATTATAAAGATACAAAAAACTAGCTATCAGGCAGAACTACACTTATAACAGCGTTGTCTTTACTTGTTAAAATGAGTTCAAGAACTCGTATTAGTAGGGGTGACGCTATATTTTTATAATATGGTTTTCAACTGATTTTAAATCTATGAAAGGATAATAATATGAGGTTTTTGGCTAAGCAAATTTACATAGATAAGTTCAGAATGATTTCAGATTTAGAATTGGACTTGGGTAATAAGATAACAGTTTTCTCGGGTATAAACGGGGTGGGGAAATCCAATATAATGTCTTTAATTGCCATGATGTTTGGAACATCTGGAACTAGAATAGCAAAAGGTAACTTTGTACCTCAATTTGATGAATATTTTATAATTACTGAAGATGAATTTCTAAACCAAGACCAAGCCGAAGATACTAAATATAAGGCATACATAAAAGTGGAAACAGATGAAGGTGGATTTATTCAGAAACGTATTGGTTTAAAAAATGACTCTAGTATTGGTAGAGGAATAAGAGTACTCCCTAGGTCAACTAATTTTTATACCCCAGAAAAGACAGTACGCGAAGTCACTAAGAATATTAAGTCGAAATATGATATTGGAGATTCTAGTAGAATACCAGTCCCAGCGATTTTTATTTCTTTATCTAGGTTATTCCCTATGGGAGAAACTGATATCGAGGAGTCAAATATAACTAATTTTAATAAGCTTGTTACCGACAAAATTATTGACCAATACATATCTTATTACAATAGAGTATTGTCTGGATCCATAAGTGAATCGTATTCAGTACAGAGCAAAATAAAAAAAGATGTAAATAGAAATGGTAGATTATTTGTCGAACTAAAGAACTCAAGTGCAAGAACTCAATCAATTGGTGAAGATAATTTGGGGTCAATTATTTCTGCTTTGACTGATTTCTATTACTTAAAGAAAAAATCATCTAGAGAATATAATGGTGGAATACTTTTTATAGATGAGGTGGATGCTTCACTACATCCTAGTGCTCAAAATGAGTTGTTTAATTTACTAGATGAATTATCAGATGAGTTAAATCTCCAGATATTCTTAACAACTCACTCGATGACAATTCTCGAAAAAATTATTAAGAAACAAAATAAAGATCCACAAGCATACAAATTAAACTATATACTAGATCCAAATATTCCTAGGTTGAAAAAGAATATAGTATCAATTAATGATATAAAAGCTGATTTATACGAAATGAATTCATTTTATGTACCTAAGATAAAAGTATATTGTGAGGATAAGGAAACAAAATTTATATTTGAACAGCTAATAAAAGTAATGAATAAAAGTGATAGTTTTAAATTACCATATTATGAGATATTTAACCTATCTCTTGGACACACCCAATTAGAAGGACTAAGAAAATTTGATGATTACTTTGAGAGAGTGGTTATATTAGTTGATGGTGATGCAAAAGGGAAAGGGAATAAGAATTTACTTATGAATTACATTAATAAAGATGTACAAGGCTTAAATTCAAAAGATCTAGCGGATAATGTGCTATCGCTACCTACATTCTTAGCACCTGAATCATACTACTATTATATATTAAATAGTATAAAAGATGATAGAAAATTTTGGACTAAATTAGATGAATTTAATTTAAATAGTGATTACACTTCAAAAAGAATAATAGATATACTGGATAAAGTAAAAAGTGACGAAGACGGATATATAAGTAATGAAAATATAAAGAAAGTGTTCGATGATCAAACTAAGAGGTATATTAAGGCTTTCATTGAGGATACACAAGTATTTAATTATTTTTATAGTGTTAATATTGTAGAACTCGAAAATTTTAAAGAAAAAACGCTTCAAGTATTTAATATAATAGATACAAGGATGAAAGCAGCTATAACGTAAAGGAGATAACAATGCCAATAACTTATTCACCTTTAAGATATCCTGGTGGGAAAACACAGATGGCTGATTTTGTTTCTAATCTCTTAAATATAAATAACTTAAATGATATGTCGTATGCTGAACCTTTTGCTGGAGGATGTGGTGCTGGCCTTAAATTATTATTTAAAAGTAATGTAAAGGAAATTATTATAAATGATTTGGATGTAGCTATTTATTCTGTATGGTATGCTATTTTATACGATACCGATAGATTTATAAAAGATATTTTAAAGACCCAGATAACTATCGATGAGTGGCGTGAACAGAAGCAAATATACGAAAGTTTACGTGATTCAAAAAATTATAATTATAATCTAGCTTTTGCAACTTTTTATCTGAATAGAACAAATGTTTCGGGAATTATATCTGGTGGACCTATTGGGGGAGTTTCACAAAATGGAAAGTACTTAATAGATTGCAGATTCAATAAGTCTGATTTAATTAAGAAGATTCTAAAGATTGAATCAAATAAAAGCAAGATTAAATTATATAACTTAGAGGCTAATACTTTCATAAATGATGTAATATTAAATTACTCTCCCGATAAGGTATTTATATTTTTTGATCCACCATATTATAATCAAGGAAAAAATCTTTATAAAAATTACTATAAATATGAAGAGCACAATCGTCTTAAAAATCAGATAGATACCTTAAACGAATATCATTGGGTTCTTACTTATGATAATTGTATAGAAATTTCTGAGATGTACGACGAATATAAACAATATCTTTATACTTTAAATTATTCGGCAAACATTAATAGGAAGGAGTCTGAGTTATTTATACCAAGTAAAAAGGTTTCTGTAGAAGATTATAATAAGATAAAATTGAAAAATATTTGCTATTGAATGTACCATTAGAAGCATAAAAGTAAATGTTAAAACGAAAAAATCGAAGATTTTAACAATATCGCCTTAACTTTATCCAAATGTTCTGTATGTTGTAGGTTATCTTATAGTGCCATATTTAGTATGTAATGGATAAATTTTGAATTAAAATAGTCCGTAAGTTTTATTTAGCTAACTTAAACGAAAAAACTTGAATAAAGAACTAATAATTCAGGAGTAGGTTTATGAAAAAGCAATTTAAAATCATTTTATTATTATCATTTGTACTATTTTTATCTTCATGTGCTAATCAAGCTAAAGATGATTTAAGTATTGGTCTAAATGCTGTAATTACTGAAATTGATGAAAAACAAGAAATCTTAACTGTTAAGGATAATCCAGAGGATGGGATTTTTGGCAATCATTCTGTAATAGATGCTAAAGATACACCTGTTATTTATTGTAACTACAAAACTGGAAAAGTGAGTGAGATAGACTTTTCTGACTTAAAAGCTGGGGATGAAATTATTGTAAATATTAGAAACTCTGAGTTAGAAAAGTTAAATGATGATAATTCAGATAAAAATTTAAAGGTAGAACAAATTCAATTATCAACTCAAAGAAAATAAGTATTCTAAGAAAATTATGGTATACTATAACTGAATAAAAAATACGGAGGTAAATGTACATTGATTTTATAAGCAATATGGAAATTTTGATACTATTTTTAGCCTATTAAGGCTAGTTTTAGTATGCCATATTGTGAATAAGATTTTTGCGTTCACGTTAGGAGAGGTCTATTCACTTTTGTGATTAGGCCTTTTTTTTATATTTTATTTTTGATATGGTGTACTTCCTTGAGGAGGAATTATGCTTAATATAAAAAATTTAACTATAAATTTAAGAGAAGATGATAGATTTATTTTAAAAGATTTTGACTTTGTTTTAAATGATGGAGACAAGGTGGGGCAATAGGTGAGGAAGACAACGGGAAGACAGGTCTATTGTAAAAAAGAACGAAAGCTAGGTGGTTATATTTGTGAAAATAGCTATATCATCGGTTATTTGATTTAATCTTTAAGAACAATTATAGCAGTTCTCGCTATAGAGAGTTTATAGACCAAGTTTTTGATAAGATTTACAATTTAACTTGCCATGGGTTGAAATAAATGCTGGAAATATTAAGAAATTAGAATTTTAATTAATTAATTTAAAAGTATAATTATGATATGAAAAAATCTATTAAAATTATTTTGAAAACATTAATATTTTTTATACTATGGCTGGTTTTAGCTGTAGTAATTCCAATACCTAATGGTATTTCCGATAATTGGTGGAGATTTTTAGCGGAACTAGTTCCATTTTTAGCTATAGTATTTCTAACATATATATTTAGTAAATTTGAGAAAGATCGATTATCTATAATACACTTTGAAAAACCATCTAAACAAACTTTAGCAGGAATATTTCTAGGATTAATATGATTTTTTATACCATTCTTATTGCTTAATAGTCTAGGATATTTTGAAATAACTGATAAGAACTACATAAATATGCTAGGAATTTGGATGGTTTCTGCACTTATAAATACTATTATGCAGGAATTACTGGTTCGTGGATATATTTATCAATTATTAAAAAAAGAATATAGTATTATGATTGCGACAATTGTAAGCACTTTACTATTTACTTTTATGCACGGAGGAGCATTTGAGGCAGGTCCAATAGCTGTTATAAATGTTCTTACAATGTCTTTACTAATGACTATTATTTTAGAATACACTAATTCTTTGCTGATACCTATAATTATGCATTTTATATGGAACGTTATGGGTGGGATAATATTTGGCACAGTATCTTTAGCAGAAGACTATCCTCATCTATATAATATTGAAATTACAGGAAATACCATTATATCAGGCGGTATATTTAAAATGGAAGGTAGTATATTTGTATTTATTATAAATATAGTTATGATTATAATATTTTATAATCTATACAAGAAAAACAAATAATTCGCAAATAAATACTCCCTTATCTTAAAGATAGGGGAGTTTTTTCATACATTTATATAATCAGTAAACACAGCTGTCATACCTATACTATTTAAATCATCTACTACATCTTTTGTAGTCCTCATATCATCTATCTCAAACTGGCTACCACCGCTATGCTGGTTATTTTTCGATCTGTGGCCTATGGATGTATCTACTGATGCAGAGACTTTGGTTGCTGCGTATTTTACTGCTAGATTTCTAAAGTCTCTGGATTCCCTAGTGGATAGGGTGATGGATGCGTATGGTAAAAATATCCTAATTGCTAGCATAATTTGGAAAAATTCCCTATCTTCTACTATATTTTTAAAGATTAGACTATCATCTGCACCCTTTGCTGGCCTTATCCTTGGTAAGGATATGGCTATTTCTGCTTCTGGATATTTTTTTTGAACTAGGCTTGCGTGGATTCCTAGTTTAAAGGCTTCTTCTATTGGGTCTCCTAGACCAAATAGGGTTCCAAATCCTACTCCTCGCATACCTCCCATTATTGCTCTTTCTTGGGTATCTATCCTATAATTAAAAGACCTTTTATGTCCTGCTGGATGATAAAAGTCATATGTTTCTTTGTTGTAGGACTCTTGAAATACTGTTACAAAGTCTGCTCCAGCTTCTCTTATTTTTTTATAATCATCGACATTTGCAGGATATATTTCTATACCTATTGCTTTAAAATATTTTTTTGCTATTTCACAAGTCTTTGCTATATAATCGATGGATGAAAATTTTGCGCTTTCTCCTGTAAGGATTAGCACATCTTCTATACCTGTTGCGGCAAGGGCTGCCATTTCTGCTTCTATTTCATCAAAGTCAAGCTTTGCTCTTTTGATATCGCTTTGGACCCTAAAACCACAATATTTACATGAGTTTTCGCAGTAGTTTGCTATATAAAGAGGGGAGAAGAGGGTAACATTGTTACCAAAGTATCTCATTCTCTTTTTATGTGCCTTTTCCCCCATAATTTCTAAAAATACACCATCTTTATCATTTAATATATTATAGAAATCTTGGTAGGATAGGCTATCTTTTTCTAAAGACGACTGGATATCAGCATTTGTCACCTTAGAAATTTTTACCTCTTCATAGATAGCATCTACTTTTTCTTTTATATCTGAATCGATTATATCCATCCCTGGAAAATATTCTTCTACACTTTTTATATTCATACTACTCAAAAAAATCCCTTAATGGACTTGATGGGTCTGCACCCTTTTCTAGGACACGTCCTGGTTTTGATAAATAAGCAAGTCTGCCGCCTTTTATCCCATATTTAAAGGCTTCTGCCATCATTGTTATATCTCCTGCACTTGCTATACCAGTATTTGCCATTATTGCTGCAGCTCCCATTTCCATTGCTTCTGCTGCCTGAGATGGAGTTCCTATACCAGCATCTATGATAATTGGTAGGTCAACTTCATCTATAATTATTTTTATAAAATCTTTTGTAGCTAGTCCCTTATTTGATCCAATGGGACTAGCAAGTGGCATAACTGCTGCTGCTCCAGCATCTCTTAGGTCACGAGCATAGTTTAAGTCTGGATACATATAAGGAAGGACTATAAAGCCTTCTTTAGCCAAAACTTCTGTAGCTTTTAAGGTTTCTGCATTATCTGGCAACAAGTATTTACTATCTCTCATGATTTCGATTTTTACAAAATCACCACAACCCATCTCTCTGGCAAGTCTTGCAATTCTGATAGCTTCATCTGCATTACGAGCTCCAGATGTATTTGGGATAATGGTTATATCATCTGGGATATAGTTTATAATGTTTGCTACATCTTTTGTATTTGCACGTCTAAGTGCCACTGTAATCATTTGTGCTTCTGCACTTTTTATAGCAGCGTCTATGAGTTCTGGCGAATATTTTCCACTTCCTAGAATAAATCTTGATCTAAATTTCTTACCACCAAGCTCTAAGTAGTCTTTATTTTCCATTATAATCTCCTGTTATAATTTTTATAGCTGTTAAGGCCTCAAGACTTGCTATAATTCCTACATAGGCAAGGTATAATCCTTGGTCTGGATTTGAAGTAAAGTCACCTATCAAAGTTACATTATCTATTTGCTTTATTTTTATATCACTAAGCTCACCTAGACCTGAAACTCCTGTACCTGAGATGAGATATTTATCTTTTCTGCCTACAAAGTAGTCAAATAGCATAGTTTTTGATTCCTTATTATCAAAGGCTTCTATAAATATATCTGTATTATGGGCTATAGTATCCATATTTTCAGTTGTTAGATAAATATTTTGGTTGTGGCATTTTACATAAGGTAGGGTGGACTCAATTTTCTTTTTAGTAAGCAGAGCCTTATCTCCTCCTAGCTCATCAAGGGTAAAATTTTGGCGATTTAGATTAGAATACTCTATCGTATCAAAATCATAAAGGTAAAGCTCGCCCACACCAGCGCGGGCTAGGGTCATAGCTATATTTGACCCTAAACCACCACATCCTAATACAGAAACCTTAGCATTTTTTAGCTTTTCGTTTACTATAGGATTTTGTCTTCCTAAAACTTTTTTTCTGATATCATCCATTTTTAACCTCCTCCAACAAATGAAAATACCTCGACTTTTGCGCCGTCTTGTAAAAGAAAGTTTTTAAAGTTTTCTCTTTTTACTAACTTTTCATCAACTTCTACAGCTACAAAATCTGGGTTAAAGTTAGCACGTTCTAATAAGTCATATAGACTTTCATTTTCTATAAAAGAAAGTTCTTTAGCGTTTACTTTTATCATTTTTTTCACCTCCTTATTAAAAAAGCGCGAAGGAAATACCATACCCGTGGTGGTATGCCCCTTCGCGCCTAGTGCACTCTCAACTTTAAAAAATATTTAATTGTCTAAGAGACTTAAAAAATTTATAAAATAAAAAGACTCCTATTGAGAGAGTCTTTAAAACTTAGCTTTATAGTTAGCTTTCTTTCGACGGTATTAGCCGCATCAAGTTTTAAGGGTTGACCAAAGTCTCTCAGCTATGAAGCACCCCTAGCTTCATCTACATTATAGAACATAGTTATAAAAATTGCAAGGATATTTTATATTTTTATTATAGTATAATACATTTTAAGATAGATAAAGGAGGCTTGTTGCCTTTGGCATCAAGATTTAGTACAAAAGGAAATTGAAAATTAATGGGAAGATTAAAAATTTATAGAAGTAGAATAATTATATTGCTTATGTCTATATTTTTATTAACTAGTTGTGAAGGAGAAAAAAAAGAAACTCCAGAAGTTGTAAATTTAGAAGAAAAAGAAGGAAAAGGACCTAGTTTAGAAGAACTTCAAAAATTTCTTTTTGAAAAGCTAAACGGGCAGCAATTAGTTAGAAACTATGGTGAAGATACTGGATGGACAAATTTAGAATTTACTGAAGATGGAAACTTTACGGGATCATATTTTGGAAAAGTTAAAAATGATGGATTCGATGCAGGACTTACTGAATATGCTTGGATTTGGCATAGGGGTGAGGAAATCCATACTTCTGCCTTTAAAGGAAAATTTAATATTGTTGAGCAAGTAAATGATAATGTTTATAAGATGAAGCTTGATAATTTTGAAATAACTTCAGAATATGGGCGTTATGATGATATTTATTTTAATGTAGACTTTGCTCTAGGGATAAAGCCTGATGCGGATTATTATTTATATATTCCAGGTACTCCGGCTTCTTTGCTACCTAATGAAAATAGTAGGCTTGATAATAATTATAAAAAAGAAGATATGGCAGAAGATAAGACCCAAGGATTTATAATTTGGAATAAGTATGAGGATGAGGTTTTTAATCAGTTGGCTCTTTAAAGGTAAAAAAAATAGAATTAAAATAAAAATCTAAAAATATTAATGTTACCCTGCGCAAAGGCATAGACTTGGAGCCGAAAAGGATTGTGATACTGCTAATTTCTAACTGGAGTTAATATTAATTTATGAGATCCTTCGACGCGTTCGCTATGCTCACTTGCTCAGGATGACAGGCTTTGTCTTTAAAAAATAATAGTAAAGCTAGATAGTGCAGTTTTTTTTAGAATGTTTATTCAAGATGTAAATCAAAAACCAAATGTCACCTTGAGCGTAAAGGCTAGGCCTTGGAGTCGAAGGGTCTTTTAGAGTAGTACTATTTTTATCCGAAGATAATATTAACCTATGAGATTCTTCGACGCGTTCGCTATGCTCACTTGCTCAGGATGACAGGCTTGGTTTTTAAAAAATAATAGTAAAGCTAGATAGTGCAGTTTTTTTTAGAATGTTTATTCAAGATGTAAATCAAAACCCAAATGTCACCCTGAGCGCAAAGGCGTAGCCTTGGAGCCGAAGGGTCTCTTAGGAATTATTTTTATTCGAAGTTGCTATTAACCTAGGAGCTCCTTTGATGCGTTCACTTTCTTTTTTTGCTAAGAATAACAGACTTTATCTTTAAAAATTAATAAGTAAAAGACCCGCAATATTGCGGGTCTTATTAAATCATATTTTCTTTCTTAAAATTCTCATTGCCCATAGGACTGCTATTATTGTAACTCCAACATCTCCAAATATTGCTGCCCACATACTTGCATATCCTAGTAGTCCTGCTATTAGGATTCCTATTTTGACAGCCATTATGAAAATCACGTTTTGCCTTACTGTTCTGTTGGTAAGGTCTGAGATTTTCATTAGCTTGCTCATCTGGCTAAACTCTCCGTTGACTACGAGTATATCGGATGATTCTATAGCAAGGTCAGATGCTGTTTCTCCCATTGATATACCAACATCTGCATTGGTAAGGACTGGGGCGTCGTTAATACCATCTCCTACAAAGACTGTAGGAAGTCCTTTATCTTGGTAGCCTTTCATAATTTCTAGCTTCTGGTCTGGCATTACTTCTGCAAAGTAGTTATCTAGGCCAAGTTCTTTGGCTGTTTCTTCAACTGCATTTTTGCCATCGCCTGATACTACAGCTATATTTTCAAAATGCTTGTGAAGATCTTCTATAGTTTCAAATGATTGGTCTTTGATTTCATCTTCGATTATTACTTTTGCAGCAAGCTTGTCATCTATAGATACATAGATTGCCCTGTCATTTTCTTCTCCATCATAGCCAATAAATCTAGCAGAACCTATCTTGATTAGGTCGCCATCCTTGCTATTAGCTCTTACACCAAGGCCCTTTTCATTGATCACTTCTTCAAACAAATCATGTTTTTCATCACGGTCTAGACTTTTTACTATCCCTTTTGCGATAGGATGGGTACTCATTAGCTCGATATTATATATATAATCGAGGATTTTTTCCCTATCATGGTCAGTAAAATATTCTATATCTTTTACTTTGAAATTCCCTGTAGTGAGGGTTCCGGTTTTGTCGGATAATAGGACTTTGGCATTGTTTAGTCCTTCAAAATACTGGCTTCCTTTTATAAGGATGCCATTTTCACTAGCTAGACCAAGGCCTGACATAAAGCTTAGTGGGACTGATAGTACTAGGGCACATGGGCATGATATTACTAAAAATGTAGCTGCCAAGAATATAGAGTCATACCAATCTCTTCCAAAAAATAGGGGAGGGATAATTGCTACTATAAGCGCAATAGCTACAACAATTGGGGTATAGACTCTGGCAAATCTTGTTACCATCTTTTCACTTTCAGACTTGCTTTCTGCGGAATCTTCTATAATCTCCATAATCTTTGCTGCAACAGAATCATCAAATTCTTTCTTAGCTTCCATTTTGATAATCCCTTCAGTAAGAAGAGATGAAGATATAATCTCAGACCCTACTTCGGCTTCTACTGGCATGGATTCTCCAGTGACAGAGGATGTATCAAGGAGGCCGTGACCTTCTATAACGACACCATCCACACCGATTTTCTCACCATCACGAACCAGGAGGATATCTCCTACTTCTACATCATCTAGGTCGATTTCTGTAGTAGAACCATCTGGGTTTACCTTATTGGCCACATCAGGCACTAAGTCTAGGAGTCCTTCTATGTTTTGGCGGGACTTATGGCTTGCTATATTTTCAAATAAATCACCAAAATTATAAAAAAGTATTACAGCAATTGCTTCTGTATATTTGCCTAGGAAGAAGGCTGCAATTGTTGCTATAGTCAAAAGGAAGTTCTCATCCATGGCCTGGCCACGGATGATTCCCTTAAACCCTTTTATCAAAATATTCCATGCTGAAATGAGGTAGACTATCAGAAAACCTACTTTAATCCATATATTTTCACCTATAGTATTACTTAATACTGCTAATATAGCAGTAAACACACCTATAGCTATAAGTTTTCTAAGCTCCTTTTTGTGAGCATCTGTCATAGACTCAAGCATATCCTACCTCACTAAGACAGTCCCTGGCTCAAGCTTATCAGCAAGTCTATTAGCCTCATCAAAGATAGCATCTTCATTAGCACCATCAGCTAAGTCCATCTTTAGTTTCAAAGTTAGGAATGATAGGTTAGCATCATTCACTCCATCTATTTTCTTAACAGCCTCTTCAATCTTTGCTGCACAATTTGGGCATAGGTCATCACTTTTTACTTTGTATTTTACTTTCATTATATTCTCCTATTCATTAATATGTTCTAATCCTGTCTTAAAAATTGTCTTTATATGATCATCGGCAAGTGAATAATATATAGACTTGCCATTTCTTTCTGATTTTACTAAGTTGCTATCCTTTAGATACTTAAGCTGGTGGCTAATAGCTGATTGACTCATATTAAGAGCATCAGCAATGCCCCCTACACTTATAGGTCCATTAAAAAGCTTATGGAGGATCCTAAGTCTAGTAGAATCTGCAAAAACCTTAAAAAGGTCCGAAAGCTCCATTATATTTTCAAGTCTAGCATTTTTTATCGATTCATCCATGTTACCTCCTTACTAAATTTGAACATGTGTTCATATGAGCATTATATCATATATACATATGATGTCAACTAAAAAAAGCCTAGATAATCTAGGCTATCTATCTTACATTTCAATAATTTGTCCAATATTTTCTTTTTCTGCAGCTTCTAATATTTTTTGTCCAACAACTAGGTCTAAAACTGCTGATCCAGTTGTTTCAAAAAATGTAATTTCATCAGTTCTTTCGCGACCAGAAACTTTTCCTAAAAGTTTTTCACCAAGTTCTCCAGTGATATCTTTATCTGGGTCAAAGTTTCCATTTTTAATTGGCTTTATAAGGTCTCCTGATTCACTCACTGCCCCATCAAAGGTATCCACGTATAATTTTTGTGCGTGAGTGATTATATATGCTGGGATTTCGCTCATATCAGGAGTATAGGAACCAACTCCATTTATATGGCAGCCTTTTTTTACTTTTGTGCCATCAAAAACAGGGTCCTTAGCGGTAGTTACTGTGGTAATTATATCTGCATTTTCTATTGCTTGGTCAGCAGAATCTACAGCCTTTATCTCAAAATCAAAGCTATTTCCTAGTTTTTCCTTCATGCGCTTAGCAAAATCTTCTGCGCGGTCTTTCGATAAATCAAAAACCCTTACTTCTTTTATATCACGTACGTTTAATATTGCTTCAAGTTGACTTTCTGCTTGTCCACCTGTACCAAAAAGGGCAAATATTTTGCTATCCTTATTGGCTAGCTCATCAGTAGCTGCTCCAGCTATAGCTCCAGTACGTAAACGAGTGAGGTAGGTCCCATCTATTAGAGAATTTACCTCTCCTGTTTCGTTATTTAAGGTAAACATAGTTGCAGGTACTGATGTGAGATTTTTGGCAATATTATCTGGATAAACTGAAACTATTTTAACACCCAAGGCATTTTCACTTGGCACATAGCCATACATATATAAGGATTGGCCATTGTGGTCAGCTACATCTAAATTTGCACGTAGGGGAATGTCAGCTCCACCATCTGAATAAGCTTTTAAAGCATCTTTTGTTGCCTCTATGGCTACTTTCATATCCATTACTTTTTTGATATCTTTTTCATTTAATACACGAATTTGCATAGTAAAACCCCTTCATAAAATTTGTATTATTTTGCTTTAATTATATAGAAATAATTTGTCAAAAACAATGTATATTTTTAAAAATGCTGGGTAAAAAGAGAGCAAAAGGAGGCTGATATGGTTAATAATTTATTAGAAGTGAACAATTTAAAATCTTGGTATGAAGCTGATAAAAATATTTTAAATGGCTGTAGTTTTGCTATCGAAGAAAATGAAATAGTTGCCCTTGTTGGTAGCAATGGCTCTGGGAAAACCACTTTAATAAAAACTATTACAGACATTCATCCCAAATTTGAAGCTAATAGTATAAATTTTCGTGGAAATAACATTGATTTTTCTAATGAAGATTTTAAACTCAATCGTATTGCAGTTTTTTCTGAAGATAATAGTTTTAAATACTGGACTTTTCCTGAGTACAATGAATTTTTGCATAAAGTTTACAATAGAGAAATTGATGAAGACTATCAAAACTATATGATAGAAAATTTTAACTTTGCCCAGTACATAAACAAACCTGTCAAAGAACTATCTATGGGAAATAAAAAGAAATTTTTTATAATAGCTGCCCTTGGCTTAAAACTGCCTTTGGTCATCTTAGATGAGCCAGTAGATGGATTAGATTTTGAGGGATCAGTTTTCCTTTATAAAATAATGCGCGATTACAAAAAGTATGGGTCAATATTCATGGCAACTCATATTTTAGAATCCATTACAGAATCTTGTGATAGCTATGTATTACTAGATAAGGGAAAACTATCTGCAAAAACTACTGTTAATAGTGACCTTACATCTGAAAAGATTTTGCAAACTTTTAAGGAGTAGCCTATGACAAAAGTTTTTTTAAAGGATATGCTTGATAGAAAAACTATAAGTAAATATTTGGTAGGGCTTGTGCTAATCTATATTGGCATGGATTTTTTGATACAAAAGGATCCAAATTTATTAAGTGTCAATTTTGATCTAAGATTAGCAATCTTCATATCCTTTGCCCTTTTTACAACCATATTCTATTTTGCAAAGACCTATACCAGTACCGAAAATACCTTGCTATATTATCAACTGCCGGTAAAACGCAAAAAGATAAATTTATCATTTATTTTAAGTTTAATAGTAGATTCGATAATTAGAAAATTTTTGCCACTTGCAGTTATAGCTTATGTTTTAAAGGCACCGATTGAATTTTATCCCATAATTTTACTTATGCTGCCAATTATTTGTATGCTCGGATCCTTACCTAGTAGTAGAAATATTGGAGGAAATAAGAAGTTAATTGTATGTTTCCTTTTGCTTGCCTCAATTGCCTTGGTTTTGTTTTTATTTTATAAAACTAGTTTAAGTATGGGAATTAAAGCTTTAATATCAATCATGGCTATTTTGATATTAGTAATGATATTAAGCAGATTTTATCTAAATCAAGCTATATTTTCCCAGCAAGAGATGGGTTCTAGCAGAAAGTTTAAAATCTATAATTATTTCTTAAAATTTATCCTAGCAGAAAATGTATACTTGATTAATACCGTGGGTATCATTTTAATGATAGGATTTGTTTCTATTATGATGCCAGGAGCAATTAAAATCCCACTTGCTCTAGCAGTAGCAACGGTTAATACACCATTGCTTACAATTTTTTCCACAGATGTTGGACTTGCTACTTATAAAAATATGTTACCAAAGACTTACAATTCATTAGATAAAGATTATATAAAAGTGTTATTTATATACTTTGCTTTGGTTCATATCATAATTTTACTAGCAAATCAAGGTCAGATGTCAGCAAAACTAGTCATATGCCTTATAGTTTTTACAATTTTTGATACACTTCTAGCATATTTTATGGAGAATAAATATCCGATAGTAGGTAAAAAGACCACAATGGCGGTTTGGAAGTCGCCTAGAAAGTACATACTGGGTGTAGTTGTTTTTATGTTGGCCTTTGTAATATTTGTAATGATTTAAGGAGAAAAGTATGAATAGAAAAGTCTTAAGAATCATCCTAGCTATAATATGGTTTGTTGTTGCGATTTTATCCTACAAAAGAAATGAGATGGTATTTGCTATTTTAAGTGCGGTTTTAGCAGTAGTATTCTTAGTATTTGCCTTTAAAAATGAGGATAATAGTAGTAATCGTAGCGTTAACTAAAAAGCGAAAATCTCCCCTTGGGGAGATTTTTTTATTTCGGGTATAATTTTAACAAATATTATTTAAGAAAGGAATTATTATGGAAAAAGGTAAAATTGCACAAATTATTGGAATAATTGCTATGCTATACTCTGTGTATATGTTTTTTGATAGTAGAGGTGGTCTAGGATTTTTTGTATTACTGATAGGAGCAGTAGTTTTTGGTATTGGTAAGAAGTCTGAAAACAATACAAACTACGTACCTAGATAAATATATGTTTTAACACTGCCTCTCATAATTGGGAGGTTTTTTTATTATATAATTAAATTTGGAGAAAGGTTATGAAAAAACAAAAGTTAGAAAGTATATTTGGCATAGTATTTGTAATCTTATCTGTTATTTTATTCTTTACCAAAAGGGGAGGACTGGGATTTTTAGTATTTTTGATAGGACTTGGACTTTATATTTATAGTAGGCGAGGTACTGATTATAGATCAATGTAGGCAATAAAAAAGGACCTAAATGGTCCTTTGTTTTTTATAATTATTTGTGAATGATGTCTCCAGTTTCAGCATCGAGTTCAACATCGTCTCCATCTTCGATATCTATTTCATAAACTAGTTTACCATCATCATTGTGGTCTAGTTCATATGATTTTACATAGCCTGTGTTGTTTTCTAAAGCTTTTGTCATAGCTTCTTGTGGGGTTATGATTGTTGCAAAGTCAATTGCAATATCATCATCTAGATCATCGTTATCATCATCAACTTCTTCTTCTTGAGCTAAGATATCTCCAGTTTCAGCATCGATTTTTACTTCATATTCTTTGTTTTCTTTAAAACCTTGAATATCGTAAGCATATTTTCCGTCATCTTCATCAAGTTCTACTCCAGAAACTTCAATACCTTCTTCTGGGAAAGTTTCTTTAAATTTAGCTACTGCATCATCTAGGCTAATAGCAAATTCTTTTTCTTCGATACCTGTTTTTAAGTCATCGATTTTTTCTTCTACATCATCTTTTGTTTCGTTAATTTCTTCTGTAACTGCTGCTTCAGTATTATTTGCAGCATCCTTTACATCTTCCTTAGCTTGTTGAGCATTTTCTCCACCACAAGCTGTTAGTAGAGCTGCTAGTACTAGAGCTGATGCTCCATATTTTAAATTTTTAAATTTCATAAAACCCTCCTTAATGAAATTTGTGTTATTAATATACTACATTAAATTTATTAAACAAATTTAGATATATATTAATTATAATCCTAGCTATTATTCAAGTTTATTTAAATCATATTTACTAATCATATTTTTTAGATCGTCAAGTTCAGTATTTTCATCTATACTAACACCAATTTGTACGCTAGATTCTACAAGGGGTGATCCCGCTAAAACTACCTTTTCTTTTAAATCATCATCTAGCATTTCGTAAGCTGTTTCACAATTCATCATAGATGATCCTAAATCAAAAAATACTACTAAACCATCTTCAGCAAGCCTTGTCATTTTTTCGTTTATTTCTTCAAAATTTGAACCTAGCTCACCATCTTCTGTACCACCAGAGTATTCTATATTTACATCACCAGCCATTTGTCCTACTAATTCAGTGAGACCCTCAGCTAATTTGTGGCTGTGGCTTGCTATTAATATATTAATCATCAATTTCTCCTAATGCTGTTTTTATCATTATATATGAACTTGCTGCACCTGGATCTATGTGACCAATTGATCTTTCACCCACATAGGATGCTCGTCCCTTATTTGCTTTTATATCTTTTGTTTTATTCATAGCTTCTTCGGCAACTTTTATAACTTCATCATAAGTTTTGCCTTCATTTAATGCATCTGCAACTGGCTCTAAGACATCAACCATAGTTTTATCGCCAACTTCAGCTTTTCCTCTTTGTTTGACACCTTCAAGACCGCTAGCAAAAGCTTTATTTAATGTATCACGATCTAAATCACTTATATCTTTTAAGCTTGCGGCAAATTTCATAAAAAATGAGCCATAAAGTGGACCGCTTGCTCCACCTACTTTTGAGAGCAATGTAGTAGCAACTTTATTAAATAGGTTTTTATAATCATCAAAATCGCCTTCTATAGCTTCCTTTGTGAATTTAAAACCTTTGGCCATGTTTACACCATGGTCAGCATCACCTATTGATCTATCAAGCTCTGTTAGATAATCTTTATTTGCTATAATTTCGTCTGCAATTTTATTTATTATTTCTTGTACTTGTTTAATTTCCATTTTTTCACTACTTTCTAACTATATCTACTTCTTGGTCAAGTAATTTTAATCTCTCATCATCTACTTTGTAAAGAGTGATTGAAAAACCTGCCATATCCATGCTTGTCATAAAGTTTCCAATATATGTTCGGGCAACTTTTATATTTTTTTCTGCTAGGTAATCAGCAAGACAATTATTGATCACATATAGTTCCATTTCTGGAGTGGCACCCATGCCATTTACCATTACTGCATATTCACTATCGTCATCTTTTATTTCTTCTAGTAATCTATCAACCATTTCTTTTACAATTTCATCGGCTGATTTCATTTCTTCTTTTTGGATACCTTCTTCACCATGGATCCCAATTCCCATTTCAAATTCATTATCTTCAAGCAAGAAAGATTCTTTTCCATCAGATGGATTTGTACATGCTTTGGTTGCTATACCAATAGATTTAATATCGTTAATTATTAGATCGGCCATTTTTTTAATTTCGGCTAAGGATGCACCGTTTTCTGCCATAGCTCCTAAAGTTTTGTGAACAAAGATAGTTCCTGCAACACCACGGCGATCTTCTTTTTTTTCTACGGCTATATCATCAGCTACGATTATATAATCTACCTGTATGTCCTCCATTTCAGCCATTTCCTTGGCCATTTCAAAATTCATAACATCGCCTTGGTAGTTTTTTATGATCATAAAGACACCTTTACCAGAATCAGATTTTTTGATTGCTTCTAAAATTTGATCTGGAGTAGGGGAGGTGAAAACTTCTCCTGCCACAGCACAATCCAGCATACCGCGTCCCACAAATCCAGCATGTGCAGGTTCGTGGCCAGATCCACCACCGGATATGATTCCTACTTTACCATCTACCGGTGCATCGGTTCGAGCTATTACGTTTGTGTTTTCTATTCTAGTAATCTTGTTTGGATTAGCTTTTACTAAGCCATCAAGCATTTGATCCACTAATTTTTCTGGACTATTGATTAATTTTTTCATATTTACCTCCAAATATAAAAAGTCTTCCATTGACGTTTATACCCAGAAATATAACTATGCTGCAATTTGAAAAAAACCACCTAAAATAGTATATTTTATATAAAATAAATATTAAAACAAAGGTCAGGGTTAGTCAAAAACTTGACCTTTAACTATATAGATATATTTTAAAAGGCGAAAGTAGATTTTGACCTTTTTATTTAGGTATTAAAAAAGAAAGGATAAATATTTGCAAAAATTTAAAATTAATTCTGATTATAAACCTAGAGGTGACCAGCCAGAGGCTATAAGGACCCTTGCAAATGGTTTAAATCAAGGTAAAAAACATCAAATCCTCCGTGGTGTAACAGGATCTGGTAAGACTTTCACCATGGCAAATATTATAGAAAAGGTGCAAAGGCCAACCTTAATTTTAGCCCACAATAAAACTTTGGCCTACCAACTTTTCACAGAATTTAAAGAATTTTTCCCAGACAATGCTGTGGAGTATTTCGTTTCTTACTACGATTACTATCAGCCAGAAGCCTATGTAGCAGCAACTGATACTTATATTGCAAAGGATAGTTCGATAAATGATGAGATAGATAAGATGCGCCACTCTGCAACCATGGCTCTTTTTGAACGCCGCGATGTAATAATTGTGGCATCTGTTTCTTGTATTTATGGTCTGGGTGATCCGATAGATTATAAAGAACTTGTAGTTTCACTTCGTCCTGGCCAAGAGATTGCCCCTGAAGAAGTTATGAGAAAACTTATCGATGTTCAATATGTAAGAAATGATATTGACTTTGATAGGGGTACTTTTAGAAAACGTGGGGATATCTTAGATGTCTTTCCAGCAGGTTTTGACCAAAAAGCTATACGTTTTGAGTTTTTTGGAGATGAAATTGAAGAAATTTCAGAGTTTGACTCTTTAACTGGAAAAGTAACTGCAAAATTGTCCCACGCCTACATTTATCCTGCCAGCCACTATGCTACAACAAGTGCAAAGACAGAACGTGCCATAGTAACTATCGAGCAAGAGTTAGAAGAGCAATTAAAATATCTAAATGAAAATAATAAACTACTCGAGGCTCAAAGACTAGAGCAAAGAACCAGATATGATATAGAAATGTTAAAAGAAATTGGTTTTTGTTCAGGGATAGAAAACTACTCCAGACACTTAAGCCAAAGACCAGCAGGAAGTCGTCCATACACACTTATAGATTATTTCCCAGATGATTTTGTAATAATGGTCGATGAGTCCCACGTATCTATTCCACAAGTTGGGGGTATGTATGAAGGGGACAGGGCTCGTAAGCAAAACTTAGTTGATTTTGGTTTTAGATTGCCATCAGCTCTTGACAATAGACCTTTAAAATTTAAGGAGTTTGAGTCTTTAGTAAATCAAGCTATTTACGTTTCAGCAACACCAGGCCCATATGAAATGGAGAAAACTGGTGGAGAAATGGTTGAACAAATTATCCGTCCAACAGGATTGCTTGACCCAATAGTTGAGGTAAGACCAACAGAAAATCAAATAGATGACTTAATTGAAGAAATCTATAAGACAACAGAAAAAGGCGACAGGGCCTTGGTCACAACCTTAACAAAAAAAATGGCAGAAGATTTAACTACCTATCTTACAGAAAATGGCATAAAAGTAAAATACCTGCACTCAGATATAAAAACTATTGAAAGATCTGAGATCATCCGTGAATTGCGTTTAGGAGAGTTTGATGTTTTAGTCGGTATCAACCTACTAAGAGAGGGTCTTGATATCCCAGAAGTAAGTCTAATTGCAATCCTTGATGCTGATAAGGAAGGTTTTTTACGTTCAGAAACATCCCTTATCCAAACTATCGGTCGTGCAGCTAGAAATAGCGAAGGCCATGTAGTCTTGTATGGGGATAATATTACAAAATCAATGAAAAAAGCCATTGATGAAACAGCCCGCCGCCGTGATATCCAAATGAAATTTAATGAAGAGCATGGCATTACCCCACAAACTATTAGAAAAAATATTGGGGAAATGATCCAAGTTACAAAAGCAACAGAAGAAGCAGAAATAGAAGAATTTAATAGAGAAGATATAGATACTATAATAATTAATCTGGAAAGTCAGATGTATAAGGCCGCTGAAGAGTTAGACTTTGAACGTGCTGCAAACATCCGTGATCAGATTAAACAAATGAAAGAAAATTTCGTAGGAGCGTAATTTGACAGAACACGACATAGTTATAAAAGGTGCTCGCACCAACAATTTAAAAAATGTCGACATCACCCTGCCACGCGATGAAATGATAGTTTTTACAGGGCTTTCCGGATCCGGAAAGTCCACTTTAGCCTTTGATACTATTTATGCAGAAGGACAAAGGCGCTATGTAGAAAGTTTATCATCATACGCTAGGCAATTTTTGGGCAATGTAGACAAACCAGACGTGGATAGCATAGAAGGACTTTCTCCTTCTATATCAATTGATCAAAAAACTACAAATAGAAACCCAAGGTCGACAGTAGCTACAGTTACTGAAATTTACGATTATTATAGACTTTTATATGCAAGGATTGGGGATGCTTATTGCCCAGTTTGTGGCAAAAAAATCGAAGCCCAATCCATAGACCAAATGGTTGATAAAATCCTAGAATTACCAGAAAGAACAAGAATCCAAGTCCTTGCTCCAATGATTCGTGGCAAAAAAGGCCAACACAAAAAAGCCTTAGAAAACATCCAAAAACAGGGTTTTGTAAGGGTTGTAATAGACGGCGAACGCCACGATTTGGAAGAAGATATAGAACTTTCAAAAACAAAGAAACACGACATATCAATAATTGTAGATAGGATCGTGATAAAAGAAGGCATCGAATCAAGATTAACCGATTCTCTAGAAACAGCCCTAGGTCTTGCTGATGGTATTATTTTGATAGATGTAATTGATGGCGAGCCTTTTATGCTAAGTAGTAAACTTGCTTGCCCAGATGGCCACGTTTCTTTACCCGAAATCACACCAAATATGTTTTCTTTTAACGCGCCCCTTGGTATGTGCCCAGATTGTAATGGATTAGGTTTCCACTTACAAATTGACCCAGAACTTGTAATTCCAGATTTAAATTTATCCATCAATCAGGATGCGGTAGATGCCTATAGTGGATCTGCTAAGGACTCTTATTACTATGAAACCATCCGTGCCATTGCAGACCATTATGATTTTTCTTACGATGAACCACTTAAAAACGCACCAAAGGGTTTAGTTGATGATATCCTTTATGGGACCAAATATGACTTATCCTTTGTATTTGACTCTAGATTTTCTGGAAGAAAAAGATACAAGGGTAAATTTGAAGGGGCAGTAATAAACTTAGCTGACAGGTACGAGAGAACAAATTCTGAAACTCAAAGAAAAAGATTTAGAGAATTTATGGGTGAAGAAGAATGCAAGACCTGCCATGGTGATAGGCTAAAACCAGAAGTTCTATCAATCAAGGTTGATCAAACAAATATAGCTGACCTTACAAAATTATCAGTAGAAAACTCTGTAAAATTCTTTAAAGACCTAGAATTATCAGAAATGAAAGCAAATATAGCAGAGCTTATTATAAAGGAAATAGAATCTCGCCTTAAATTTTTAGACGATGTAGGCCTTGGATATCTAACCCTAAGCCGTTCTGCATCAACCCTATCTGGTGGAGAAAGTCAAAGAATAAGGCTTGCAACTCAAATCGGATCAGGTTTAGTTGGAGTTTGTTATGTCCTTGATGAGCCTTCGATAGGCCTTCACCAAAGAGATAATGATAGGTTAATAGCATCTCTTAGAAACTTAACTGATATTGGAAATACTTTGATAGTTGTAGAACACGATGAAGATACCATAAAAGAAGCAGACTTCATAGTAGATATAGGTCCAAAAGCTGGTGTCCATGGTGGGGAAATAGTTGCCAAGGGATCAGTGGAAGATATAAAAAAATCAAAAAGATCTATTACTGGAGATTATCTATCCGGCAGAAGGGTAATACCTATCCCAGAAGAACGTAGAACAAGTGATAACTTTATAGAAATTAAAGGAGCATCAGAGAACAACCTAAAGGGTATAGATGTAAAAATCCCTGTAGGTGTGCTAACATCAGTAACTGGTGTATCTGGTTCTGGTAAGTCTTCTTTAGTAAATGAAATACTATATAAGTCAGTAACCAAAAAATTAAATAAAACTAAGGTCCGTCCAGGAAAACACGATGAAATCCTAGGCCTAGACCAAATTGATAAGGTAATAGCTATAGACCAATCACCAATTGGTAGAACTCCACGTTCAAACCCTGCTACCTATACCAAAGTTTTTGACCACATCCGTGATGTTTTTGCCATGACTAATGAAGCAAAAATGAAAGGTTACACCAAAGGAAGATTTTCTTTTAATGTAAAGGGTGGACGTTGTGAAGCCTGCAAGGGTGATGGTACAATCAAAGTAGACATGATGTTTTTACCAGATGTATATGTACCTTGTGAAGTTTGCCATGGTAAACGCTACAATAGGGAAACTTTGGAGGTAAAATACAAGGGTAAGGATATATCAGAAGTTTTAGATATGACAGTTGAAGAAGGTATAGAATTTTTTGCCAACCACGCTCCAATTGTTAGAAAACTTCAAACCTTATATGATGTAGGACTTGGTTATATAAAAATAGGCCAACCTTCCACAGAATTATCTGGTGGGGAAGCCCAAAGGGTAAAACTTGCTACAGAACTAGCAAAAGTAGGTACAGGTCAAACTCTTTATATCCTAGATGAGCCAACAACAGGTCTTCATATGGCAGATGTTCACAAACTAATCGATGTTTTAAATAGATTAGTAGATCAAAATAATACAGTAGTAGTAATCGAACATAACCTAGATGTGATAAAAGTGTCAGATTATCTAGTAGACCTAGGACCTGAAGGTGGAGATGGAGGAGGAACACTCGTCGGATGTGGCACTCCAGAAGAACTTGCTAAAAACAAAAAGTCCTATACAGGTAAATATCTAAAGAAAATATTTGATGAAAATAAAAAATAGGAGCAAACTATGAGCTTAGAAGAAAAAAGAGATAACAAGGTAGATTCAAAAGGAAATGGCAGACCAGTTAGTTTTTCAACTGGAGATGGCGATGATTTTGTAATCGACCTACCAGGATCTATACCTGGAGAAGAAAACATGAATACCAATGATATGCATGATGATGAGATTGAAGATTTAATATCTGAACTCGATTCAAGAAATGCAGAAATAGAAGATTTACTCCATGAAATGGGAGTAAAGGATATAAATAAGTTATTAGAAGGCGACTATTCAGACCTAGACTTAGAATAATATTTAGCTGGTACAAATTTTGTACCAGCTCTTTAATTATTATTTATATATTATTAATTTATAAGTATATACAATAATTTCAAATCATGATATAATTACCCTGATAAAAAATAGAAAGGAAAACATATGATTGAAGTAAAAAATGTCTCAAAGACATTTGGTAGCCTCAAAGCTTTGGATGATGTATCATTTGAAGTTGAAAAAGGCGATGTCTTTGGAGTAATCGGTCAAAATGGTGCAGGTAAGTCTACACTCTTTAGGTGTATAATGAACTTTTTTGATGATTACACTGGTTCTATTACATATGAGGGAAAACCAATAAAAGATGTTCCTCTAGAAAAAATAGGTTTTTTACCAGAGGAAAGATCTCTTTCTCCTAAAAAAACTATAGAAGAAGAGATAAGGTATTTTGCAAAACTCAACCAAATGGACCACATCCCAGATGATGAACTTAACAAATGGTTTGATAGGTTTGAAATAAAGGGAAAACTCACTGACAAAATCAAATCCCTATCCAAGGGTAACCAGCAAAAGGTCCAACTTTTGGCAGCAGTTATCTACAAACCAGACTTTGTTATCCTAGATGAGCCATTATCAGGACTTGACCCATATAATATCAGACTTTTAGAAGATATTATCAAAGAGCTAAATGCCATGGACATGACTATTTTATTCTCCTCCCACAATATGGAAAATGTGGAAGCCCTTTGCAATAAGCTGGTTATGATTAAAAATGGCCGCATAGTTCTAAATGGTACCCCACAAGATATTAGAAACTCCTTCCCAAGAGAGAGAGTGCTTGTTGAAACTGATAAAGATTTACTTCCTTTAATTGATGGAAAAGTAAAATCATATACAAAAGCTGGAGACTTTTGGAATATTTATTTAAATGATCCAGAAGATAGTAGAACGCTTTATGAGGATATAAGTAAAAACATTGGCTTTGTATCCCAATTTAGCCAAGCTGCTCCTAGCTTAAATGAAATCTTTGCAAGGGTGGTGGAAAGTCATGAGTAGAATAAAGATAGTAATGCTAGAAACCCTAAAGGGCCACCTAAAATCTGGTGCTTTTTGGGCTATGATCTTATTACCTATAATATTTGGTGTTTTAAGTGGTGTAGGTGGTTATTTTGCAGCAAGCTCTGGTGAAAGTCAAATGGGAATTATTACAAGTGAAGAGCTAAAACCATATTTTGAAGATGAGCAGTTTTTACCTATAGAAGAAGATGAGATTGACCAGTTTATAGATGATGGAAAGATTTCTTCATATGCAAAAATAAGAGAAGAAGACGGCCAGCTAATAGCTGACTTTAATGAAGCAGATGCCTCTATGCCAGAAACGCTAGCCTTTCAAAATATTTTGACAAATATTCAAAATAAGTTAAATGAGGATAGGGCAAAGCTTGATAGTATCCAACAAGAAATACTAGCAAAAACTCCAGTAATAAATAAAATTGCAGATGAAAAATCTGATAATAAGATGATTGGACAAGTTATCTACTTCATTTTGATGTTCTTGATGTATATGGTGCTTATGAGCTTTGTAAACCTAGTTTTAGCTGATATAGCCACAGAAAAAGGTACAAAGATGATAGAATTTATCTTCTCATCTGTAAGACCTGGAGACTATTTTGCAGGCAAGATGTTTGGTAACTTCATAGCTGTCTTTGTACAAATTATTACTTATGTAATATTTGGAATAGTAGGGTTTTTCATAGTTAAATCTAAGGGCTTATTAGATGGCATAGACCTATCATATAATTTAACTGGATCTACCTATGGAATGATAGCAGAGATAGTTTTATTATTTTTACTAGGCATTTTTGTATTTTTAATACTAGCCGGTATGTTAGCTTCTTTTGCTACCAAAGTAGAAGATGCAGGAAAGATGGGAACTCCACTTATACTAGGTACAATTATTTTATTTTTCCTAGCTATTAGCCTTAGAGGCAAGGGAGATATAATGATAACAAAGGTACTAAGCTACGTGCCACTAGCCTCTACATTTTTCATGCCACTTAGACTATTAAATGGATATGCTAGCCTAATGGAGGGGCTAATCTCTGTAGCTATACTAATAGTTACTATATTATTAGTTTATAGATTTGGTGAAAGAGTTTATAAGAGAAATATCCTAAACTATTCTACCGATAACTGGGTAACTAGAAGATTTAAAAAATAAATTTAAATGTTAAAGGGATGAGCTTAAGCTTATCCCTTTTTTTATGCCTAGTCAAGTACCATAGCTACTATAACTTGTAAAAATCCAGCAATTACAAATATTATCCAGCTAGTCTGCCAATTTCCACTCCAAAAACTATATACAAAGAAAATACCAATGGCACTTATCCAAAGCACGCCTGATATCTTGCCAATCTTTCCTTCTTTTTTCTGGATTTTTGGGTCTCTATACTTTAATATATCCCTATATGAAGAATATTTTATCATACTATATCCCATAAGACTTGCCCCAATGGCAGTTAGCAATAAAAATAAGTAGACAGGCGTATTGCTTATTATCCCTTGATTTATAGCAAGTAAATATATTGCTGGAGATAGGATAAATATAGCAATTGCTATAATTATATTTCTCTTAAGCCTTGGCATATAGTCATTTAAATTTTTCTTTATAACACCTTCTACACCATAAGAGAAATTGTAAGGTTCTTTTTCTATAAACTCATACTTACTTATAGCAAAACCAGAGTTTATAAAAAGACCTACTGCAAAAGCAATCAGTGCTAATAATATAATCACACCCAAGCTTTCATTAATATCAGCTAGGGTCATATAAGCTATTGGTGATACTATGACTAGAATAGTTGCAAGGGATATAAACTTAGCTAACTTATCATAGGCCGAGTAATATTGGTTTAGCAAATCTAAGTCTATGATTCTCGAAGTTTCTTCTACCTTTTCGTCTACTATTACCTGCTCCATACCCAAACTATCATCAAGTAAAAAGTCTGTGCTTACAGAAAATATTTGAGATAATTTTACAACCTTATCCAAGTCAGGCATGCTCAAAGAGCTTTCCCACTTTGAAACTGATTGGCGGCTTACTCCGATTTGACCTGCCAGATCCTCTTGGGTCATTCCTTCTTTTTTTCTTAAACTTATAATCTTATCAGCCAGTATCATAAGATCCTCCTTATATTTTTCTAAGTTCATTTTATAAAAATCTGCCTTAACATACCACCAATCTAATTTGGAAATTGGGCAACTAATGGTTGCATTGGCTAAAATTAGCGCTTTTAATTTGATAAATAATTTATTATAATATTTATATCCCAAAGGTAAAAATTTTAAAAATATTGTATAATAGGTTAATGGAGGGGTCATAATAATGAAAAAAATTATATACATACTTGCTATGATTTTGCTAAGTGCATGTCAGAAAAAAGAACAAGAACCTATAAAAAAAGCAAAAACCCTAGCCCCCTTAGAAATAAGTAAAAATGACTATGATTCTTTTTATATAAATAACAAAAAATATACTTTGCCAGTTTCATATAATCAGTTTGAGCAAAATGGCATAAGCTTAAATGAAGAAGAATTTGATTACCAACATATAAATAAAAATAGCCAGACCATGGCAAATTTAAAGGGTCGTGGAATAAATCTTGGAGCCACCTTTAAAAATAATAGTGCGGAAGCTCTTGATATAAAAAAAGCCCCTATTATCGAACTTTACATAAATAATAACGAAGGAGAGAATAATGATTTTTGTATAAATGGTCTTACTTGGGGTACTAGCTACCAAGATGCCAAAAAATCATTAAAAAATATCCACATCGAAGAGGCCAGCAAGGAATTTGATAAAACCATAAATTATTATACAGATAAAAACTATGTTTCCCTCTACTTTGAAGATGAAAAACTATCTTCAGTTGCCATTTTTTCCAAAAGTTTTATGAGGGATGAATCCTACAAAAACGGAGAATTTGTAGTTTTTGGGCAAACTGTAAAATTCCCTCTAACCATCCATGATTTGGAAGAACTATTAATAAGTAATATAAATATCGAAGGAACTTACGAAAGCTTAAATCCAGGAGAAGAGCTAACTATTAGGGTATATTCGCCTTTATTTGACAATATGGCTGACAAAGCTAGTGCAAGTGGGGTGGACTTTGAGTTAAAAAATACTAGTACAAACCCCATCGATCTAAAAGATGCCCAGATAATAGGACTTGTTGCAGAAAGTAGCTCAGACTTATCTGTGGGTAATATTTATGTAGGTGCTAGTTTAGAGGAACTAAAAATAGTAGATAAGAAAAACCAAAACCCGCCTAGACTAAGCATAGAAGGTAGGGTCAATGACCAGTTAAGTAAATATATATTTACTGCTGCCAATGACACAGACTATATTTATTATGCAGACCATGAAATTATAAAGCAGATAGAAATAAGAAATACCAAGGAGCAATAATGGAATTTACTAAGGTAGAGTTAGCAGATAAAAAATACCTAAATTATATATTTTTAAAAGCAGCAGTGGGCGGTGAGCCTATCACTGCCATGTTTGATACAAAGGGCAATAGTTTATTAAAAAAATCTATAGCTGAAAAAATTGATGTAGACTATATCGATCAAGAAGTGATTGATGAAAAGCGCGGCTGGAGAAGGGCTAGGGTAAATCTAAGATTAGGTGGCCTTGAAATAGGTTCAGCCCCAGTTATTGTTGCTAACGATGATAGTTTTGACTTGCCCCTAGATCCAACAGGCAATAAATATCCGGCAGACTTTATCCTAGGTTGGAATATCATTTCCCAACTTTGCTTTAGAGGAGATGGCAAAAGCAATGATTTTCAAGTCCAAGTTGATGATTTTAGACAGCCTTCTAGCAAAGAATCTCAAAATCTACCTCTAGTATATGTAGAATTTGAGGGAGAGAGAGTCCTTGCAGGGATTGATACATCAAAACCGCTTACCACAGTTAGCCAAGAGATTTTTGATAAGATAGTAAAAAATAAGGATGCAGCAAATACTATCGAAATGCTAGGACTAGAAAAAGAAAACCTAACCTATGAAACAAGCTTAGAGTTTAAGGTAGATGAGGATAAAATAGTACTGCCAAGTGCAGGTTTAAATCCAAAACTAAACGAAGGTGATGTAAAAATAATATTTGGAGCAGACTTACTACAAAATACCACATGGGCTATGTACTGTCCGATGAGATATATGAGGGCAAAACAGCTTTAAAATAGGCAGTGGGACATCCCCTCTATTTTATAGAGAATTATCGGGAAAAATCTGCTAGTTTTTCTATATATAAGTAAGAGGGGTAAAAATCTAGTTATTAAAAATTAAGCAATACTTTTTAATTCTTAGTATACCGGTATTATATAAGTAAAAAGATTTAGGATAAACATAGAAGAATTACTGATACATAACTTTATATATATTGATATTATCTGCTAAAATATTGAAAGTTAGCCTATTTTTTAATATAATAAAGAAAATTTGGAGGATCCATGAAACGCACAAAAATTAAAAGCTACGCAAGCCTTGCCTTGGCCCTAGCCCTAGTCCTACCAGCTACTGCTCATGCAGCTGGAGAAACTAAAATCGACACATTAGAGCCGCTTACAGAAGAAAAAATAATAAATGATTTAAGCGAAAAAAAACAAGCTATCTCATCTAAAGCAAAAGTAAGCCTAGATGAAACAGCTAAGTCTGTTAATTACATAATAGATATTACAAAAACCCAACCAGCAGAAAATCTAAATGCAATATTTTATATAAGTAAAGATTCTAACCTAGAAAACTTAGAAGTTTTAACAGATGAAAATATTAGCAAGGATGATATAAAAACTGAGGACCTTTATGGTGGTAAAAAGATTACCATAGCCTTAAAAGAAGCTACAACAATCAACTTAAGAGCAGATATCAAAGAAGGTAAAACTGATAATCTTAACCTAGCCTATCTACTAGCAAATGAAGATGAAACAGCTTTTGCAAGCAAAATATTAAGCTCATCCATTGTAAAAGATGAAAATGACAAAGAAATTATAAAAGCTAATCAAATAACGGATTTAGGTTCACATTTAAAGGGTAAGTTTGTTGATAATGAAACTATAGAATGGTCAGATGTATTAATAAATCAAACAAACGAAGCAATTACAACAGCTTATCCTATCAAACTAAGTGACAAACAAACAGGTACAGGTCAACTTACTATCCAAACCTATAGACCAAGCAAGGATGGACTAGTAGCTGACCAAAGGCTTGATTTAGCTTATGGAAATGTTAAAGATTTACAAATCCCAGCAAATGGAGCTGCAACACTTATCTTTAAAACAAAGGTAGATCAGCAAGCAACTACCTTTAAAGCCAATGGTGCTGAAGTAAGAAGAGATATAGAAACTAGCAATCAAATAAAAGATCTAACAGAAACTATCGATAAAAACGATCAAAAAATAAAAGAAGAAATGTCAAATATTGACAGTGATACTAAAAAAGAAAAATCAGATACTGATGCTGCCAAGCTAAGCAAAGAGCTAGATGATAGAAATGAAGAAATTAAAACAGAGATGCAGGCGCTAGATAAAAAAGTAGCAGTTGATAACAAAGAAAAAACAACTCCTAAGCCAGCATCAACCGTAGTTTTAAATGATAAATCTAATGAGGCTAGTGCGTTAGAAGTACAAAGTTTGATTAAAGAACTAGACGATAGAACAATAGAAATCCAAAAAACTATGCAAGAAATTGACAAAGAATTTGCATGGGTAAATGAAACAGATACTCCAGTTGATGTAAATAAGGAAGATAGTAAAAACGTATCTGATCTTATCAAGGAATTAGATGACAGAAATAAAGCTATCCAAGATGAGCTAGAAAAAATCTATGGTAAATATGCAGTTAATTCTGTAATGGACCTAAATAAGGCCATAGATAATGAAACCTACGAGCTTATTACAAGTGTTGATAAAGATAACGAAAAAATAGAAGAAATTATCAACCAAGTAAACCTATCTATCGAATCAAATAAGATTTTAGATAATAAAGAAGAAGCAAAAAATATCAAAGCCCTACTAGAAAATATAGAAAAGTTAGAAGCAAATAACGAAAAAGTCTTAGAAAAAGTAGACCAAAGAAACAATGATGAAGAAATAAGCTCAAACTTTAAAAATGTAGTTCCAAACTACTCAGAAAATGTCTACAAAGACCTTAAAAAAGTAGTAACAGTAACCCTAGATCCACTAAATAAAGAAGAAGCTACTGTAAGTAAAGAAGAAGCAAGTAAAAATTATCCTACCATAGCGAAATACTTAGAAGATTTAAAATTAGTACAAGATTTGCTTAAATAAGAAATATAAAAAATACTCGGGAAAGCCCGGGTGTTTTTATATGCAAATATTTAGTTAAATTTATACAATGAGAAAAGCAAGCATCAAAAAAAGATTTCTCCATTCCGCTATCGCTCCAGTCGAAATGACAATGGGGGTGCTTAAATTATATAGAAAATAAACCTTACAAACACTCACACTTCGAACCTTAAACACAGTAAATAAGGAACACATTCACATACGAAGCATTCCCTCAGTTGTCATCTCGACCGTAGCGAAGCGAAGTGGAGAGATCTACCCAAAAGTCAGACATCCCCAGCCGCCAGTCATTACCAATAAAAAAAGCTAATAACTAAGTATACCCGTCACATAAAGCAAAAAAGATTCCACCATTCCGCTATCACTCCAGTAGAAATGACAATGGGGGTGCTTATATTATATAGAAAACAAGTCTGACAAACACTCACACTTCGAACCTTAAATCCAGTAAATAAGAAACACAATAATATTCGAAGCAACCATGTCAATTGTCATCTCGACCGTAGCGAAGCGAAGTGGAGAGATCTACCTAAGAGTCAAACATTCCCATCCGCCAGTCATTACTTATATAAAATCATTACCAATAAAAAAAGCTAATAACTACGTATAACAGTCACATAAAGCAAAAAAAGATTTCTTCATTCCGCTATCACTCCAGTCGAAATGACAATGGGGGTGTGATTATATTGTGTAAAAGATAAATCTTACAAACAATTACACTCCGAACCTTAAATCCAGTAAATAAGAAACATAGTAAATAAGAAACACAATAATATTCGAAGCAACCCTATCAATTGTCATCTCGAGCCCATAAAAGCCCATTGATTTTGGGCTTTTATGCCGAAAACAAAGTGCGGTAGCACGAGAGAGCTTCGTAAGAAGCGGGTTTTCGTAGTCGAGAGATCTACCTACGAGTCAGACATTCCTCATATTCAAAGCAAGCCTCCATATAACCTATCTACAAAAACTTTAACCAAATTCACCAACAAATCATTCCGCCAAAGATAAACAACTAATCATACTATTTTAGGTGCATTTACTCCATAAATACCGTATAGTATATACCTAACTCACATTTCAACTAATAATATATATAGATAATAAATATTTTCTAATGAAATTGTATATTATTTTCTTACTTTAATAACATTATATTGGTTTTTTTATGTATATACCTAAAAATACACAAAAAATCTCTACATTTTACACTAATTTAGTAGTATAATAATTGAAAGTAAAATACTATACATATGAGAAAATTTAAACAGATTTTTAAAAAAATATAAATCAGGGGGAGATTTATGAAAAACAAATTACAACAGTTTATTGTAAAATTGCTAGCAGCAACGCTTGCAATTATCATGGCTGTGCCTACAAACGTATTTGCTATAAGTCAAAGAAAAAGCAATACTTACACAGCAGCCACATCAGTGATGGGTGTTCAGACACAGGATGACACACCAGAAGAAGTGGCAAATACAGAAACTAGCTTACTAAAATCAGCAGTAAGCACAGCAGAATCGACTGACTATATAATCGAAAAATCAGCGAGTTTATCAAAAGCAACAGGAAAACTAGACTATAAAATACTAGTAAAAACCAAAGATCCTAGCCAAGAGTTTACAGAAAATCAAACTACAACCTTTGGAATAACTGAAAACACTGATTTAAAAGATCTAAAGGTAGAAAAAGTCCAAGCTCTAGATGCAGATGGTAAAGAAATAGATGTAGAAAACACACTAAAAACACCAAAAGCATTTAACAACACAGACAATTTAAGAACTTTAGGAATTACAGCAACCAAACCACAATACGGGATGGTTTATTACTTAAGCGCACAATTAACAGAAGAAGCTTTAAAAAATCTAGAAGAAAAATCCCCACAACTTGCTCTAGATATCACCATAGCTTCCCCAAACCAAGACATTTTTCAAACAAGATATTCCTTAGAAACTACAAAACCAGACTCTACAGAAATCACAATTGACAATGATGGTAATCTAGTAAACCAAACATCAGACTTAGTTGAAAAAGAAGATAACCTTCATTTATATAAGGGTGACTACAAAAAAGAAGAAAAAACACTTTTCCAAACCACCCCAGCACATTTAGTATGGACAGACTACATCAATGCAAAAGATGACAAAGAGTTTGCCGTAGACTTTAACCTAGACGAAAACCAAGACACAGAAAATAGCCAAATCAAAATCGACTATTACGAAGCTAGTGACAAAGGATACGTTCTAAACCAATCCTTTAGCAAAACAGTAGACTTTACAAATAGTTTAAACCTAACCATACCACAGGGTTACATAGCAAAAGTTAGCCTAACAACAGATATAAAAGAAAATACAAATGCAAAAGCATACACCTTTAACGGAGTAAAAGTAGCAAACCCAACCTACAAAGAAGAAAAAACCGAAAAGACAGAAGAAGAACAAGCATCAGATGATGCAGATCCTCTCCCTAGCGATTCTTCAAAAAATAACGAAGAGGCAAAACCTTCCAAATATAGCATAGCAGATGAAAGAAAGCAAGACTTTTCTCAAAATCCAAAATCTGACACATCAGCTATAGCCTTAAACAAAGAAGCTTACCTAGAAAATCTAAAAAATGGAGAAAAACTAACAAAAAACCTAGAAAAAGCAGCAACTGACATCGAACTTGCCCTAGAATCATATAATAAAGAAGAAACTAACTGGGATGAGTTCAAAGCTACAATACAAGACATAGCAAAAGAACAAAACCTAGACCAAGCTCAAACAGAAGAAATACTTCAAGCACTACTAGCAGGTCTAAACGAAGATAAATATAAAGTTGCAAATATAGATACAAAAGAAGCTACCTCTGTAGTAGAAGAAACCACGGTTCAATCAGAACCAGCAGATACAACAGGAAAATCAGTAGATGAATTAGCAAAAGAAAAACTAAACGACCCTAACACAACATTAGAAGACTTTCAAAACTATATGTACGAATTGGAAGAAAAGTATGGGCTTACTAATGAAGATGCTGATAGGATTTACTCTGCAAATGAAGAAGCTATTAGGAATCTACTTGATAAGCACAATGATGAGGAAATCCAACCTATGGTACTAGCGGTATTACCGGGCGCACAATATACTTTGAATGGATCATTTCCAATAACACTTAATCCTTTGTACGTTAATCAAACTACACCATCAGGGACAACTATTGAGGTCGAGCATTCAGATTATTTAATAAAAAATTCTGATAGGGTAAAGCCACTTTACAATTCTAGAAACCAAATTATTGCTAATGGAACTTATGATTCTAACAAGAAAACTATAACTTATACTCTTAATGACAATGTGAGTTCTATGGGCAATAGCGCATACGAAGTTATACCATTTTCAGAAAACTTTTCTCTTAATAGCAATATAAAACAAGGAGAAGAGATTGTAATCAATAACAAGATGACTATTACTACTCCAGATGGTAAATCTAGAACTATAAATATGGCTCCTAACAGATTATTAGTAGGTGAAGATTATGATGCTAAAAATGCTCAGTCTAAGACCTATAATTACGATCCAAATGCTAGGTACAATGTAAGATTGACTACAGATACATCACAAAATACTAATTCATCAACAGGTGAAGTAGAGTCTGTAGATTGGACTGTTACAATTGATGGGGAACATTTAGATCCTCAAATAAGTGATTTGTCACAACTAGGAATAATTGTAAATCTGACTGGTGTTTATGGATCAGGTCTTGGAAATATTAAGGATTTAAAGGTAAATAATAAACCGATACCTAATAATGATTTAATCAATAATAAACTAGAAGACCCACATATCAACTTTTCTTATAACTACAAGCCCTCAACCGATGAAGGTCGACGTAAATATATAATTACGTTTAATACCCCGGTTGCTAAGAATAGTGGTAAACATCAGTTACTAGACTTAACCTATACCCTTTCAAATATAAATGGATATAATGGGGTGGCTAAGAGATTTGGATATTATAATACAACTACAACATCTAAAAATGAGAATGTATATAAATCAACCAATGATAATAGAAGGATAATAGCAGGAGAATATGTAAGTCCTGCAAATGGTGGTAAGCCAACCCAAGCTCATTGGACTATATCAGATGCAGTTAATGCTGATGACACAGGATATCTCCCTATAGAAAAATTAAGCCTTCAAAATCAGAAATTGGCAGGAAAAATCAGGGCAACATATTACCAAAAAGATATTAGTGGGAAAATGATTAAAGCTGGAGAAAAAGAATTTGAAAACTTAGAAGACTTATCTAGGGGAAGTTATCCTCAAGGTATAAATCCGGCAGGAACTATAGTTGTGTACGATTTTTATACTAATTTAGACTCTGATAAAACATTAAAACCTACTGTAGTAAGTGGTGATAATAAGGCAGAGCTTCTAAGCATAAATCAAGATGTTACTATAAATACGGAATGGCACAGAGGAATTGGTGGGGAAACTATACCATCATACGAAGTAGATTTAATTGCTAATGGTAATGATAAGATAACTACTATAAAGATGCCTGAGCTAAGTGATGGGAATAGTCAAAAGCCTCAAGTACTAAATTTACCTATGTGGACATTTGATGATAAAGGTAATTTTGTTAGGGTAAATTATTCTATTAAACAACATTTACCTGAGCCAACAACTAGCTCAGACACTACGAATAATCAATCAGCTACTCGTAGATATGTTGAAAGAGAAAATTATTTTGATCCTAAATCAAATACATTCACTTTAAAAAACTCACTTTTAGGTGAACAAATAGATAACACACCAAATAAAAAAGTAGGCACAGGCGGTAATGCTCTATGGGATAATACCTTTGAACCAAGAGATATAACAATAAGAAAGCTCGCTAAAGATGGAGTAACACCTTTAGAGGGAGCAAAATTTAAACTATCAACATCTGATTCTAATAATAAAGATGGTAATGCCTATAGATCATATGAAGGGGTTACAGATAGTAATGGATATGTTACTTTCTATAATGTAGAGCCAAATGACTATGGACAAAATGCTCGTTATTCGTTAACTGAAGTAAGGGCTCCTGAAGGATATCTAAGAAATCTAAAAGATGAGCAAATTGTTGTAGAAAACACTGGTAATGTTTATTGGGAAACAAGTTCAAATATTCTTACCCAGGTTAAACCACCTAAATATCTAACAATTCTTGATGATTATAAATCTGATAGACAAACCAAAGATGGTAAAGCAGGACTAAGAACCAATAGCATAACTGAGTTTATTGGTGTTGATAAGCAATCCTCTCTTTTAGAAAAAGATGAAGAAACTAGTTCATTATCTAATGACGATAATAGTGTAACTGTAAACTATTACTTAGTTTATTACAGAGATGGAGCAGGAGTATCAGCTCGTGATAGTAAGCTGCACATTAACCCAGGAAATGCCAGAATAAATTATATAGATGTTAAAGATTTCGATACTTGGTCTGGTACAAATGAGTATTGGACTAAAGAATATAAAGAGACGATAGAAGAAGTTAAAGATAAATACAATGCTGGTACAATGACCGAAAAGGATTTTGAACGATTAAAAGATATAGAGTTGACTATCAACAGAAATGAAACTATATCAACTACTGTAAATAGAAATGGTCAATCAGCCGATGTTAAGTTCGATCATCAGAGATTTGGATCTGGATGGACATATATTATAAAAGTAAATGCAACTTTAGATAATACTAACCTTGTTAGACCTAATAAATTTGCTTATACTCTAGATGAAAACCCTAACTGGTCAGGTGAGTACACAACTAGACTTTTAGATGGATATACAATCCTACCTGCCATGAAAAAGATTGATACTTCGGTTCCAGTTCCCCCAATAGAGATAACAAATACTAGAATCCCTGATGCAGCAGTTGCTTTAACTAAGACAGATTCTAACAACAATAGATTATCAAATGCAACAATTACTTTAGAAGATGAATACGGAAATACTATTAACTCAGATCTTACTAATGATAACGGAGAGTTAATCTTTGATGAGCTTAGACCTGGCACATATTACATTAGAGAAACTCAAGCTCCAGATGGTTATAAGAAAACTGGAGAATATTATAAAATTGTAGTTTCTAATGAAGAAGTAAGAGACCCTGAAACTGGAGACGTCAATAATGAACGTAGGGTTAGGTATCAAAAATATGATAAAGATGGCAATAAGATTGGTGATGAAGGTATAGGAAGTGCTGCACCTCCAGTTGATTATGAATCAGGCATAACCTTAGCTAGAGGCGTATACTTACCTGAAAAGCCTACTATGACAGTTACCAAGTGGGCCAAAGATAGCAAAACTGGTAAAATACGTGCTATCGGAGAAGCAGAATCCGGAAACCCAGGTGTATATGACTTATTGTTAAACGAAGGTGTAGAATACTCCACTCATATAAGATTTAACAAGTCTCAACAAGGGGATACATTTACATTTGACTTTGACGACAAATTAAACTTTACTTTTACAGTTGATAAGTTCCCTGATATTGTTGATAAAAATGATGAAGTTATAGCTACTGCTGGTCAACTAGATCCAGTAACTAATAAAATAACCTATACAGTTACAGATTATTTAACCAGACATAAATATGATTATGTAGATGCTACACTTACAATTAGAGGTGTGACTTTAAATAGACAAAAATATAAGGACATATCAGGTACATTCAATACCGGATACATCATGCTAGACAATCCTATAGAAAATAAGTTTAGCAGTTCATATGACAATAAAGTAGATGAAGAAAAACAAAGAAATGATACTTACAATATCCCAGTAAACTTTGGAGATTATCCAGGTAAGTATGTAAAATATGGAACCAACTACTCCCAAACTTATTATAAAGATGCTTCTGGCAATGAATATCAAACACCTGGACCAGGTAGACAAAGATATATAAAATACATTGCGTATTACAATGCTAATGATCAATATATTAGAAATACTGATGGATGGCCTAGAGTACAATTTATCTGGAATGATAATATGGAATTAAAAGAATTCCGAGAATATAACATTCCTTATGAGATTGGAAGAGACTACAATAGAGTAGCAATGCCTACTTCTTATGGTATTGAACCTCAAAAAGATACTTATGTAAGAAATGGACGAGTTAGAAACTATGATAATGTACTGACTCTTTATACTGGTTCTGAAAACCAACAGGGCTATGCTGATGATAGACATTCATATTACAGATATAGGCCAAATAATGATCCGGAGATTGCAGGTCCAGAAATTACAAATCCTAAGTTAGAACTAGATTTAAACTTAAATCATATTGAGACCTCTCCTATCAGAAACCCTAATTTTAGAGATGGTAAAGTATTTGAATTTGACTTTGCAGTTTCAAATGAAGATAAGGTATTCTATGATTCTGATTATGGCTTATGGATATATACAAGACAATGGTTAGATGATTATGGTACATTAAACAGCCAAGGATTTGGTCACTCATTTAAGGGTGAGCAAAACGAAGCTACTGCATTAGGTAGCAAATATACTCCGCCAACTCCAAATCCTGCTGATATAAACTTTGTAAACCAATCATTTAAATCTGGTAAAATAAATATTCAAAAAACAGACGCTCCAACTGATGGATCAAAAAAGAAAAATCTTCCTGGTGCACAATTTGTCCTACAAGGAATAGATAATGATTATTCGAGAACATTATTTACAGATGATGATGGTAAGGGAAGTTTCCAAGGCATATCTCCAGGTAAATATATTCTAAGAGAGGTTTATCCTCCAGAGGGATATACCCTAGGAGAAAAATCAACATGGAATGTAGAAATAAATGAAAAAGGTGAAGTTATAGTAGACGGAAAGAACCAAGGCTCTGAAACTATTACTACTGGTCTAGGAGAGTACGTAACACAAAAAGATATTACAAATAGTCCTACAGATTCTGTTAAAATAAATTATCCGAGAACAAGTAACTCGCATGGAGAATGGTACACTACCTTAACTCAGGATGAAGAGGATGAGAATAAGTATTATTTAACCACTACTTTAAAAGGAAATTACTACAAAGGTTTAAATCAAACAGTGAGTAAAACAGTCCATAATAAAGAATGGGAAAACTTTATGAATCTTTCTCATTATGCTAAGTCAAGTGGTAAAACAGTTGAATACTATGCAATACTCAATCCCTATGATAATGGTAATGTAGATAAGGATACGCAATACAATATTAACCTTGATAACGCAACTATAAACTCTATAAATGATGTTGAAGTTTTAAACGTATATAACAAGCAAAAAATAAAGAACTCCATAGACAACCAAAATGTTGGAGATAATATAAACATTTATAAAAGTGATGGAACTTTAGATAATGCTATCAGTCAAGGACATCCAAGTGGTGATGTTAAAAAATCTGTTGGTACAAATACAGTAAAAATCAGTATTCCAAAAGAAAGATTTGGTAATTGGAAATTTTTAGTAAGAGTTAAAGCTAATATTGTAGACACCAGCAAACCATCCTTCTTTAAGGTTAACTGGACCAATAACAGTGATGATACCCATCTTAAAAGCACTGTATCGAACTGGGCTGGTGGATTTACTGGAACTCTAACCCATGAGGTTGATGAAAACATATTTGATGTTTATCACAATAATGCTTGGAATATTCACAATTACCATCAAGTTGATGTAGGGCCTGATCCAGTATCTTATACTACAGAGCTTACTTTAAAAGATGGTATAGAAAATAATTCTTATCCGGTAGTAAGCAATATTAACTTAAATACTAATAGTCTTAAAGGATACTCAAACCTTAACTACGATACTAAAAATGCAGGAAGTGGGACAAATAACCCATATCATCCAGTATTTACCTACAATAGATTTGAGAAAACTCAAACAACAACTACACCAAATGATGCTAACATGGATGTAGAAAACCCTATTGCTCCTACCCCTAACCCAATACCACCACAAGCTGGTAAAATCAGGATATTAAAACAAGATCAGGATAATAATCCTATTCAAGGAGTAGAATTTACTTTGTATGATAGCTTTAAAGATGCGCTAAGAGAACAAGGTGGCCATATGATGCCATCAGATAAAGATGGATATATTGTCTTTGATGATATAAGTGCAGATCAATCTTTCTACCTTAAAGAAACTAAAGCTAAAAGTGGGTATATAAAATTACCTACTATTTGGAAAGTAACATATAAAAGATCAGATTCTGATTATAGTATTGATATAATAGAGGTAAAAGAAGATTCTGTTGGTGAAGAAAAGATAGTAAACAAATCTAGCGACCAATATAAAATAATAGACCCATTAACCAATGATGAGGATATTATTGAGCGAGAAATGATAGTAACTAACCGTAGACCAAGCTACCCATCCACAGGTGGATCCGGTACATTTATTGGCTTTGCTCTAATTGGTACAGCTGTTATGCTTGCAGGTATTGCTTACTATGGTATCTATGTCAACGACAAAAACCGTCGTCGTTCTAATAGATATGATAAGTAGGATTTACAATTAAATAACAATTGAATATTAGAAAGGCTTTGGATACCTATCTAAAGTCTTTTTATTATTCGATATCTAAAATAGAGCGTGGCTAATTTAAGCTTAATTTTAAATAACGCTTTTATCACATTTTGTATTTAAAAATTGATTAAATTAAAGTTTAAACTCTTTCAAGCAATAATTATTTAATTGATATTTTGCTCATACTTATATATAGAAATTTAGAGTAAATTTTCCTGAGGGTTTATAAATACACTTTGCAAGCAATATGCAAATAAGTATACTAAAATAGTATGATTTAAATGAGGGAATATGCCTTGTTAATTATCTTAATATTTTATACATATTGGCTACAATTTTTAAGATATTGGAAAGTTCACTTTAGAATATTAAACTTGAGTAAAATACTATTGTACAAAACAGCTATATCACGTATAATATTTAAACAAAGAGATTATTAATCAGTACTTATTTTAGACATGTAAACTCGTTACAAGTAGTTAGTTAATAACGAATAATGATAGAACGAAACTTTCTTCGGTAAAATAAATTTAGACAAGAACCTTGTCGATGCTAAAAGTGGATATCACTTTTAGAAAAAATACTATTGATTTCTTAAAGTATTTTCGGAGTTTTATGAAGAGATCAAACCATTGCTTACAATAGTAGCTGGCCAGATAGGTCAGAAAGTTAAACATATTTTCAAATGCACTTTATCTATTGTAATCAATAAAGTTGTTATATAGTTATGCTAGTGGTAGTTAGTAATTTACATAAGTGACACTAGTCACTCCACAAGACGAACATTACCATGGGACTAGGATAATCAATATATCAACAAGAAATTGCTTTTTCGCAAAATAATGATAAAGGAGAAAAATATATGAAAAAAGCAACAAACAAGCTAATGTCATTTTTAGCAGCTTTTGCTATGGTGTTAAGTGTATTAGTTGCACCTTTTACTTCTGCTAATGCAGATGATGCTACAACACAAAAAACCACAAAAGTTACTCTTCATAAGCTTCTTATGACAAAAAATGAATTAGATTCATGGGACGAAAAAGGACCAGAAGGATACGATGGAACTCAAAACTTAGAACAACTAGGAGAACTACAATCAGTAGGAAAAACATTGAATGAAATTCCTGATGTATTCTTTGCAGTTCAAAACTCTGATGGAAAATATTTAGCAGAGGATGGATCAGTAGCATCTGTTCAAGAACCTACAGCTGAAGGATTCGAAGAAGCCGTACTTGGTGGTTTAACAACTGAAAATGGTCTTGAATTAAATACAGAAAACCTTGCTCAAGACAAAGCAACAGAATATACAATTGTTGAAATACCAGAATTATCAACATACAAAGGTACTGATGATAAAGGTAACAAGAGCAAATTACTAGCTGGTTCAAAAGCAGTACCAGTTAAAATTACTCTACCATTAGTAAATGAAAAGGGAGTTGTAACAGAAGCTCACGTTTATCCAAAGAATACAGAAGAAAAACCTGAAATCGACAAAAACTTTGCTAATACAAATACAGCTGAAGAAGTTAAGAAAGATGATTTTGACTTATCAACTGAAACAGGCGAAGGTAAAAATCCTGTAGTTGCCCCAAATCATGGTGCTGATTACAATAACTATCAAAAAGAAAAAGCAAGAGTTACAGCTGAATTAGGAAAATCTGTTCCATACGAAGTTAAAACAAAAATCCAAGCTGGTTCAAAATATCAAACATTAAACTGGAAAGATACAATGACTAACGGTTTAACACTTGATGCAAATACTATTCAACTAGCAACAAACCCATCACTTGACTTAACAAAAGGAACTGATTATAAAATTACAGCTGATGATAGAGGATTCACACTTTCATTAACTGAAACAGGTTTTAAAAAACTAAATGCAGTTACTCACCCTGAAGCAGGTGCAGGAAAAAATGTAGAATTTACAATAACATATTCTGCAAAAGTAAATAAAAACGCAGTAAAAGATATTCCTGAGAAAAACGATGTTAAACTAGAATATTCTAACAAACCATCTCAAGAAAAAGAACCTACTCCAGTAACTCCAGATAAACAAAATGGAGAATTAAAAGTTACTAAAACTTGGTCTGGAAAAGGTGAAAATGAAAACCCAGAAGTAGTTTATACAATTTCTAATGGAACTATCAATGCATCAGTAATGCTAAATGGTAAAGAAAAAACTAATAAAGAATTTGATCTTGGAAATGGTATTACTTTCACAGTTACAGGTGCATATGCTGGTACATTCAAAGGTGAAGCATTAAAGACTAATAATTGGACTATTGCAGAGCGTGTAGCTGGATATGATGAAACAATCAATGCAGATACATCAGGAGCTGCAGCTATCACAAACACCAAAGATAACGAGAACCCAACACCACTTAACCCATCAGAACCAGAAGTTGTATATTATGGTAAAAAATTCGTTAAGGCTGACAAAAGTTCTGGCCAAAGACTAGAAGGTGCAGAGTTCGTTGTTAGAAATTCTAAAAATAAATTCCTAGCTCTTAAAGGTCAAGCAAGAGTTGGAGAACAAAAAACCGCACTAGAAACAGCTAAAGAAAATTATACAAATGCAATTGATGCTTGGAATAAAGCTGTGGCTGAAAATAAAGCTAAACCAGAAAATCAGAGAGTAGCTGATGATAAATTAGCAGTTACAATTGGTGGCCAAGAATACACTGGAAAGACTGCAGTTCAAGCAAAAATTGCCGAATTAAAAGTGGATTATGACAAGGCATTCAAAGAAGCTGCTAATGCTTATGAATGGGTAGATAGTCAAGATGCAACTAATGTTGTAAAACTTATATCAGATGTAAACGGTAAATTTGAAATTTCTGGACTTGAAAAAGGTTCATACACATTAGTAGAGGTTAAAGCTCCAGCAGGATATGCTCTACCTACTAAACCAGAATTTGGATTTGATGTGGATGCTAACTCATATAATAATGGCGATGTTCAATATGAAGGAACAGCTCCAGTAACTAATGATGATGCAACAAAAGATGCTAAAAGAGTTGACAACCAATTAGTAACTATCCCACAAACAGGTGGTATTGGTTCACTAATCTTTATCGTAGCAGGTCTTGCACTTATGGGTGTAGCATTCGTAGCTATGAAAAGAAGAAACTCTTACGAAGAAGCTTAAGACTCATTCATAAGTAAGAAAAGACAATAAAAGAAAAAGCAATGAATAAGGCTCAGGACTTGGTCCTGGGTCTTTTTTTAAAACATTTAAATTGAGACTATGAATATAATAGGCATTAATATTTAATCCGTTTAGGAGTGACTTATACATTATTTAAGGAGTTAGATTATGGTAGATAATATGTGGTGGTATATGAGCCCAGAGGGTATCAAAGAGATGTTTGAAGCAAATAATCAGTATGATAATCTTAAAACGAAATTATTGTATGAGGGAATTATATTTGAATATGAGTTAGGAGGTTTAGCTACTTCTCAATTTATTGAATACGCTGGAAAGTCACTGAATCATTTATTTGGAGATTATGATGAGTTTAACAGCAGAAATTATACCGGAATAGGACACGAAGTAAAAGGAAATGGACGGATGTACTGCTTATATGATAGTAATGAATACAGTATAGAACAAATAAAAAAAATGCTCGATAAAAAATTTTCTATTGATTAATTATTAGTTTATCTATTATGAAATTCTGATATGTTTTTATTTAAAATACTTATATAAATTTTAATGATTAATTGAATATTAAAGTAAGTTATATTGTATAATGGTAAATATAGTATTTAAGTAATATTGAAGTTTCTATAAATTATTTAATTCTTTAAGCTACAACTAATATATCAATGTAATATTCTGCTGTGAATCAAAATTTTGAATTAAAAAAATACTAAATTTATTTATTTTTTAATAACAAAGAAAGAGTTGGAGGTCAAATGATTAATTGGATATCTAATAATATAGAAGCTTTTACTAATATTTTACTATCAATTATTTTTGGTGTATTAACATTCATAATGAGTAAAAATGCTAATAATATCTCTAAAAGTTCAAATACCATAGCTTCAAATGCTAATAGAATTATGGATATAAGTAATAAAAATTATGAAGTTTCGTTTGATGGACAAAAAAATTATATGCTCAATGAACTAAGTAGACTAGGTAGCATATTGATAGAAGCTTCAAGTGAAAGTAGTATTGATAAGCAAAATATAATTGTACAAAATTATGTCGATGGAGTAATGGATGAAGAAATAAGAAAAAAACTAATTTCTGTTGGAAACAATGGTTCTTTGCTTGCTCATAATAAGATTAAATATTATATAGAGGATAGATCTTATAGAGCTAATCCAGATGTAGAGCTATGTGATATAGAAACGGGTGTATTAAATATGCTTGTTTTACATTTTAATTTAGTTAATAACATTAAAAATAGTTATCTAGGAGCAATTGATGATAATACTACTAATAATAGACAGGAAGTTAAAGAAATTTTCAACTTTTATTTTCCAGCACATATTAGATTTAATAAAGATTATATGAATATGCTAGAATACTCATTGGATAGGTTTGATATATAATACTTAATATCAACTTAATTTCTCAGAAAGTGCAACGTAAATTTTATTTAAGTAGATACCTCTATTCTTTCATTTTCCACACATAGTCGAGAATGACAAAGTCTACAAATCGAAGTCTGTCATCATGTCCTTGATTCGGAAGGGGATCCTTCGGCGACGAATTTGCCTGTGCAAATCCTGCTCAGGATGACACTTCGTGGGTTGGGGTAAAATTGAATTTATTAAAATTATACCTGTTGAAATATAGTGTTTTATAAGTACATTAACATTGACCATGAGGCTAGTAGCAAAGCATGGTATCAGACCACAAGGCAAGCAATTAAGCTTGTCTTTTTTTGTTCCTTTATTATAGATATTAGTTTTATCGTTGCATCGTTGCGGCGATAAGTGCAACGAAAGATTTTTCGTCGTACAACGTAAATATTTTTTAAGATGCTCTCTCCGAGCATTCGATCTGTTCACTTGGTTATTATATAATACTATATGAATAGAACCAATGATGTAATAAAGTTAATACATTAATATTACCTGTATTTATTATTTGAATAAAATAATTAATAATTGAAGATATGTAAAATGATGATATAATAATGATAAAAGGAGTTATAGATTATGATAAATATTCGTCCTATATCAGATTTAAGAAATAATTTTACAGATGTTGAAAAAGAAGTTAATAGTACTGATTCTCCTGTTTTTCTAACTAAAAATGGGTATGGGTCAATGGTTGTAATGAGCTTAGAACATTATGCAAGTTTAACAGATACTATTGAGAAAAAATTAGATCAGGCTGATATAATTGCTGACACTAATACAGAGAGATTAGAACATAATGATGTTTTTAATAGTATTAGGAACAGGATAGATGAACAATCAGACCTATAGAATTAATTACTTACCATTATTTGAGCAGGATTTAAATGAGATAGTTGATTATATCACTGTGGATTTGCAAAATCCAGGCGCAGCTCATAAATTAGTTGATAAAGTTGAAGAAGCTATTTATAAAAGACTTGATAATCCTTTAATGTATGCACCATATATTTCTAGTAAAACTAGAAAACATCCATACTATAAGATAAATGTTGGCAATTATTCTATATTTTACGTAGTTATAGATGATGTAATGGAAGTCAGAAGAATTCTTTATTCTAGAAGAAATATTGATGAACTTATATAATATTAGAACTGCGAGACCAACCTGTCACCCTGAGCGTAGTCGAAGGGTCTCCTAGACATTCATTAACCCCGATTAGGATAAATATTACCAAAGAGATCCTTCGACGCACTCACTTCGTTCGTTTGCTCAGGATGACACTCGGGGTGTTGGGGGTTAATTATTTTGCTAATTTATTACTAGTAAATACTAGCATAATTTTATGCAGATTTCTCCACTCAAAATCAAAGATTTTTCGGTCGAAATGGTAAATTTGATTTTATAAAAAAACCAGTATACTTACATCATCCATATCGACTAAGCAAGCGTAAGCGCAGCGCATGGAGATATCTGCTTTATATCTTAAATCCCTAGTAAATTACTAAAATATATTAGACAAGCCACCTCATTCATTGCTATAATAGATATATGACAAACTTAAAAAACACTACATATTACACAGACGAGGAGCTTAAAAATTGGATAGAGGATGAGTCTATGAATGAGTGGTTGGCTGATACTGCTGATCGTATTCGTCGCGACATATATGGCGATGCTGTTTATGTTCGTGGGCTTATTGAGTTTTCCAATTACTGCAAAAACGACTGTTTTTATTGCGGTATCCGCAAATCAAATAAAAATGTTAACCGTTACAGATTGACTCCAGAGGAGATTGTCCAATGTGCTGATATTGGCTATGAGTTAGGATTTAGGACATATGTTATGCAAGGTGGGGAGGACCCATATTATACTGATGACATGATTGTCGATATTATAAAGGAGATAAAAGCAAACCACCCTGACACAGCTATTACTTTATCACTTGGGATAAAACCTTATGAGTCATTTAAAAGATTTTATGATGCGGGGGCTGATAGGTACTTGTTGCGTCAGGAAACTTCTGACAGCGAGCACTTTAAGAAGCTCCACCCATCAGGCATGACAATGGAAGAACGCCACGAGGCCTTATGGCAATTAAAAGAAATTGGCTACCAAGTTGGTGGCGGCTTTATGGTGGATAGCCCTTACCAAACTACAGAAGATTTGATAAAGGACCTAAGATTTTTACAAAAATTAGAACCAGATATGATAGGCATTGGACCATTTTTAACCAGCCACGATACTCCGTTTAAAGAGTTTCCAAATGGATCATATACCAAAACTTTAAGATTGGTCTCTATTTTAAGAATCCTATTCCCATATGCACTTATCCCAGCAACGACTGCCCTAGGAACCATTAATCCTTTGGGTCGTGAGATGGGGTTAAAGGCAGGGGCAAATGTCCTAATGCCAAACTTATCTCCAACTATGTATAGAAAACAATATCAACTTTATGATAACAAAATCTGTACAGGCGATGAAGCAGCAGAATGTAGGGCGTGCCTGAGCCGTAGGGTTGATAATGCTGGCTATGAAATAGTAACTGATAGGGGAGATGTGATTACTAGAAAGGCTGAGTTGATTTATTAGAGGGAGTTTGTAAGATATAGCAGATTTCTCCACTCAAAATCAAAGATTTTTCGGTCGAAACGGTATTGTTTTTGTGCTGAAATAGAATCTATATTCTGTGCGGCCTCATATCCATATCGACCAAATGAGCGTAAGCGAAATACGTGGAGATATCTGTTACATAAAATAGAAAGTCAATTCAGATTTCTTTGCTCAAAATCAAAGATTTCTCGGTCGAAATGGGGTTGTTTTTCTGTACTGAAATAAAATTTACATTCTGTGCGATCTTATATCCATATCGACCAAGTGAGCGTAAGCGAAATGCGTGGAGATATCTGTTAGATAAAATATAAAGTCAATTCAGATTTCTCCGCTCAAAATCAAAGATTTCTCGGTCGAAATGGGAATTGATTTTGTATTGAAATATAATCTAGAATCTATGTTACACCATTTCCATATCGACTAAGCAAGCGAAGCGCAGCGCATGGAGATATCTGCAATAACTGTAATTTATAATCGGGGAGAAAATATGACCAATAATTATTACGTCTATATATTAACAAATGCAACAAATACAACTGTCTATGTAGGCATGACTCATAATTTAGAAAAACGAATGTATGAGCATAAAAATCACTTGGTAAATGGATTCTCTGATCGCTACAATACTGTAAAATTAGTGTACTATGAGTGGACCGATGATAAATTCGGAGCACTAGCTAGGGAAAAGCAATTAAAGAAATGGAGCCGTATCAAAAAAGATAGGTTAATAAATTCTATGAATCCCGATTGGGAAGATTTGACGGATAGATGGAATACTGATATTGAATCATATTTATTTTAAACTTTGACACAGATTTCTCCACTCAAAATCAAGATTTCTCGGTCGAAATGGAGTTGTTTTTCTGCACTGAAATAAAATTATATTCTGTGCGGCCTCATATCCATATCGACCAAATGAGCGTAAGCGAAATGCGTGGAGATATCTGTTACATAGAATAGAAGGTCAAGCCAGATTTCTCCACTCAAAATCAAAGATATCTCGGTCGAAACGGTATTGTTTTTGTGCTGAAATAGAATCTACATTCTGTGCGGTCTCATATCCATATCGACCAAGTGAGCGTAAGCGAAATGCGTGGAGATATCTGTTAGATAGAATAGAGGAGTTGACACAGATTTCTCCACTCGCACCTATGGTGCTCGGTCGAAATGGAGTTCTTGTGTTTTGAAATATAATTAAAATCTAAGATCCACCCTATCCATATCGACCAAGCAAGCGAAGCGCCGCGCGTGGAGATATCTGTTACATAAAATAGAAGGTCAAGCCAGATTTCTCCACTCAAAATCAAAGATATCTCGGTTGAAATGGGATTTGATTTTGTATTGAAATATAATTTAAAATCTATGTTACACCCTGTCCATATCAACTAAGCAAGAAAAGCGCCGCGCATGGAGATATCTGTCTTATTATTCTTATATACCTTCTTACACAAAAAAACTACCAAGCTTAAACTTGGTAGTCTATTTTATCTAATATTCCTTGCAAATATGCTATTGTCATCCCGTAATTTGTCATTGGGATGTTTTTTTCTTTGCATTGTTTTACCCTATTCATTACACTGGCGCGGTTAAACATACATGATCCGCACTCTATGATTAAATCGTATTTTTCTATATCGTGAAAGTCTTCGCCTCTGGCAAAGTCTATGTTTATATCAGGATATTTTTTTCTAAGCATTTTTGGAATTTTTACCGTACCTATGTCTTCGTCTATGGGTGGGTGGGTGCACACTTCTGCTATTAATACATTTTCTACTTTGTCATCTAAAACTTTTACTGATTCTCTAAAGTAGTCTACATCCCCCTTAAATCCACTCATTAGTACAGAAAAGCTTGTCAGTTTACTGTCTGCTGGCTTTTGCTTGTAGACATCTTTAAATACTTTTGAATCTGTAATTATTAAGTCTGGTGGATTTTTTAGCACGCTTAGAGTGTTTGAAAAGTTTTCTAGGCTTGTACTGATGCAAACTGCATCCTTGTCTATCAATTCCCTGATGGTCATTACCTGCGGTTTGATTAGCCTATCTTTTGGAGCGGCCTCATCTTGGGGCATAACTAATACTACTGTGTCAGCTTTTTTTACTAATCTTCCCGTAAGGGTTAATGGGCCATCATTAGCTGCTATTTCTTTTATTTTATCAAATAGTTTATACCTATCATCAGTTTCTACATTGATTGCAAGTGGTTTTAAATCTTTAAATTTTTCTGCAATTTTTTTCCCTATTTCTAGGTCTTGTTTTGGTGCTATAAAGATAATTGGCTTATTTTTTTCTTTTAATTTTTCTACAAAGCTTAAATCATCCTCTAGGCTTAGAACGTATAAAAATAGGTCTGCTTTTTCTAAAACACCGACTGATTTTGCTACTCTCTTATCTGATAGGTCTGTCTTATCATTGATCCCTGCAGTATCTATAAAAAGGACCGGCCCTAGCCCGTGGATTTCCATGGGCTTATTAATAGGGTCGGTTGTTGTACCGTGGGTGGCAGAAACTATGGCTGTTTCTTGCCCGGTTATATAGTTTAAAAGTGTCGATTTACCTGAATTGGTGTTACCAAATATGGCAATGTGCACTCTTTCTCCATTTGAAGTTCTCATATATATAGGTCTCTTTTGCCATTTTCTACTGCGGCTAAGTTTTCTATAGTATTTTTTCTTACTTCTTCATTTGGAATAGTGTCTATTTCACGGCCTATTAGGGCTTCGATATCTGCTTTTGTTTTTTCGCTTGCGTAGTCTTGGCCATATTCTTTTAAGGTTACTAGGGCGTTTGGTTGGCAAATGTTTCCTATTCCGACATTTTTTACCATTTCCATAAATACTTCACCAGTTCTACCTTTTCTGTAGCATGCTGTACAGAATGATGGGATGTGGTCTTTTTCTATTAACCAGTCTACAACTTCATCTAGGGTTCTGTTGTCTGATAGTTCAAATTGGTCTGAGCCTTTGGTTTCATTTTCTGTGTATCCACCTACAGATGTTTTGGAAGCACCTGAGATTTGGCTGATACCTAAATCTAGTAGTCTGCCACGCATTTGTTCGCTTTCACGAGTTGATACAATCATACCTGTATAAGGAGCTGCAACACGGATACATGCAACTACTTTTTCAAATACATCATCTGCTAGGGCATTTTCAAAGTCTTCTACATCTACATCATCTCCTGGTTGGATACGTGGCACGGAAATTGTGTGTGGGCCGACATTATATTTTGCTTCAAGGTGTTCTGCATGCATTAATTGGCCGATAAATTCGTATTCGTAGCTATCAAGTCCATATAAAACTCCAAGGCCCACATCATCTATACCTGCATCCATAGCTCTATCGTGGGCTGTGGTGTGGTATTCGTAGTCTGATTTTGGTCCGTAAGCGTGGAGTTTTTCGTAGTTTTCTTTGTTATAAGTTTCTTGGAATAGGATATAAGTTCCTATTTCTGCATCGTGAAGTTTTTTGTAGTTTTCTGTTGTGGTTGCAGCGATATTTACATTTACCCTACGGATAGCACCATTTTCGTGGTGGATATTATAAATTGTATCGATAGATTCAAGGATATACTCAATAGGATTGTTTCTTGGATCTTCGCCAGCCTCTAGGGCTAGTCTTTTATGTCCCATATCTTGAAGGGCAATTACTTGCTCACGGATTTCTTCTTGGGTTAATTTTCTACGAGGAATGTGTCTATTATGGCCGTGATATGGGCAATATGTACATCCATTTATACAGTAGTTTGATAGGTATAGTGGGGCAAAGAGAACTATACGGTTGGCATAAAACTTAAGTTTTAGCTCTTTTGCAACTTTAAAGATTTCTTCGTTTAGGTCATCTTCTGCACATGATAAAAGCACAAATGCTTCTCTGTGATTAAGCCCCCTAGCCTTTCTAGCCTTTTCTAATATATCTATAATAAGTTGTCTATTGTGAGCATTTGCTCTACCATAGTCAATTGTTTCTAAAATTTCTTCATGGTTTATAAACTCAGCTGGATCTGAGCTTTTTGGATTATATTTTGCCATAAAATCTCCTTTCATACCTATAATTATAATACTAAAAGAGTCGGGTTTACAAGTACAAGTATAAGTTATAACTAATCGAAATTATTGGTAAATTTATCTTAATAAGTTTTTTAACAATGTTTTTAGAAATCGTAATTTTCTTCTAAAATGCCTAAATTATCAGCAAATTCAATTGTATATTCCCTAGTGATACGATATAATATATCTGAATAAGTCTAACTAAAATTATGTGAAATTATTTACAAAATATCTATACTGATAGGAGTTTATTATGTTAACTAAGAAAAAAAGCAGGTTAATGGCTGGATTGCTTAGTATCTTTATGGTACTAGCAGCAGTTTTATCGCCAACAACCTATGCTGCAAATACGCAGTCAACAAATAACAAAAGCCAAATTACCATAAGAATACCAAGAAATGGTAAGGATAGAGATGAGAATAGCCCAGCTCGTGAGCTAAAGGTGTATAAGATAAGTGAGGAAAATCTTACAAGTAAAGAGCTAGAAGAAAAACGCCTCAAATACGATGCTATGACAATAGCTGAAGTAGAAAAAGAATTCGAACCAGTAGGCGAAACTTTAAAATCAACAGTAGAAGATTCCCATGATGTCATAAGATTAGAAAATCTAACACCAGGAGCTTACCTATTAAAAGAAACTGACGATTCAGCTGAAAAACATGAATATAGGATAACTAGCACAACTACCAATATCCAAGCAGGGATAGTTGATGTTCAAGAAATAAATGTAAAAACTGAGCAACACAAAAAAGTACCTTTAGTATTACATAAAATTGCATATAAAGATGAATCTAGCGACCTTGAGCCTATTGACCTAGAAGGTGTTACTTTTAACCTTCTAAGAAAAAATGAAGATGGCGAAGAAGAAGCAATTAATCTAGAAAAAACTGCAGATGGCATTTATGCTTACAAAGAAGACCAAGGTGAGCCAGATCTTGTAACCAATGCAGATGGTAAGATTGAAATTAATAATTTACCTGATGGCGACTACTTCTTTAGAGAAACTCAAACCATTGAAGATTATATAATAAATGAAGATGAAAGAGATACTGAAGAGTTTACTTACAATTCTGAAGAAGGTCGTACAAAAACAGTTGTAAACAGAAAAGAAGGCCAAAGATTTACCATAGGTCTCCACAAGGTAGATGGAAATACAAATGAAGATCTTGCCGGCGTAGAATTTAGACTTTATGTTAAAGCAGGAAAGAATCTTACACCAGTTGGTATAGATGAAAATGGCAACTATGATATTGGCAACCAATATACCGATACATTTACAACTAATGAAAAAGGTGAGATAGCAATAGAAGGTTTACCAGAGCTTGCAGAAGCAAATACTTATGTATTTAGAGAGGTAAAACAACGTGATGGATATGTTATAAACAATGATAACAATTATCCAGTTAAGAGAAATGAAGTTGTTGAAGTAAAAAACTTCAAAAATCCAACACCAATCGAGCTTAGACTTAACAAAGTAGACTCCATTACAGATGAGCCAATCGATAAAGTTGGCTTTGAATTATTTAAAGTAGTTACAAATGAAAATGATGATAATACTGCACAAATCACTGAGGAACGTGTGGGAGTGAAGGGTAAGGCTGGATTATATGAATTTAGAGATGATCTAGCAGAATCAGAAATAGAATACCAACTATATACAGGTGTAAATGGACAAATTGATGTGAGAGGTTTGCCAGAAGGGGAATACTTCTTTAGAGAAAATCAACCACAAAAAGATTATAACTTAGCTGAAAACCGTGGCAAAGAATCAGAAGGATTAAGCCGTGAAAATCCTACATTTACTATCAAAAACAGACCAGTAACTCCACCATCAGTTAGCCCCCCAACACCAAATAGCCCTTACGGGTCATATAATTTTGTAAAAGTAGATGATAGCAAAGAACAAAAAAGACTAGCAGGAGCAACCTTTGCCCTTTATAAAGTAAGCGAAGATGGTAAACAAACTCCATATGAAGTAAATGGCAAAAGATATACGGTAAAATCTGGGGACAACGGTGAATTTAAGGTAGAAAACCTACCTTACGGCAAATATGTCCTTAGAGAAACAGCAGCTCCGGCAGGTTACATTCTAGATGTAAATCCAATTGAGTTTACAATTTCAAAAGATTCTGCAAATGCAGAAGCAATTATGATTGTCAATAAGAGAAATCCAGATAGACCAGTAACACCACCAGTGGTTAGCCCTCCAGGCACCACTCCACCAAGAACAACTACACCACCAACTACAAGGACAACAGTTCCTCCAGTAGTAAGCCCACCAAAAACTTACTACGTACCAAAAGATACTCCTGGAGTACCAAGAGGGCCTCTTGTAAAGACAGGTGATATTAGAATATTGGTATTTATAGCTATTGGTTTAATAATGATTTTATTTGGTAACCACATAGTAAGAAAAGAAGAAAAAACTCAAATTGGACGAGTTCCATTACAATAATTTGACTAAATTTTAGTTAAAAGAATTTAATAAAAGCGGAAAAGATAAAATTATTTATCAAAAACTGCTCAAGGGTGCTTAGGCAAAAGCACCTTTTTTTATGAAAACGAGAGGCACTATGGCTTTTAAGAAGAAAAATAAAACTAAAGAACAAGCTAAAGATAATAAGTCAAATCCTAATAAAAAGGTAAAAAAGAAGAAAAAGCCTCAGTCAAAGGCTTCTAAGTGGGCTTGGCGTATAATATTTTTATTAGGGATACTTATCATGCTATATCCTCTAATAAATAGACTTTATTATCGTATAGATTCAACTAATCAGGTAGATACTTTTAAGTCCGGTACAGAAGATTTATCTACTGAAGAAATTAAAAGACGTATGGACTTGGCTCATGCTTATAATGAGTCCTTATCAGGAGATATAGCTGATGATCCATACACCAGAGAAAAGCAAGAAGAAGGTAAAAAAGAATATGCTCGTATGCTAGAAGTAGCAGAAATGATTGGTCACTTAGAAGTCCCACGAATCAACCAAGACTTGCCAATCTATGCTGGTACTAGCGAGGATATTTTACAAAAAGGTGTGGGCCACCTTGAGGGAACTTCCCTACCAGTTGGGGGCAATAGTACACATTCTGTTTTAACTGCCCACTCAGGTTTACCAGAAGCAACACTTTTTACCCACCTAAACCAATTAGAAATCGGGGATAAATTTTATGTTCACAACATAGAAGGCGTTATGGCCTACCAAGTAGACCAAATAAAAGTTATCGACCCATCCGATTTCTCTGAGTTAGTGGTAGCACCAGGTCATGACTATGTTACACTTTTGACCTGTACGCCGGTTATGATCAATACCCACAGGCTGATAGTAAGAGGACACAGGGTACCATATGTACCTGCTGTGGATGAAGAATTAATTAGGACGAATAGAGCGAACTGGATGTTTAGAATATTATTTTTCGTAGCCCTATTCTTGATTTTAGTCCTTATTATTAGGCTTATAAAATTAAGAAAAGAAAATAAGGACTACTATAAACGACTTGAAGAAGTACGTAAAGAACAAGAAAACTTAAAGAATATCGTTATGAATGGAAGCTATAATGGTGGCTATCCTTCTTACCAAAATGGATCTGATATGTTTGAACAAATGAGAAATACAAATACTCCAAGCAATCAGGATAATACAAATGGTGAGATAAATGAATAGGAAACAAAGGCTAAAGAGAAATCTTCCCTTTGCCCTTATCTTTCTTGTAGGTCTTTTGATATTTGCCTATCCTTTAATAAGTCAGAAATACTATGAAATAGAGTCTGGCAGTGAGGTTGTAGAATTTAGCAAAGAAACAGAAGATATAGACAAAGAAGAAGTCAAAAGACGTATGGACTTAGCCCGTGCCTACAACGACACCCTAGATCCATCACGTTTATCCGACCCATTTACTGAAGAAGAAAAGGCAGGACGTGCAGAATATGCTAGGATGCTTGAGGTAAATGAAATGTTAGGACACTTGGAAGTTCCTAGAATCGGGCAAGATTTGCCAATATATGCAGGTACAACTGATGATGTTCTAGAAAAAGGACTAGGCCACTTAGAGGGTACCTCTTTGCCGATTGGAGGTAAAAGTACCCATGCGGTTATTACCGGCCACAGGGGTCTACCAAATGCTAAACTTTTTAGAAACCTAGACCAGCTTGTAGAAGGGGATGTTTTTTATATCCATAATCTTGAAGGTACCCTAGCCTATCAAGTGGATAAAATTCAGGTGGTTGACCCATCAGATTTTAGCCCGGTTATGGTAGAAGAAGGCCATGACTATGCAACTCTTTTGACATGTACACCATATATGATAAATTCCCACAGGCTTTTGGTAAGAGGACATAGGATTCCTTACCAAGAGGCAATCGATGATGGAGTGGCAAATAGCAAAAGACTTGCACCTGACTTTTTACAATTATCATTAATTCTCTTACCAATTATTGCAGTATTAATTATAATTATAATAAGAGAACATAGAAGAAGAAATACACTAAGTACGGAGGTAAAGACTATTGAAGAATCGATTAAAACTTACAAAAAGTAGTACTATAGGTTATCTACTTATTCTTTTGGGTTTACTGTTTGTAACAGTGCCTCTTATTAGAAGAAGTTATAATGATTACTCAGCCCTTGCCTCCCAAAAAAACTTTGAAAAAGCTCAAAGCCAAAGGTCAGAGGCAGAAGTTTTAGAAGAAACAGAAAATGCCAAAGAATACAATGAAACTGTAAAAAACTCTGACATCACTGTTTCAGATCCATTTACTGCTGAGGATTACGAAACTAGATACGAAAAATTTACACAAACCAACACACCCTTTGCTTATTTATCTATACCAAAACTAGATAAACACTTGCCCTTATATCTTGATGCAACCCTTGATCACATTTCTCTAGGAGTAGCCCAAGTAGACGGGACGTCTATACCAATTGGAGGTGCGGGAACAAGATCTGTTATAGCAGGCCACAGAGGATGGTGGACAGATACTATGTTTTTATATATTGATCAGCTCCAGCCAGGAGATTATATTTATATAGAACGTGCTGAAGAAACTATGCGATATGTAGTTAAAGATAAAGAGGTGATAGGCCCTTACGATTGGGATAAACTTGCTCCGCGAGGTAATGAAGATATCATAACACTTTTGACTTGTAGTCCGTTTTTACCACCTAGACCAAACAGACTTCTTGTAAACGGCTATCGAGACGAAAGTGCGATTGCAGAAGAGTTTAAAATTCCGGGCAAGGAATTGCCAGCAAGTCAAAATGAAGAAGAAAATGGTAAAACGGATAATATGGTTAAAATCACAAGAATAACAACACTAATATTTGCCATACTTGGTACAATATTATTTATCCTAACTCTCATTAGATTTGTTAGAAGACTGAAAGTAAATATTGCCTACTCAAAAAAATAAAAGCCCTTTATAAAGGGTTTTTATTTTTTGGGTAAATATAACATAGATAAAAAATGACAAAGCATATTTTTGGTGTATACTTGTAAAGTATTAATCTTAATTCTGACTAAAATACTAGGGTAAATGATTTCCTAGATAAATATTGATATTCCAATCTTTTGACATAATAAAAATTTTCTAAAATTATAAATTTTGTTTGAAATGTGTAGAGTAAACAGTATAGTAATAATATAAAATTTAAAATAAATTTAAAGTTAGTTTATATATATTAGTAACAAAATGTTAAAAGTTAAAGAAAGGGGGACTGTTAAGTTTGAAATATAAGTTAATGTCCGCAATAATGGCTTTTTCAATGTTAGTATCATCTACTATTGCGCCTCTTGCAGCAAGTAAATCATATGCAAGTGCAGATGTAGAACAAAATACTTCCATAATGAATGAAAGTATAAATGAAGTAAAAGATGATGAGAAGCCAGCAGAAACTAGCGACACTCAACTTGATATTCCTGAAAAAACTGAAGAAGTTAAAGACCAAGCTCCAGTTGATACTAAAACTGAAGAACAACAATCAGAAATACAAGTAGAACGAGAGGAAGAAACTAATAAAGAAGCAACATCAGACACACCACAGATAGAAACAGAAGAAATAGAAGAAAAAGAAAAAATAGTTAAAAAATCTGATAGCGCAACTTTATACGAAGACAGTTCCTACACAAAATTAAGCAGTGAAGATATCGACATCAAAATCACAGGTAATATGCCAGAAAATGGCAGCCTAAAAGCCTATGAAATTCAAAATGCTATTACAGACATGGAAAAAGAAAATGTCTTAGCTTTTGGTTTTGAAATATTTGATAAAGATGACAACTTATACGATAAAAATTCTAATGATGAATATAAAATCGAAATTAAATCGAGTAAATTAAGAGACTTAGATAAAGTCTACTTCTATGAAAAAGATGAAGCAGATTTAAGATTCACTGAAATAAATGATTTTTCAAAACTTTCCAATCAAATAAAGCTAGATAGCAAAGCAGATGAGTTTGCCATTGCAAAAGATATCGAAAAAGAAGAAAAGGAAACTTTAACAAATCAAGCAAAAGATGATGAAGTTAAATCTCCATTTATAACTATTCAAGATAATAATGAAGAATTAAACAATGAGCTAACAAAAGAAAAGGAAGTTGAAGATCCAAAGGATATCTTAGATAGCTTAACAAGTTCATTAAATCAAAAAGAAATTCCAGCAACTAATAATGAAGACCCGAAGCCAACTAATAATTTAGAACTAATAGATTGGAAAAAAGACTTTTTAGATGTTATTGCTGGAAATTTAAAAGCAGATAAATCTGACAAAGAAGAAACTATTAAAAAAAGTTCAGACACAGAAGAAGATTCAGAATCTAAAAATAAATCTGAAGAACTTCCAAAAGATGAAAATTCTGAAGAAATAAAAGATGAAGCGGAATCAAAAGAAGAAGATTCTAAAGAAAATCCACAAAGTACTATTGATAATGAGTCTGAAAGTAAAGAAGATTACGAAGAATCCGAAGAAAAATCTGAAACTAATAAATTAGAAGAAGAGACAGAAGAAAAACTAACCTATCAACAAGTATTAGCGGATATATACACAGATAAGTCTTATAGCCAAAAATCAAACGATGGAACAAGAATAAAACTTTCAGGTAACCTACCAGGATATACAAAAGTAAAAGCATATCCAGTAGAGATTGAAATTGAAGGTAAAGAAATCTTAGCAGCTTACGATATAACAATCTTTGATGAAAATGACGAAGAATACAAAGTCACAGCAAAGAATAATGTAGAAGTAGAGATTAGTAACCAAAGAATAGAAGAAGCAAAAGACATAGAAGTCTACCACAAAGAAGACCAATATGCGCCAGAAGAAAAGGTTGAAGTAGATAATAAGACAAATGACACAGTAACTTTTAAGGCTGATAGCTTTTCTATCTATGCTATCACAGACCCAGAAGCACAAGCAATAAAGTTTGTATTTTTAAATAGGAATAAAGATGGCAATAGAGAAGTATGGGATACCCAAACAATTAGAGATAGTGAAAAGCTAATTGAACCAGAATTACCTATCTTGAGTTATAAGGGTAAGTTTGCAGGCTGGCATTATTATGATATAGAGACAGATACTTTTGGAGAGAAATTCAATTTTGATAAACCGGTGACTGTAACAGAATCATCTCCTAAAACCATATATCTAAATGGAAAATATTCTGATGTAGCCTATATCAACTTTATAGATAGAAAAGAAGTTAAAAATAGTGATGGAACTATAAGATACGTGAATGAAGTCTTATCCACTAAGGAAATACCGCTAGGCGATAAAGTTACAACAGAAGATGTACCAGTAATCCCAGGCGAAAGTGGAACTGTATTTTCACACTGGGCTACAAAGCCAGAAGGAAGTACAGCTTTTGACTTTAGCACTCCAATCACAAAGGACTCTATCCAAAGTGTACAGGGTGCAGACAATTTCGTTAGACTTAACCTTTATGCAGTATATAAAAAAGCACTAACAGTTACCTTTGATTCCCAAGGAGGGACTCATGTAAATAATAAAGTCGTATATAGTGGAGACAAATTAAGTTTAAATGATCTTGCAAAACCAGTAAGGCCAGGCTATGACTTTAAGTACTGGTCGACTTCAAAAAATGGAAGTCAATTTAATTCCAATACCCCTATCACTAAAGACATGACCCTTTATGCCATATGGACTCCTAGGGTGGTTAAATATACCATCAACCATTTTATGGAAAACGCTGATGATAGTGGCTACTCCCTATATGATTCTGAAACAAAAAATGCTAATGCCGGAACATATACTAACGCTGATTCAAGCACTTATAAACTATCTGCTACTACTATGAATAATGAAAAGATACACTATGTCAGGGCTGATGAACGAAAAATCATAAGAGGGGATGACTCCACAGAGATTAATCTCTACTATGATAGGGATAAATTCATATTTAGAATTTTTGAGTCATACGTTCTTTATGAGACTGACGTTGTAAAAGTAGAATTAAAATGGGGAGCAGATACCAAGCCTTATTTTGAGGAAGCTCTAAGAAAGTTGCCTTCAGGGTATACTTTTAAGGAAAATGGTATAGCTGGTCAAATTGTGACCAGTCCTCCAAGGATGCCAAAAAACAACTACAATCTATTAGCATGGCGTGAAGGTAGGAATGAATGGAATGTTAGAATCATTGATGTTGAGACCAACCAGCTAATTAGACTTGATGCAAAAACATCTCAAGTAGACTCATCAAGGCAAGGTTATACTGGTGGAGAAATCATACCAGGCTATACCTACAAATACGTAGAAAGACCAGGAAACAACTTCGCCAGAGCAAGTACAAGGCACGCCGATGGTAAGACATCTGAACAAAATGAGGTGTGGGTTTTCTATCAGAGAAATAGGCACGATCTAATCTTTTCTACTAATGGAAATGGACCTGATATCATAAAAAGTAACATTTTATATGATTCATCCTTGGCTCAATATGCCCCAGAAAATTATATAATTGGTCAAACAAAAAATGACGATGGCAAAATATTTGCCGGATGGTTTGATAAACCCAATGGTGCAGGTAATCCAGTAGACCTAAAATCAATGACCATGCCTGACAATAATGTAAAATTATACGCCAAATGGGAAGAGCCAGTCTATACAGTTAGAGCTTATAGGCAAAGAAACAACCCTGAAGCAGGTGTTATTGAACAAAAAGTAAAAAGGGGGGATACGGTAGATAGGTCTAAGCTTAGTGCGGACAAACCTCCCGTAGCCCAACAAACCCCAGGGTCAGAGCTTAGATGGTATGCATTTATCAACGGTACACTAACAGAATACAACTTTAGTGATCCTGTTTATAGCGATTTATTCCTATATCCTGTCTGGTTAGCCCCAGTGGGAGAAGAATTTAGACCTCTATCACAAATCTATAGAGTAAAGTATAGAGCACCCCAACTAGAAGGTGGCGATTATATTTATACAGATCCTAATGAGTATGTAAATAATGCAGAAGCAATTGTTATACCGCCATATACAGATAATATCTATAAATTTCCTCCGGATGAAAACAATCCGACAGGAAAAACATTAAAAGTTCCTGAAGATCAAGTTTTCCAAGGTTGGGTAATTGATCAGAATTCTGAATTTACAAGTATAAAAGATTCTGAGATGCTTAATAAAGTATTCCAACCCGGAGATATTATAAATGTTATAGGTAATATATTGTTTAAGCCGGTATTTAATAAATATGATATTACAACATTGACCTTAAAAGAAATCGCACCACACAGTGAAAGCATACCGGATGTTATATATGAATATAGAGATAAGCCATATGATTTGCCTACTAACATTGAGGATAACAGAGGAGAAGAAGATTTGAGAAATAATGATACAAAAATTCTTCCTAAGCCTCAAGCAAAGAATACAATAGGCTATACATTTAAGGGATGGTCGACAACTAAAGATCTTGAGAGTGGCAAAATCTTTCAACCTGGCGATGAGGTAATGATAACCGATGATAGTGTGCCAAACATTCTTTATGGAATATGGGAAAGAGATAAATATACCTTTAAAATAACTAATAATGTAAAAGGCGATAATACATCCGCAGAGGATATTAAATTTACTGTATCCTACATGTTAGATGATGAAAGTTACAAAGAAGAATACATTATACCAAGCGGGGAATCTATAGAATTAGAAATGCCTTATGGTAGTAAAAATGTAAAAGTAAAATCTCATTCCAACCGTTATGTAAAATATAAATACAATGGAGAGATATATAATAGTGATACTTTAAATTTAAGTACTATTACCGGTGATGTTGAAGTAATATTCGAAAATGAACCAATACCAGTACCAACAGGCATAATCGATGACATAGCCCCTATGGTTATAATGCTTGCCCTAGCAATAATGGCCTTTGCATATAGATTTTACAAAAAAGAAAAACTAGCAGGGGGTATTGATGAATGAATTAGAAAAAATAGAACAATATTTAGAAAATCTTAAGTTTAAGAAGCAAACTATTGGCGGAGTGTCTGAAGCTGATGTGCTGGCAAAAGTTCAAAAGTTTTCAGACCTCTATGCCGAGGCTTTTAAAAACCAACAGATCAAATATGAAACTCTACTAGATGATAAGAATAGAGAACTAAAAGCATTAAGAGAGAATAGCAATGAGTGAAAAAATAAAAGTAGCTCAGGCGGATAGTAAAACCTCGCTAGATCCTGTCGATTTTACAAATATAAATAAAATCATTAGACAGAAACGAGTTGATGTCTCAAACAAAAATGCAATTAAAGGTTTTTTTAAGAAATTATTTCTTATTATCTTAGTATTATGGTTGTTGTTCACTTTTATTTTTGGATTTTTTGTAGTCTATAATGACGACATGTTTCCAAAGATGGTACCAAGTGATTTGTTAATGTACTACAGACTTGATAGAAATTTCTATGTGGGTGATGTAGTAGTGGTAGGTAAGAATGATGCAAACTACGCGCTACGTTTAGTAGCAAGTGGAGGAGATGAAGTAGACATTTCCAAAGAAGGACAGTTGATAGTAAACGGATCATATCAAGCAGAAACAAATATTTTCTACCCAACCGGGGAATACGATGAAACAACAGAAGAAATCAAATTCCCACTTAAATTAAAAGAAAATGAAGTTTTTGCCCTAGGAGATATGAGAAGAGGAGCCAAAGATGGTAGATACTTTGGTCCGGTTGAAAAAGATGAAATAAAGGGAAAAGTATTTGCCCTTTATAGAAGGTCAAACTTCTAATGACCTAACCACATCGTGCGAAGCAGGATGTATGGTAGGTCAGATGTCGCGGCGTTTCAAAGTTACGAAGTGACTTTGTCAGCAAGCCGACTAAATAATCCAAAATCAATAATTTAGACACCGCCTGTCATCCTGAGCAAGCGGAGCGCGTCGAAGGATTTCTTAAATAAAGAGTCACTTTTTATCAGGAAAAATAAAAATTAGGAGAAAAATAAATGAATTTAAATAATATTTTCAAAAAAGTTTCTGGTGTAGCGCTAGCAGCTACATTATCATTTGGTGCATTTGCTGGTAACGCATTTGCAGCACCAGCAGGTACAACTGAAGGTACAAACACAGTTCCTCAGCTAACTAAAACAGTAACAGGCAGTGACTACTTTGGTGGGGGTACATTTGATTTTACAATCACTGAAGTAGGTATAACAGATGATAACGGAGGAAGCTATGCAGGATATAATAACCAAACAGGTGGAAATCTTATCGGGAAAACTGCTTCTATAACTCTTCCAGCTGGTCAAACAACTGGAAATGTAGCTGTAACAGTAAATCAACCAGCAGGAGATTTACCGGTAGGTGTATATAGATACCAAGTTACAGAAAATCCATCTGGTATATCAGGTATGACTGATTCTGATTCTACTTACTATATAGATGTTTTTGTACAAAGAACAGAAGATAATGGTAGAGAGATAGCTTACTATATTGTTCACGATGGAACTAATAAGGTAACACCTAACTTTGAAAATACCTTAGCTCAAGAAGACCTTGTAATTACAAAAACAATCACAGGTAACCAAGCTAATTTATCAGATACATTTACATTTACAATCAATGTGGGATCTGGATTCAACACTTCTGTTAGATACTCAACAAATGGTGTAGGGAACGATGTAGAAAATCAAGCAGTAACTACTGGACAAGATATCACAATTTCTGGTGTAACAAATAATTCTACAATAACATTAACTGGTCTAACAGCTGATGATACTGTAACAATTACAGAGTCAGATCCAGCTGATGGAGGATATGTAGCTAACGTATCAGGTGGTGCTACACTTAATGGTGGAAATGTAGATGATGGTGCAACGGCAGAAGCTACAGTTACTGCAGGTATTGAGGATATCGCTTGGGAAAACAGCCGTACAGCACAAATCCCAACAGGTCTTATCGAAAACATCGCACCATTTGTACTAGCAATCGCAGCAGCGGGAGTTATCTTCTTTGTATACTTCAAAAGAGATAAGGAAGAAGAACAATACGCTTAATAACTAAAATAACATATTAAAAATTAAAATCTCGCCAGATTTAAAACGGCCCCTAGTCCCGGGAAGGGACTACCAAATAACTAACTATATTAGAACAGACCCATTCGACTTCATGTGTCTATCGACACATTACGCTCAGGGTGACAGAGCACGATGAGAGTGGTTTAAGTAGAATCGCTTTATTTCCAGTATATGTTGTTAGACTCTACTCATGCTGGGAAGAATCCACTCCATACCAAACTGTCATCCTGAGTGTAATGAGCGTAGCGAATGAAATCGAAGGATCTTTTAAACTAATATTATTTTTATATACTAACACCCATTGAGAAATCTTAACAATTTAAATCAATCCCAAAGAAAGGAGTAAGCAATTTGCAAACAGCAGCAAATATATCTCGTATAGGCGAGAAAATACTTGACCGTATAGTCGCAATCATTTTAATACTAGTAATGCTTTTTGCAGGCTACTCCCTTTGGAATTCGTATATGCTATTTCGAGGTGGTTTTGCAGGTGATGAGCTTTTAAAATACAAACCTCAAATTACCGAAGATGGAGAAAATCCTACTCTTTGGGACTTGATGAAAATAAATGAAGATGTAGTAGCCTGGGTTACTATTGATGATACAAACATTGACCACCCTGTTGTCCAAGGAGAGGACAATATGGAATACATAAATAAGGATGTTTACAAAAAATTCGCCTTAAGTGGTTCTATATTTTTGGATTACAGAAATAATAAAGAATTTAAAGATCCATATTCACTATTATATGGCCACCATATGGAGCGAGGGGGCATGTTTGGAGATGTCGTGCTTTTTGAGGACCAAAAGTACTTTGATAAACACAAGACTGGTACACTTTTCCTACCAAAAGAAACTTATCGTATAGAAATTTTTATGGTAAGCAAAATTGATGCCTATGATCCAGTAATATTTAATCCTTCCTCAACAAACACCATGGAGGGTAGGCAAGCTCTTATCGAACATGCTAGAAAAACAAAGCTTCATGAGCGTGATATAAATATAAGAAATGATAGAATAATAGCCTTATCTACATGTGAAAAGGCAACTACAAATGGTAGGACAGTATTATTAGGCGTACTTAGACCTATGAATGGAGACTAAAATGAAGCAATTTAAAAAAATATATAAGTTAATATTTGTGGCTTTACTTGTAGTCATGCCATTTTTAAAAACATCTGCTGATAGCCAGATAAATATTCCTATAGGTGTAGAGTGGATGTATGGCGAAGAAAAATGGGCCAATTCCCCTCATAAAGCAAAAGTAGTAATCAAACCACAAGATAATGCTCCAAATCCAACACTTGCAAGCTTTGAATATAGTGGAGACTATATAGTTTATTTTAATAAGCCTAACTTTGATAAGGTAGGTAGATATGAATATGTAATCCGCCAAGATAACGAAGACTTTGAAGAGAATGGTAGAAGTGTTACATTTGATAAATCAGCTTATAGATTAGTTTTTATAGTTGAAAATAGCAGTGATGGTCTAAAAACCAATGTTTTCACCTACAATGAAGCTAATTTTGATAAAGATAATCTAGAAACTGGCAAGGGTACTAAAATTAGATTTGTAAATAATGATCCCCATATTCATAGAAATGATGGAAGCATTGTAAATCCTAGCAACCCTTATCATCCATTTAACCCAAACAATCCGGTAAAACCAAATGACCCAGACAATCCTTATCAACCAGATAAGGAAAATCAGCCGACAGATCCTACAAATCCAGATAGAAATGAGAATAATACTCCAATCTATCCAACAGAACCTGAAGATCCAGAAAATCCTAATAAACCAATAAATCCATCTAAGCCAACCAATCCAAACGATGATAAATGGCCTCCAGTATATCCACCAAACCCAAACAATCCACCAACACCTGGTGATAATGGTGGAGGAGATACCAATACAGGAGGATTTCCATGGTGGCCAAACTGGCCTTGGGACCCAGATGAGCCAAGCAAACCAGAAAATCCAACTACTCCAAATGAAAATACAGATGATAGATCAGATGAACAAGCAAATAAAAATAAAAAACCTTGGTGGTGGGATCAATTAAATCCTGATATAGAATTTAATCCTGAAAATCCACCAATAGATCCTACTGACCCAAAAAATCCAAATAAGCCAGTAGATACATCTAGGCCAGAAGTACCTTGGTGGTGGGAAATACTATATCCTGGAAAAGTATTTGACCCAGCTCACCCAGACAAACCGGTAGAGCAAGCACCAGCTGAACAGCCTTGGTGGTGGGATAAAATTTTCCCAGATATTCCTTACAATCCAGAAGACCCTAAAAAACCTATAGATGATAAAAATGAATCTGAGAATTATGACAAAGAGGATAATCAAACAGAGACTACACCTCCTACTAGTGAAGATGGAAGCGAGAGCGATAGTGATGATGCTTCTAAAAAAAGTAAAAGTGATGGTGAAGTAGATTCAAATGCAGCTAGTGTAAAATCACCAGCTACAAAAAATCAAGGTGTTGATGGTAATAATGGATTATTTTCTTGGTTAAGTAAGGGTAATGACAGAAAATCAACAGATCGAGTAAAAACTGGTATAGAAAGTGTATTTATTTGGCTGATAATATTATTAATAGCAGCCTATGCTCTATATAAAATGCAAAAAAATAAAGATACCTACCAAGGTTAGATCTTAGCTCTAAGAAACTTCTTAGAGCTTTTTTTTGTTCACTTAAGTGAGTTGAACGAAC